>CAYNNX010000474.1:0-5145 GCA_964398515.1 uncultured Streptantibioticus sp. | reverse complement strand
TCCACCGGGAGCTGGGCGGGCTGCTGTGGGACCACTGCGGGATGGCCCGCGACGGCGCCGGGCTGCGCAAGGCGCTGGAGCGGATCCCGGAGCTGCGCGAGGAGTTCTGGCGCCGGGTGAAGGTGCCCGGCGGCGGCGAGGAGCTCAACCAGGCGCTGGAGAAGGCCAACCGGATCGCCGACTACTTCGAGCTCGCCGAGCTGATGTGCCTGGACGCCCTGCACCGCGAGGAGTCCTGCGGCGGCCACTTCCGCACCGAGAGCCAGACGCCCGACGGCGAGGCCGCCCGCGACGACGACCGCTTCTCGTACGCGGCCGCCTGGGAGTTCACCGGCACCGGCAGCGCGCCCGTACTGCACAAGGAAGCGCTGGTCTTCGAATACGTCCACCCCATCCAGCGGAGTTACACGTGAAGCTCACTCTGCGCATCTGGCGGCAGTCCGGCCCCGGTGCCGCCGGTGCCATGACCACCTACGAGGTCGACGGGATCTCCCCGGACATGTCGTTCCTGGAGATGCTCGACACCCTCAACGAGGAGCTGATCCTCCGCGGCGAGGAGCCGGTCGCCTTCGACCACGACTGCCGCGAGGGGATCTGCGGCGCCTGCGGCATGGTGATCAACGGACAGGCGCACGGCCCGGAGCGGACCACCACCTGCCAGCTGCACATGCGGCACTTCCGCGACGGCGACACCATCGACGTCGAGCCGTGGCGGGCGGCGGCCTTCCCCGTGGTGAAGGACCTCGTCGTCGACCGGTCCGCGTTCGACCGGATCATCGGGGCGGGTGGCTACATCACGGCGCCGACGGGCAGCGCCCCGGAGGCACACGCCACGCCGGTGCCCAAGCCGGTCGCGGACACCGCGTTCGAGCACGCCGAGTGCATCGGCTGCGGCGCGTGCGTGGCGGCCTGCCCCAACGGCTCGGCGATGCTGTTCACCGCGGCGAAGGTGGTCCACCTCAACGTGCTGCCGCAGGGGCGGCCGGAGCGGGAGAGCCGGGTGCTGGACATGGTCGGGCGGATGGACGACGAGGGCTTCGGCGGCTGCACCAACACCGGCGAGTGCGCGGTGGCCTGCCCGAAGGGGATCCCGCTGCAGTCCATCGCCACGATGAACCGGGAGTTCCTGCGGGCCGCGCGCAGACACCCGCGGTAGCCGGCGGCCGCTAACCGCCGGGGGGCGGCGCCTCCTGCGGGGTGAAGAGCACGGAGTTGACGTAGCGCGGCCGCGGGCGCAGCGAGCGGCGCAGCAGGCCGCGGCGGACGACGTGCGCGCAGGCGCGCTGGTGGGCCGGGAGGTCGAAGGCGTCGAGCGGGAGCCACTCCCGGCCGGGCAGCACCCAGCCGCGGTAGCCCCATGCGCGCAGCAGGCCGATGACGCGCTCGACGGGCTGGAGGCGGGTCTCGGTCTCCACGAACAGGTTGGGGCGGTCGCGGCGCAGCGTCTTCTCGGCGCCGCGCAGCACCGCGGCCTCGTGGCCCTCGACGTCGACCTTGACGAAGGTCACCTCGGTCAGGTCCAGTTCGTCGACGGTGACCAGCCGGACGCTGCGGGTGCGGCGGTGGACCGCGGGCCTCGGCTCCAGCGACGTCAGTCCGCGCGACTCGCCCGCGGCGCCGTCGGCGAGCCAGATCGGCGCACGGCCGCCGCGGTCGGAGGCGGCGGCGTTGATCACCTCGACGCCGGGCGGGACGGTGCCGCGCAGCGCCGCGCAGACCTCCGGCACGGGTTCCAGGGCGACCACCCGGTCCGCGCGCCGGGCCAGCCGCCGGGTCCACGGCCCGTACCAGGCGCCGACGTCGAGGGCGGTGCCGTGCGGCGGGCAGATCTCGGCCAGCCGGGCGAGCTCCGGCTCCTGCCGCGGGTAGAGGGCGTCGAGGGCGGGGGCCAGCACGCGGTGCGGCAGGCGCGGGGCGAGCGCGGCGGCCAGGGTCATGGGCCCTCCTCCTGCTTCGCTGTCACGGGGTTTGGCGAGTTGACGGTATGTCAATAACTGCTGGGTGAGCTGGAGTTGGTCATTCGGGGCCGTCCGGGTTTTCCTGCGTAAGCGATTCCGTATCGCCCTGGCCGCAGCTGTCGTCGTCCTCGCCGTGGCGGCCTGCGGCTGCTCCGGCGGCGGGCGCCGCGCGGCGGGCTGCGCGGGCCTGCAGATCACCTCGTGGGCCGAGGACCCGGCGGTCACGGACGCGTTCACGGCCTACGGCGACGCCCGGTCCGGCCCGGTCGGCTGGACGGGAGGGGACGGCACGCACTCGGTCCGGCTGCCCGACGGGCGCACGCTGTGGCTCGCCGACGACCCGTTCCTCGACCGCGTCCAGCCGCCGCCGAACCCGCTCGGGCAGCCGTACCCCTGGCGTGACACCCGTGGCGGGCGGCTGCCGCTGTCGGTGCACAACGCGGTCCTGGTGATGTCCCGGGACGGCAGGCTGGAGCGCACCCTGCTCGGCGGCACGGCGGACTCCCCCCGCTCCTTCTTCCCGGACCTGAACGCCGATCCGCAGATCTGGCGCTGGCCCATGCAGGCGGTGGTCGAGCCGCGCACGCCGGGCTCCGCCGAGCAAGTCGTCCGGGTGCTGCTGTGGGACCGGGCGGCAGCTCCGCCGCCGTGGCTGTACGGGGTGCCGACGGCGACCGAGGTCGCCACCCTCTCCCTGCCGGACCTGCGGCCGCTGGGCGTCACCCGGGTCGCCGACCAGTGGGCGGTGCCCTCCCCCGGCGCGCGGGTGCTCTTCGGCACGACCGCGGTGAGCGACCACGGCTGGACCTACGTCTTCGGCGGCGACGACGGGCCGGGGCGCGGCGGGACCTCCTCGCGGGCCTATCTGGCCAGGGTGCCGGCCGGGCGGCTGGCGGACGGTGCCGCGTGGCGGTACTGGGACGGCACGGGCTGGCAGCCGCTGCTGTCGCGCGCCGAGCCGGTCCTGGGGGACGGCGGCCGCCGCGGGGTCGGCACCGGGTACACGGTGGTCCGCCAGGGCGGGACGTGGGCGCTGCTGACCATGGACACCGGCGGCCCGGCGGCGAGCGGGCTGGCGGCGCTCACCTCGTACTGGGCGTGCTCCCCGACCGGGCCGTGGCACGGCCCCTCCCCCGGCTTCGCGCCGCCGCTGCCGCAGGACGCCTCCGCGCAGGGCAACGCGGCGGTCTACAACCCGCAGGCGCACCCGGAGTTCACCGGCGCCGACGGGCTGCTGCTCTCCTACGACGTCAACTGGCTCGGCTCGCCGTCCGCGCCGGTCCAGGAGAACGTCAACCGCGACGTGGCGCTGTACCGGCCGCGGTTCGTACGGGTGCGCCTGGGGCCGCAGGGCCCGGTCACTGGGCGGCCGGCACGTCATTGAGCCCGCCCCGCCCGGGGCGCCGGTGCGGTTGCCCGGCGGTGCGGCCGACGATGCGCAGGTGTCCTGCGGCGTCCACCGTCTCGGCCTGGTCGGCGAGGAGGTGGGGGACGCCTTCGACGACGGGGTAGCGGCGGCGCAGCCGGGGGTTGTAGAGCGAGTCGGTCGCCTCGTCGTAGAGCAGCGGGCCCTTGTCGACCGGGCAGGCGAGCAGTTCCAGCAGTTTCCTGGTGACCGGCATGGGGTCCTCCGAGGGGACCGGCAGGGACGGCCGTGCCGACGGCGTCCAGTCGTGGGGGGCGGACGGGGTGGTGGCGTGCACGAGCAGATCGGCCGCGAGCTCCGGCACGTGGCGGAAGAGCCGGTCGAGCGGGCGCAGCGGCCGCGGGGTGTCGTGGTAGCAGGCGCCGCGCAGTTCGACGACGCGCAACCGGTGGGCGGCGAGCAGCCCGGTGAGCGCGCGACGGGTGAACACCCGCAGATGGCCCACGACTTCGCGGCCGGGTCTGCCGTAGATGCCGCGCAGGCTGACCTCGGTGAAGACCGGCTGGACGCCGAGGAGCAGCAGACCGCGGTTGAACCAGGCGGCCAGGTTGGGGGTGGACAGCAGCAGCGATCCGCCGGGGCGCAGGACGCGGACGATCTCGTCGAGGGCGGCGTCGGTGTCCACGAGGTGTTCGATGACCTCGCTGAGCACCGCGACGTCCAGGCTGTGGCTTGCGAAGGGCAGGCCCGGGTCCTCCAGCCCGGCCCGGACCAGGGTCAGCCCGTGGCGGCGGGCCCGGTCGAGGGCCTGGCGCGACCAGTCGGCGCCGATGACGGTGTGGCCGTGGGCGCGGCGGGCGAGTTCGGCGGTGGCCTCCCCGTCGCCGCAGCCGATGTCGAGGATGCGCAGGGAGGCTCCGGCGGCGGCCGCCGCGTCGAGGACCGGTTCGATCATCCGCAGCTGGCGGCGGGCGCGTTCGGCGCCGGAGGCGATCGGGACGGCCGGGTCCTCGTAGAGGGAGCGCAGCCGGTGGGGGGATGCGGGGTCGGTCACGGATCGGCTCCTTCGGTCGGTAGCCGCTCGGGGACGGCGGGCAGTCGGGCCAGGTCCGCCAGGGCACCGGTGAACAACTCGGTGAACGCGGCGGCCGCTGCCGCGTCGAGGACGGCCATGCGGTGGCGGACGGCCACATGGAGCCGGCCGGAGACGGTCAGCGTGGAGACCGACACCCCGCGCGGCAGCGGTGCGGGGGCCGCCATCCACAGCCCGGTCACCGGTGCGGCCCCGGCGAACGGCAGGGGCTCGGGCAGGCGGCCCAGGTTGCTGAGCATGGTGGTGTCGGCGAGCCGCCGGGCGGCCGCCCGCACCGCCGGGACCATGGCCCTGCGCAGTGCGTGGGGCACCCCGGGCGCGCCGAGCAGCACGGCGGCGGGTCCGCCGGCCGGGGGGTGGGTGCGTTTGGCGCGCTGCGTCTGTGCGGCGACGCAGGCCAGCAGGGCGGCCGGGTCGCCGTCGGTCGCGGGGCCGGCGTCGATGGAGGTGAGGCGGGAGAGGTTGCTGATCGCCTCGAAGCGGTGTTCCGCGGGGCGGGTGTTGATCGGCATGGTGATGCGCACCGGGCCGGCCGGGCGGTGGTGTGCGGTGTTCCAGCGGGTCACGGCGAGGGCGAGTGCGGTGATCAGCATGTCGTTGACGGTGACGCCGCGGCGCCGTGCGCTGCCCGCCAGCGCGGCGGTCTCGGCGGCGGTCAGGGCGTGCAGGACGCAGCCGTAGCCGTCGCGCGCGGCCGTGCCGGCGCGGGCGACGCGCACGGGCCGGGT
>CAYNNX010000473.1:0-5160 GCA_964398515.1 uncultured Streptantibioticus sp. | reverse complement strand
CTCCACGCCGAAGTCGGGGTGGTGGCCGCCCTGGAACATGATCTGGGTGCCGCCCAGTTCCACGGTCTCGGCGCAGCGCCGCAGGATGTCGTCGAGGTCGCGGGTCCACCCCTTGTCGGTGTCCTTCGGCGGGGCGTAGAACGCGCAGAACTTGCACGCCGTGACGCACACGTTCGTGTAGTTGATGTTCCGCTCGATGATGTACGTGGCGATGTGCTCGGTGCCGGCGTAGCGGCGGCGGCGGATCGCGTCGGCGGCGGCGCCCAGCGCGTGCAGCGGCGCGAAGCGGTAGAGGTCGAGCGCCTCTTCAGGGGTGATCCGGCCCCCGCCGGCGGCGCGGTCGAGGACGGACTGCAGCTCGGCGTTGTCGGGCACCGGGGTGTCCCTTCCGGAAGGGGTGGAACGACGGACCCGCCCAGCGTACGCCAGGCCCCGGCGGCGGGCAGGACCGCCCGGAGACCGCGCGACGCAGGCCTGCGGTAACCCCTGCGTCACAGCTTGCCGAACCGCGCTGACACCGCCGACGCCGCCAGCTAACCTCGTGACCGCGTAAGGCGTGTCCGCGTTGTGGGGGAGCCGGGAATGGCGGGGGTTGGTTCTGCGTCGGACAGCGGGCGCGGGCCCGGCGGCCACCGCGAGCGCGCCCCGGGACTGCGGCCGCGCAGGCTGAACGAGAAGACCGCCGTCCCCGAACCGCGCGCTCGCCGCCGGGACGTCCTGCGGCGGCGCTGCGCCGAACTGGCCGCCGCCGCATGGGATCACATCCGTCCGACCCGCACGCGTACGACCGGATATGTCGCCATCGGTGCCGTCGGCGCGCTCATCGGGACCTCCGTCGCCGTGGGCGTCGGTGCCGCGGGAGCGCTGCCGCACCTGGCCGACATCGGCGCCTGGCTCGGCAGCGCCAAGAAGGGCGAGGTCGCGCACGCCGACGGCCTGACCGGCGCGGTGGACGGCAAGGTCGCGCTGCCGGGGATGGACGGCCACCGGGTGCAGATCTCCCAGGACGGCAAGAGCGTTCTGGTGCTCGACGAGAAGACCGGCCGGGTGGTGCGGATCGACGGCTCGCAGCTGACCGCCGAGCAGTCCGCCGACTACGGCACGCCCGGGATGCAGTTGGTCTCCGGCGGCGCGTTCTCCTACCTGCTCGACCCGGCCAAGGGAACCGTCCAGCAGATCGATCCGCTGCGCACGACGCCGATCGGGGGTCCGGTCAGCCTCGGCGGCAGGCTGGGCACGGCGGTCGCCGACCCCGAGGGCACCCTGTGGGTGCCGGTACCGGGCAACGGGCAGGTCGTACCGGTCACCGGTGGCCACAAGGGCTCGCCGGTCGAGGCCGGCAAGCCCGGCGACACCCTCGTCCTCACCCTCGCCGCCGGCCAGCCCGTCGTCACCGACACCAGCGCGGCCGTGATGAAGACGCTCACCGCGGGCGCCCAGAGCTCGTTCAACCTCCAGGGCGGGATCGGCGGTTCGGATCCGGCGGCCGTCCTGGTGCCGCAGCAGACGGACGGCCCGACCGTGCCCGTCCTGGCGGCCGACAGCGGCTGGCTCGCCCTGGTCGACACCGGCGCCGGGCAGCAGACCAACACCAGGGTCCCGGTCGGCGGCCACCGGCTGGGCACCCCGCAGATCCTCGGCCACCGGGTCTACATCCCCGACCAGACCACCGGCAGCCTGCTGGTCTACAACAAGGACACCGCCGGATTCGACCCCGGGATCCGGGTGACCGGTGTCCCCGGCCGGCTGGACCTGTTCGTCCGCGACGGGCTGCTGTGGGCCAACGACCAGGACAACGCCGCCGCGGCGGTCGTCGGCGCCGACGGCAAGGCGCAGTCCGTCGGCAAGTACTCCACCGACGTGCCCACGGCCCGCAAGCCGCAGCAGCAGGACCCGGTCACGGCGAACTCGCCCTCGGGCCCGCCGCAGCCCACCCGGCTCCCGCAGCCGCCGACGGCCCCGCCCGCCGCCCAGGGCCCGCCGCCCCCGCCCGCTTCCAAGTCCCCGGACTGCGGCGCCGGTTGGCAGCCCGGGTGCCCCCAGCCGATGGCCCCGGGCACCCCTCAGGTCGCGTCGGGCAGCGGCACGATCACGGTGACGTTCGCCCCCGCGTCGGGCACGACACCGAAGGACTACACCCTCGCGGGCGCCCCCGCCGGTGCCGCGGTCACCCCGTCCTCGGTGGGCCCGAACGGCCCGTTCACCTTCCAGGTGAGGGGCGGGTCCTGCGCGCAGCAGTACACCTTCACCGTGATCGCCCACTACACGGGCGGCGCCGGCGACAAGGCCTCCCCGCCCTCCGCCCCGGCCCACCCGTGCCAGGTCCCCACGGCGCCCACGGTGCACGTCTCGGTACCGCAGGGCGGGCACGGTGCCACCGTCTCCTGGTCCGGCGCCAACGGGTCGACGTACACGGTGAACTGGCCCGGCGGCAGCGCGACCACGTCGGGCACGTCGCGCACCATCACCGGTCTGCGGAACAGCAACACGTACAACGTGACGGTGACCGCGACGAACGCGGCGGGGTCGGCGCCGGGGAGCGCGACGATCGACCTGACGCCGCCGGCGCGCGGCATCCGCGTGACCGACAACACCAACAACAACGACCCGGTCTACATCCACACCAGCCCGTGGGCCACCACCGCGAACCGGGACGGCAAGCCGATCCCGGCAGGAGACAACAGCACGGTGCTCACCGTCCACTGCCAGGTCACCGGGGTGCACGCCACCAACAACGTCAACCATGACCAGAGCAGCATCTGGGACCGCATCGACTGGAACGGCAGGACCAGCGACTACGTCAGCGACCTGTGGGTCAACACCGCCAACCACCACATCGGCCGGTTCTCCCCCCAGGACCTATGGCAATGCACCTGAACCGCGCCCGAACCGACCGAGAGAGCGCCCGATGACCGTTCCTCCCCAGTACCCCAACCAGGGCCAGAACGACGCCGTCTCGCTCTTCGCCCAGTGCTTCCACGCCCTCGGCGACAACATCGAGCGCGTCGTCAAGGGCAAGCGCGAGACCGTCGAACTCGCCCTGGTCTGCCTGTTCTCCGAAGGGCATCTGCTCATCGAGGACGTGCCGGGCACAGGCAAGACCACGCTGGCGCGGTGCATCGCGGCCTCGCTCGAAGCGGACTTCGCGCGGGTGCAGTTCACCCCGGACCTGCTGCCCTCCGACATCACCGGCGTGACGGTCTACCGCCAGAACACCGGCACGTTCGACTTCCTGCCCGGGCCGGTCTTCGCCAACGTCGTGCTGGGCGACGAGATCAACCGGGCGTCGCCCAAGACGCAGTCGGCGATGCTGGAGGTCATGGAGGAGCGGCGGGTCACCGCCGACGGCAAAACGCATGAGGTGCCGCGGCCCTTCATGGTGATCGCCACGCAGAACTCGGTGGACATGGGCGGCACGTATCCGCTGCCGGAGGCGCAGCTCGACCGGTTCCTGATGCGGGTGACCGTCGGCTACCCGGACCACGCCTCCGAGGTCGCGGTGGTGAGCGGATCGGCGGCGGGGGCGGCTCCCGAGTCGCTGTCGACGATCGCCTCCGCCCGGCACATCTCGGAGTTCATCCGGGTCGCGGCCGGAATCCAGGTCGCCGAACCGCTCTACGACTACGTGGTGCGCGTCGCCGCCGCCACGCGGACGCTGCCCGACGTACGGCTGGGCGCCTCGCCGCGCGGAAGTGTCGCGCTGCTGCGGGCGGCCCGGGTGCGGGCGGCCTCGCAGGGGCGGCCGTACGCGCTGCCGGAGGACGTCAAGGCGCTGGCCGGGCCCGTGCTCGCGCACCGCCTGATCCTCACCCCGGAAGCCGAGCTCAGCGGCCGGACCGGAGCGGACGTGGTCGCCGAGGTGCTGGCCACGGTCCCGGTGCCGCAGGCGGGCGGGGTCGCCCATGCGGCGGGCCAGGGGCGCGGCTGATGCTCTCCCCGACGGGCTGGGGCGCCGCCGTCGCCGGGGCCGTGCTCACCGGCGCGGGGTACGCCCTCGGATACCGGGAGGCGGCGGCGCTCGGCGTGGCGTGCCTGCTGGCCGTCGCCGCTGCGGTCGCCTGGACGCTGCCCAGGCCGCGCCTTACGGCCGAACGGCGGATCGCGCCGCGCAAGGTCGGCCGCGGCGATCCGGCCGAGGGGATCGTGCGGCTCGCCAACACCGGTGGCCGCACCCGGCGCGGGCTGCGGGCCACCGACCTGTGCGGCGACCGGCCGCTGACGGTTCAGGTGCCGGTGCTGGGGCCGGGGGCCGCGCACGAGGTGCGCTACGCGCTGCCCACCGCCCGCCGCGGCCGGATCCCGGTGGGACCGCTGCGTCTGGAGCGCGCCGACCCCTTGGGCCTGTCCCGGCGGACCGTCCAATACGGGCAGGCCGACATCCTCGTCGTGCGCCCGAAGATCTGCCTGCTGCCGGTGCTGCCCTCGGGGACGGCGCACCACCTGGAGGGGCCGACGTCGGACACCGCCGACGACGGCTCGCTGACCTTCCACGCGCTGCGCGAGTACGTCCTCGGCGACGATCTGCGGCGGGTGCACTGGCGGTCGACCGCCCGCACCGGAACGCTGATGGTTCGTCAGATGGTGGACGTGTCGCTGCCGCACACCACGCTGGTGCTGGACACCCGCCCCGCCGCCTACGCCTGCGACGACGACTTCGAACTCGCCGTGGACAGCGCCGCGTCGATCGCCTACGCGGCGGCGCGGTCGAACTTCCCGGTGGACCTGCTCGCCGAGACGGGCCCGGTGCTGCGCACCGACGGCTCCGGCGGCAACGACGCGGAGGCGCTGCTGGACCGGCTGGCGCTGGTGGGCCCGTCCGCCGAGCGGTCGGTGGCGGCGGCCTTCGACGGGCTGGAGAACCACCGCGGCGGCGGGTCGCTCGTCGTCGTCACCGGCACCGCCGACACCGAGGGCCTGGCGGCGCTCGGCCGCGTCCAGCGGCGCTTCGACCGCGTGACGATGCTGCGGGTCGGGGCCGGCAGCGCCGCCGCGCCGGACGCGCGCGGGGTGGCGGCGGACGTGCCGCAGATGCACGTCGCCTCGCTCAACGCGCTGGTGGCGGGCTGGCGTTGGGAGGCGGTCCGGTGAGCACCCTGCATGGCGGCTGCGCGCCTGCGCGCCGCGCCGCTGCGCCGCGCCCGGCGGCCGAGGGGCTGCGCG
>CAYNNX010000472.1:0-5165 GCA_964398515.1 uncultured Streptantibioticus sp. | reverse complement strand
GCGGCCAGGCGACAGCCCGAACCTACGAACCCGGCAACGGGGGGCGGGAGGGCAACCGGCCAACGGCGACCACCGCACCGGGGACCGGGGAACCCCAAGGCCATCAAGCCCCCGCGGGCACGCCCGACCCCGGGACCGGCGCGAACGGCCCACCCCAGCAGAGCGCAACCCCGGGGACAGGAGTCAATGGCTCACCCCAGCGGAGCGCAGCCGCTTGCGGGGGCGGCGGCTTCGCCGCCGCCCCCGCTCACCGCTCCCCCGCCGGCCGCAGATACCGGATGTCCGCCGTCCACTCGGTTCCCCCACCCTCGGGCCGCAGATAGGCCGTCGTGACGCACTTGCCCGTACGGTCGTACGGCTCGCCGAGGTACTGCACGATCCCCTCGCGACGGGTGCGGGCATCGAAGACCCACGCGCCCTCGTGCAGCCACACGGGCAACGCGTCGGTCGGACGGCTGACGGCGCTCACGGTGCAACCTCCGGTTTCTGACCTGATGGTTAGTCAACCTCCAATGGCGGAAGGTGAGTACCGTAGAAGGCGCGCTGAACCATGAAAGCCATGAATGTTCGGGGGAGTTGAGCGCCATGGCAGCCGAAAAGGGCAAGTCCTCAGCCCTGCGCAGACCCAACACCGCCCTGGCCGCCCTGCTGGAGCAGGCCAGGTGGAGCCGCACGCAGTTCGCGAACGCAGTCAACACCGCCGGAGCGGAGGCAGGTCTGTCCCTGCGCTACGACCAGACGGCGGTGAGCCACTGGATCAGCGGCACGATGCCGCGAGCGCAGGTCAGGCCGGTGATCGTGGAAGCCCTCGCGCGGCGCCTGCGGCGGCCGGTCACCCACGAGGAATGCGGTCTGGCCGGATCGTCCCGGGTCACCTCCACACCGCCCGTGGACACTGTGGAGGAACTCGTCGATGTCGGGAGGGCGGACATGGACCCATCACGCCGTGGCGTACTCTCCGCAGGGCTGTACTCGGCGGCTCTCGTCGTGCCAGGGTTCCCCGATCTGGTCGCCCGGGCGGAACACGCCCGCACCGGACGCACGTTGCGGATCGGCGCCGGAGAGGTCGCGACGGTCAAGACCATGACCGAGAAGATCGCCGACATCCTGGACGAGCTCGGCGGCGGCCACGCCCGGCCGATGGCCGCCGCGTTCCTGGTCAACACCGTGGCCCCCTACCTGAAGGCGTCGGCCACGGACCGGGTGCGCAAGGACATGCTCGCCGCAGCGTCGGACTTCGTGTACCTGACCGGCTGGATGGCGATGTACGAAACCGAGCACGGCCTCGGCCAGCGCTACTACCTCAAGGCCCTGGAGCTCGCCGGCGCCGCCGAGGACCACGTGACGTACTGCCGCACACTGCGCGGCATGGCGCTCCAGGCGGCCAACCTCCAGCACGGCCGCAAGGCCCTCGAACTGGCCGACGCGGCCGCCGAGGCCTCGCCGAAGGCCGGCCCGCGCCTGCACGCCTTCCTGGCCGGGCAGCAGGCCCACGGCGCCGCCCTCGTCGGCGACCGGCGCCAGGCGTTCGCCCGCCTGCGCGAGACCGAGACCGCACTGTCGAAGGCCGACACCGGCCGGGACGCGATCGGCGGCTACGACCGCGCCGCCTACGAGTTCCACATCAGCAGCGTGCTGTACGCGCTCGGCGACATCCCCGGCTCGGTACGGGCCCTGCATGCCTCCAACCGCGCCCGTCCGCCGCAGGAACGCCAGGGCTCCGCCCACGCCAACGGCCTCCTCGGCCGCCGCCAGTTGGACATGGGCCACCTGGAGGCGGCCTGTGAGACGTGGGACCGCTTCCTCGACGACTACGCGGTCCTCTCCTCCCGCCGCGCCGACGACCACTTCCGCACCCTCCGCGCCCGCATCCGCCCCTACGTCCGCAACCCCCGCGCCTGCGCCCTCCACGAACGCGCCGGGGAGATGGCCCGCCAGAAGGCACTCTGACGGGCTCCGCCGCCACGCCGCCGCCCCCTCACCGCGGCAGCAACCGCCCCCGCCGGTCGAGCAGGAACCGTTTGAACGCGGCCACCGGCGGGGTGTCCTGGTGGCCGGCGAGCCAGGCGAGGCCGATCTCGCGGGCGGCGCGGGGGGAGGTCACGGTGAGTTCCGTCACGCCCGGGCGGGGAAGGAGCGGGGGCGGCAGGAGGGAGACGCCGAGGCCGGCGGCGACCAGGCCGCGCAGCGTCTCCGCCTCCTCGCCCTCGAAGGCGATGCGCGGGGTGAAGCCCGCCTCCCGGCACAGGGCGTCGGTGATGCGGCGCAGGCCGTAGCCGGGTTCGAGGGTGACGAAGAGGTCGTCGGCGGCCTCGGCGAGGCGGACGCGGCGGCGGGCTGCGAGCCGGTGGCCGTCGGGGACGACGAGGCGCAGCCGCTGCTCGTCGAGGGGGCGTACCACCAGGTCGGGGTCGTCGGGGAGGGGCGCGGTCAGGCACAGGTCGAGCTCACCCGCACGCAGCCGTTCCAGCATCGCCTCGCCGTAGTTCTGGATGAGTTGGAACCGCACCCCGGGGTGCGCGGCACGGAACTCGCGCAGCACCCTGGGCACGGTCTCCGGTCCCAGGGTGTGCAGGAAGCCGAAGGCGACGAGGCCGGTGGCGGGGTCGGCGGCGGCGCGGGCGGCGTCGGCGGCGCGTTCGACGCCGTCCAGGGCGCGTTCGACCGAGCGGAGGAAGGCGCGGCCCGCGGTGGTGAGGGTGACCGTGCGTCCGTGGCGGGCGAGGAGCGTGACGCCCAGGTCGGCTTCGAGGCGGGCGATGGCGCGGCTGAGGGTGGGCTGGGGGATGCCCAGTTCGGCGGCGGCCCGGGTGACGTGCTCGTGGCGCGCCACCGCGGCGAACTGCGCGAGCCGGGGTGCGAGGACCATGGCCCAGGAGGCCCCCGCGCGGCCGATGACGTCGTCCACGGGGGCCGCCGAAATCCGCTCTGAGCTCTGCTCATGCATCACAGCATCGATTATCGTCCATTTGCGCATTGGACGCATGAAATGGCGGGCTCTAGCGTCGGAAACATGCCCCGCGCAGACACCCGGATCTCCGCCCGCCCGGACGTGCACGACGCCAAGCTCCGGCCCGGGACCCCCGCCTACCGGCGCGCCAACCTCGCCCTGCTCGCGGCCGGTACGGCGACGTTCCTGCTGCTCTACTCGACCCAGGGCCTGCTGCCGGTCATCTCCGAGAGCCTGCGGGTCAGCCCCGCGCAGGCGAGCCTGTCGGTGTCGATGACCACGGCGGGGCTGGCGGTGGGGCTGATCCCGTTGAGCGCGCTGTCGGAGCGGTTCGGGCGCACCCCGGTGATGGCGGTCTCCGTCTTCGCGGCCGCGCTGATCGGCCTGGCCGTGCCGTTCGCGCCGGATCTCACGGTGCTTGTGACCCTGCGGACGCTGCAGGGCGTGGCGCTGGCCGGGCTGCCCGCGACGGCGATGGCGTATCTGGGCGAGGAGGTCTCCCCCAAGGCGATCGCCTCCGCGATCGGGCTGTACGTCGCGGGCAACAGCGTCGGCGGCATGGCCTCCCGGGTGATCGCGGGCTTCGTCGCGCAGTACGCGGGGTGGCGGGTGGCCCTGATGACGCTGGGGGTGCTCTCGCTGGGCTGCGCGGTGGCGTTCCGGCTGCTGGTCCCGCCCGCGCGGCACTTCTCCCCCGCCTCCGTCAGCCCGCGCGCCCTGGCCCGCGCCGTCGGCGGCCACCTGGGCGATCCGCTGCTGGTGCGCCTCTACCTGCTGGGCATGCTCTTCATGTCCGTCTTCGGTTCCGTCTACACCGTGCTGGGCTACCGCCTGACCGCCGCCCCCTTCCGGCTGCCCGAAGGCGTGATCGGCTCGGTCTTCCTGGTGTACCTGGTGGGAACGGCGACGTCGGCGACGGCCGGCCGGCTCGTGGCACGGCTCGGGCGGCGCGGCGCGCTCTACGTGGGGATCGCCGCGGTGACGGCCGGGCTGCTGGTGAGCCTGGCGGACGCGACAGCCGCCGTCCTGGGCGGGCTTGTGCTGATCACGGCAGGCTTCTTCATCGGCCACGCGGTCGCCTCCGGCGCGGTCGGCCGCACCGCGACGACCGCCCGGGCGCAGGCTTCGGCGCTATACCTGACGGCGTATTACATCGGCAACAGCGTGGGCGGCACGGCGGGTGCCGCGGCCTACCACGGCGGCGGCTGGCCGGCCGCGGTGGCGGTCGGGCTGGCGGCGATGGCCTGCGCGGCCGGCGTGACGCTGTACGGCACGCACAGGGCGCGGGCGGTGGCGGTCAGCTGACGGGGAAGACGCCGGTGTCCACCGTGAGGTCGAACGGCTTGGGGAGGCGGAACTCCTCGCCGTACTTCACGATTTGCAGCACCTGGTACTTGCCGTCCTTGGGCCTGCCGTAGAGCGCTCCTCGTTCGCTACGTCACCGGTCCCAGCATGCCGAACGGGACCGGAGCAGGGCTACCGGTCCCGTTCATGCGTACGAGTGAGGCGAAGATCAGCCAACGCGGATGATCAGCCGATCCGCTCCAGGACGATCGGCTTCGCCTCGAACGCCGTGCCCTGCGGCGACACCGTGATGCCGTCCTCCAGCGCCGCCAGCGCGTACTCGAAGCGCTCCGGGGTGTCGGTGTGCAGCGTCAGCAGCGGCTGGCCGGCGACGACGGCGTCGCCCGGCTTGGCGTGGAGCTCCACGCCCGCGCCCGCCTGCACCGGGTCCTCCTTGCGGGCGCGGCCGGCGCCCAGGCGCCAGGCGGCTACGCCGACGGCGTAGGCGTCCAGCTCGGTGAGGACACCGGTGGCCGGCGCCGTCACCACGTGCTGCTCACGCGCGACGGGCAGCTCCGCGTCCGGGTCGCCGCCCTGGGCCGCGATCATGCGGCGCCAGTGGTCCATCGCGGAACCGTCGCGCAGCGCCTTGGCGGGGTCGGCGTCCTTCAGGCCCGCGGCGTCGAGCATCTCGCGGGCGAGGGCGAGGGTCAGCTCGACGACGTCGGCCGGGCCGCCGCCGGCCAGGACCTCCACCGACTCGCGGACCTCCAGCGCGTTTCCGGCCGTCAGGCCCAGCGGGGTGGACCTGTCGGTCAGCAGGGCCACGGTCTTCACCCCGTGGTCCGCGCCCAGGCCGACCATGGTGGAGGCCAGCTCGCGCGCGTCCTCGACGTTCTTCATGAAGGCGCCGCTGCCCACCTTCACGTCC
>CAYNNX010000471.1:0-5173 GCA_964398515.1 uncultured Streptantibioticus sp. | reverse complement strand
GGCGCGGCGGCGAGCGACCCCGCCGCGGCCGCGGCCGCCGCCGTGGCGAACCCCCTGCGGGTCATCTGTTCAACATGCCGGGCCATCGGATCCCCTGACGATGTGTGACGGTACGCACACGCAATGCTAGGGGCGCGGAAGGCTCCGGCAAGGTCACGGCACGGCCGGTGCGGCGCGCCCGGTGCCGCTACGATCGGCGGGAGGAAGGGGACGCGATGACCGAGGCCACGCAGGAGGCCCACCCGGTGCCGGACGTGCTGGCCTACCTGGCCGGGCACTGGCAGGTGGAGCGCACCGTCCGGGACCTGCGCAGCGGCGAGACCGGGGTCTTCAGCGGCGGCTGCCGCTTCGTGCGGGAGCGTCCCGGCGGCGCGCTGCTGCACACCGAGTCCGGGGAGTTCACCTGGGCCGGGGAGACCCGCCCGGCCTTCCGCGGCCACCGCTTGGAGCCCGCCGGGGACGGCACCGCGTACGTCCGATTCCCCGACGCCCGCCCCTTCCACCCGCTCGACCTGCGCACGGGCCGCTGGACGGCCGATCACCCGTGTGCCGCCGACGTGTACCGCGGCGAGTTCGAGGTGCTCTCCGCCGCCCGCTGGCGGGTGGTGTGGACGGTGGCGGGCCCGGCGAAGGCGCTGGTGCTGGCCACGGTGTACGACCGGCTCTGATCAAGGTCGACGGGCCGGTGTAGGGTCGCCGGGGCGGCACTCGGCCACTCGGCCGTGCCGCGCGCCACCCCGCGACCCGGGGGGCATCGCGAGAGGGAGAGGCAGAGGGCGTGAGCGACATCCGTTTCGTCGGGGTGGTGGGCTGCGGCCAGATGGGTGCGGGCATCGCCGAGGTGTGCGCCCGGGCGGGTCTGGACGTCAAGGTCGCCGAGACCACCGGGGAGGCCCTGGAGCTCGGCCGGACGCGCCTGACCAACTCCCTGGGCAAGGCCGCCCAGCGCGGCAAGATCACCGAGGCCGAGCGCGACGCCACACTGGACCGGCTCTCCTTCACCACGGACCTCGGCGAGTTCGCCGACCGCGATCTGGTCATCGAGGCGGTCGTGGAGAACGAGCAGGTCAAGACGGAGATCTTCCAGGTGCTCGACCAGGTGGTGACCCGGTCGGACGCCATCCTCGCCTCCAACACCTCCTCCATCCCGCTGGTGAAGCTGGCGGTCGCCACCTCCCGCCCCGACCACGTGATGGGCATCCACTTCTTCAACCCGGCGCCCGTCCAGCGGCTGGTCGAGCTGATCCCGGCGCTCACCACCGCCGAGCAGACCCTGCTGCGCGCCGAGAAGCTGGTCACCGACGTCCTCGGCAAGCACGCCATCCGCGCCCAGGACCGCTCCGGGTTCGTGGTCAACGCGCTGCTGGTGCCCTACCTGCTCTCCGCGATCCGCATGTTCGAGTCCGGCATCGCGACCCGCGAGGACATCGACAACGGCATGGAACTCGGCTGCGCCCACCCGATGGGCCCGCTCAAGCTCTCCGACCTGATCGGCCTCGACACGATCGCGGCGATCGCCGACTCGATGTACTCCGAGTACAAGGAGCCGCTGTACGCCGCTCCCCCGCTGCTGCAGCGCATGGTCCAGGCGGGCCGGCTGGGGCGCAAGAGCGGCGCGGGCTTCTACGAGTACTGAGGCCGGTACGCAAGGCCGTTACCGAGGCCCGAGGCGCCCGCGGGTCAGCCCAGGCCCTCCCGTCGCGCCAGCAGCACGGTGCGGTCCGGCAGGGAGCCGACGCCTTCTGCCGTCTCGCCGGCCGCGACGACCGCGGTTCCGGAGTCGGCGACCGCGCGCAGGGCGGACCACACGCGCAGGCGGTCCGGCTCGTCCAGCCCCGCGTCGGCGCAGTCCACCAGGACCGCCGGGGGGTCGCCGGCGCGGGCGAGGGCCCGCAGCATGGCGGTGCGCTCCGGTCCCGCCGGGCCCACGACGGCGATCAGTCGGGCCCGGCCCGGGCAGCGAGCGGTGACCGGGACACCGGCCGGGGCAGTGGTCACGCATGCCCTCCCACAGGATGACGGCGTTCGACGGTGACGATGTGCCCTACATCTACCAATGGGCGGCGGCCGTCGCCGCCCGGCGCACCGGAGAGCCGCTCAGTCGGCCGCGGAGGCCACCCGCCCGGGTCGTGACGTCCGCGGCGGCGGCCGACGCCCAGGGGACCGTGCCCCCTCCCGGGTCAGCGCCAGCATGGCGACGTCGTCGGTGAGGCGCCCGCGGACGTGCCGCAGCAGGGCGGTGCGCACGGCGTCCACCAGCCGTGCCGGGCAGGGGGCCTCGCCGCGCAGCATCGCCGGTGCGGCGGCGGACAGCTCCCGGTGCAGCGGGAAGAACGTTCCCGCGCCGTCCCGGGCGTCCTGGGCGCCGTCGGTGTACAGGAAGAGCGTCTGGCCGGGGGCCAGGCGGCTGCGGTGGACGGCCACGCGCTCGGCGGCGAGGTCGGCCACGCCCACCGGCGGCAGCGGCTCGGCCGTGGCGAGCGGCACGACACCGGGCGCGGTCCCGCCCCCGCCGCCGATCCGATACGGCCAGGGGTGACCGCAGTTGAGGACGCGCACGTCGCCGTCGGCGCGCACCTCCGCCAGCAGCACCGTGGCGAACTCCTCCGCGACTTGGTCGCACGGCTCGGCCGCGCCCGCCGAGGGGCGCTCTGCGCGCGCCCGTTCGCGCAGATGGCGCGCCAGGGACCGGTCCAACCGCGCGAGGACACCGCCGAGTTCGGGCTCGTCGTGCGCCGCGTCCCGGAAACAGCCCAGCAGGGCCGCCACCGTGCCGATCGCGGCCAGCCCGTGTCCGCGTACGTCGCCGACGACCACCCGTACCCCGTAGGGGGTGGCGAGGACCTCGTACAGGTCGCCGCCGACCTGGGCGCCGCTGCTGGCGGACAGGTAGTCGTCGGCGACCGCGAGCCCCTCCAAGCGTCGCGGCAGCGGCCGCAGCAGCGCCTGCTGGGCCGCGGCGGCCACCTCCCGGGCGCGCTCCAGCTCCCGGACCAGCCGCACGCGGCGGTCGGCGATCAGATACGCGGCGGCGACCACCGCCACGACGGCCATGGCCGTGCCGCACCGGGAGGCCGGATCCCCGCCCGGCGCGGCGGCCGGCGGCACCAGGGCCAGCAGCGCGCAGGCCCCGCCGATCACCACGCACTGGCGGCGGCCGCTGCCGGCACACGCTATGGCGGGCGCGGCGGCGAGCAGCGGCCCGACGTGGGCGCCGTGGGGCAGCGCGTTCTCGACAGCGAGGACCGCCGCCACCCACAGACCGGGCAGGACCAGGAGCGCCGCGCGACCGAGCCGGGCACGCCCCATGCGCACGCCGGCCGAGCTGCTGATCCGGATCATTCCGACGGCTCCCCGCCTGAGAGAAGCGAGCCCTGATGCGTGGGGACGATTCTTGCGACGGTGTGCAGCGAGCCGGCCACCTACCGTACGCGATTCACTCGAACGGGGTAGAGGGTGAGGGGGCGCAGACGCAGTGCGTCCCCGGTCCCCCACGAGGGGGCCGGGGACGCCGTGTCTCACACTCCGCGCAGCACGGCTCCGGTGCGCTCCGCGGCCGCCGCCACCGCCGCGTCGCGGGCCGCGGAGGCCTCCTCGGCGGTGAGGGTGCGGTCGGGGGCGCGGAAGCGCAGCGCGTACGCGAGCGACTTCCTGCCCTCGCCGATCTGCTCGCCGGTGAAGACGTCGAACAGCCGCAGATCCTCCAGGAGTTCGCCCGAGCCCTCGCGCAGCGCGGCCTCGACCTCGGCGGCCGGCACGGAGGCGTCGACGACGAGGGCGACGTCCTGCGTGGCCACGGGGAAGGTGGAGACCCGCGGCGCGCGGACCGGGCCGGTCGACGCCTGCTCCAGGAGCTCGATGTCGAGCTCCATCGCGCACGACCGCTCGGGCAGGCCCAGCGCCTTGACGACACGCGGGTGCAGCTCGCCCGCGGTGCCGATCGGCACCTCCCGCCCGTCGATCTCGGCGAGCAGCGAGGCGCAGCGCCCCGGGTGCCAGGGCGCCTGCTGGTCCTGGCGGACGATGAGCCGCACATTCGCCTCTCGGGCCACGATCCGGCCCGCCTCGACGGCGTCGGCCCAGGTCGCCGGGTAACCCTTGCCCCACCAGCCGGCGCGTTCCCGGCCACCGGTGAGCACGACCGCCACCCGGCGCGGCTGGTACGGCAGCGCGGCGTTGAGAGCCGCGATCTCCTCGTCGGTGGGACGGCGGTCGACCGGGAGCCGCGGCGGCTCCGGCTCCTCACCGGTGGGCAGGAAGACCAGACCGGTCTCGAAGAGCGCCAGGTCGTGGCTGCCCCGGCCGTCGTTGCGGCGCAGCGCGCCCAGCAGCCCCGGCAGCAAGGTGGTGCGCAGCGCCGGCTCCTCGTCGGAGAGCGGGTTGACCAGCCGCACCGTGCGGCGGCGCGGGTCTCCGGGCTCCAGGCCCAGCTGGTCGAAGACGCCCTCGCCCAGGAACGGGTGGTTGAGCACCTCGGCGTAGCCCGCACCGGCCAGGGCCCGGCTGATGCGGCGCATGAGGCGCTGCGAGCCGGTCAGCCCGCGGCCCGAGGGGAGCCTGGGCAGTCGCGACGGCAGCTTCTCGTAGCCCTCGAGCCGGATGACCTCCTCGGCGAGGTCGTTGGGGTCGGTGAGGTCGGGCCGCCAGCTGGGCACGGTGACGATGAGTTCGTCGGTGCCGTAGACGTCGCAGCCGACCTGCTGGAGGCGGCGCACGACGGTCTCACGGCCGTACTCGGTGCCGGCGACGCGGTCCGGGTGGTCGGCCGGGATGGTGATCGTGCGCGGCGCCGACGGTGCGATGACCTCGGTGACCCCGGCCTCGGCGGTGCCGCCCGCGAGCAGCACCAGCAGGTCCACGGCGCGCTGCGCCGCCGCCGAGGTGGCCTGCGGGTCGGCGCCGCGCTCGAAGCGCTTGGAGGCCTCGGAGGAGAGCTTGTGGCGGCGGGCGGTGCGGGCCACGGCGACCGGGTCGAAGTGCGCGGCCTCGATGACCACCTCGGTGCTGGTGCCGCCCCCGTCGATCTCGGTGTCGGCGCCGCCCATCACACCGGCCAGGCCGATCGGGCCGCGGTTGTCGGCGATCAACAGGTCCTCGGGGTCCAGCACGCGCTGGGCGCCGTCGAGCGTGGTGAGCTTCTGCTGGAACGCGGGGTCGACGTACACCGCGGGGG
>CAYNNX010000470.1:0-5208 GCA_964398515.1 uncultured Streptantibioticus sp. | reverse complement strand
TCAACTTGACCCGGCCCTAAGGGACCGGGCTTGGAGGTAGAGCCCAACTGGCTGCTGGGTTGTCTCATCCGTCCAGACACCCCTATGGGGTGGCAGGGACGCGTGACTCACGCCCCGCATTCCACACGCTCTCGCCGCGTTGGGCGATGTTGTGGGAAGCATCCCGGTCGGCGTGGGCAACGACCCCGCACCCCCGGCAGATGAAAAGCCCCTGGTCGACACGGTTTCGCTTGTCGACGTAGCCGCACTCGGCGCATGTCTGCGACGTGTACGCGGGATCAACAAAGACCAGGGGCACACCGGCCCGCTTGGCCTTGTAGACGATGAAGTCTCCGAGCTGAGCGAAGGCCCAGGTCCCGACAGGCCAACGCACTCGGCCTGACCGTCCGCTTCGAACCCATCGAAGCAGCAGCGTGACACTGGCCAGCTGCAGGTCAGTCAGCGGTCATTTTCGGACCAGTCAGCTCGAACAGCGCGTCCCCGGTCCACTCAAGCGGTTGTACAACTCCACCCGGAAGCGGGACAGCGTCGCGAACGCCTTCCGTCGGTCGGCTCTTGCAGCACGCTCCTCTCCACGACCTCGGTTTGATCAGGTGTGTCCAGCAGGTCACCAGGGTTTCATTGAAGGGAAATGCTGGGGCTCCGTGAGGCCAGGCGGCTACTCCACGCTCCGGAGCGTGACGGTGCGCTGAATGCGCGCCAAGTGCAGCGTGCCCGCACCACTGGTCAGCGCTAGCACACAGCGCAGGTCCTGATGGAACAAGGGCTCGGCGACGGCCGCTGCTGTGCCCGTGTGTCACAGATCAACACCTAGCGGCTGGAGACACCACGTCTCAGCTCGATCACAAAAGAGCCGCACGTTCAGCGCTTCGAGAGTTCATATGGGAACGTACCCAGGTGACTGAGTCCGGCTTCTCGCCTATCCACATTGTTGTGCTGGTCGTCGCTCTCTTCGTGGCGGTATTGGAGATCGCGGCGTTGTGGAGGATGTTCACGAAGGCCGGCCGGCCCGGCTGGGGTGCGATCATACCGATCTACAACCTGTACCTGTTTCTCAAGCTGGCAGGTCGGCCGGTTTGGTGGCTGCTCCTGTACCTCGTCCCGGGGGTCAACGTCATCGTGCACATCGTCGTATCGATCGGTGTCGCGAGGTCGTTCGACAAGGGCACCATGTTCGGGATCGGCCTGTGGCTGCTCCCGTGGATCGGCGTCCCGATCCTGGGCTTCGGCAGCGCTCGGTACGCTGGCGCCAACCCCACTGCATAGCCCAGGCTTGGACGCTCTGGGGCGCTTTGACGAGCAACTACCGCCCGGATCTCGCGCGTCGGGCACCCCGCCCAGTCGCTCCAGGAGGCCCGCGACCCCCTCCGGCGCAGCCTCCGGATGCCGGCGGAGTTGGTCAAAGACAGGCGGGATCGGCGATGATGCGCCGGCAGGCACGGGCCTCCACTCGGATCACAGAGCATCGAGAACTCCATGATCCTGCAAGCCCGTGCCAGCCTCATTCCCGGAACCTCACCCAGCTGACAGCCCCCCACGAACCCGACACCAAGCGACTACGCCGAGGCCCTGCTGCCTCACCCATGTACGAACGGTTTCCGCGACAAGGCCGAAATCACGCGGCACCCTCGCCGGGGTGGCACCAGTCTCCAAGACCGCCTTCACGACATCGGCCCGCAACTCAGGGGAAAACTTCCGGGACTTCATCGACAAGGCCTCTTCCTTCCGGACTCTCTCGAACCCTTCGTGGGGCCTTGTCCGTCAGGCTCGCGGCACCTCATGTCTTGTCCTGGTCAGATGTGGTCGGTGGACAGGAGGACATTGTCGATGGCCGTGGTGAGGGCGGCAGCTGGCTGTGGTGCTGCGGATGTGCTGCGCCAGGCGGGCCTAGCCGAGCGGGTCCGGCGCGCGGGCTCACCGAACGCGCTCAGCGGCACAGGGTGCGCAGGACAGTGAGGCAGTCCGTGGCCCGGCGCTGCGGGTCGGTGTCGGTGCTGGCCCAGGCGATCCGGGCGTCTGGCCGGATCAGGACGGCAGTGACGTCCCGCCAGATCGGGTCCGCCACTTCGGTGTTGACGGTGGCTGCCCGCTGTTCCAGATCACTCGCCGGGCACGGCGTCGGCGTCCCGCCGAGGTCCAGCAGCAATGGCCGGCCGTGGTGCATCAAGGGGTGGGCGGTGGGTGCCTGTGCCGTGTCCAGGGCGAGGCCGGCCAAGCGTGTGCCGTTCAGCGGGTGTGCGCCGGGTGCGGTGTCGGCGGGGAGCGGGTCGCCGAAGCCGGCGATCCGGCGGGCCCACTGACGGTTGGTCTCCGGTTCGGCCAGCGCGGCGGACCACACCTCGCGCAGCGCGATCTGCTCCGGGCTCGCCGCGGCGAACAGGGCGAGCTGCGCGCGGGTGTTGTCGATGACGGCGCGGGCGGCCGGCCGACGCTCCGTGTCGTAGCTGTCGAGCAGTGCGGCGGGCGCCCGGCCCTGGAGGGTTGCGGCGAGCTTCCAGCCCAGGTTGGTGGCGTCCTGGATACCGAGGTTCATGCCCTGGCCACCGGCCGGGAAGAACATGTGTGCCGCGTCCCCGGCCAGCAGCACCCGTCCGGCCCGGTACCGTGCGGCCTGGCGGGTGGCATTGCCGTAACGCGACAGCCACCGGGGGTTGCGGATTCCCAGGTCCCGTCCCAGCAGTGTGCGGGTCTGCTCGCGTACCTCCTCCAGGGTCAGCGGTTCGCCGGTTCCGAGGTGCATGGTGGCCGTGGACAGGCCCGCCAGCCGGTGGACGCCGTCGCCGATCGGGGCCGCCAGGAACGAACCGGCCGGCCCGGTGGCTGCGAGCGGCGCGGTGGGCGGATCGTCGAGTTCGACGTCGGCGAGCCACCCGGTCAGCGTGGTGTCCTGACCGGGAAAGTCGATGCCGGCCGCCTGGCGCACCGCGCTGCGGGTGCCGTCGCAGCCCACTACCCAGCGGGCCTGCACGGTCCGGTGGGTGCCGCTGGCCCGGATCACCACCTCGACGGCGTCCGGCCCCTGGGTGAGCGAGACGACTTCCTCTCCGCGTAGCACCCGAGCGCCCACGGAGACCGCGTGCTCCTCCAGGATCTGTTCGGTGACGGACTGACCGAGCGCCAGCATGTACGGGTGCACGGCGCCGACCGTGGAGAAGTCCAGCCGGGTGGTCGCCGCGCCGAAGTGGCCGGTCGGCACCGGGGTGCCGCATTCGATGAACCGCTCCGCGAGTCCGCGGGTGGCGAAGGTGTCCAGCGTGCCGGCCTGCAAGCCGACCGCGCGCGACCGTCCGTCCGGTGCCGCGCGGCGTTCCACGACGGTCACTTCCACTCCGTGCAGGCGCAACTCCGCGGCGAGCCAGAGTCCCACCGGGCCGGCCCCGGCGATCAGCACGTCGAGCATGACAACCACTTCCTCTCACTGTTGTCCGTTGGACAAGGATGAGCATGCCCTAGACTTGTCCATTGGACAACACGGGTGCGGAAGCCGACCGGAAAGGCGCATCGGATGGGCACGACACGGGACGAGATCGTCACCGCCACGCTGGCGGTCCTCGACGAACACGGACTGGGCGGGGTGACCATGCGCACCGTCGCGGCCCGGCTCGGCGTACGGCACAACACCGTCCGCTGGCACGCCTCCAGCAAGGGCCGCCTCCTCGAACTGGCCTCCGACGAACTCCTCGCGCACTGTCTCGACGAGCCGCTGCCCGAGGCGTTCCCCGACCGCCTCAAAGAGCTGAGCCGCCGCTGCCGCGCGGCGCTGCTCTCCCACCGCGACGCCGCCAGGATGGTCGCGGGCGTCTTCGCCGCCGAGCCCCACACGCTGCGCTACGCCGACACCGTGGTCGCCACCTTGTTGGCAGCCGGCTACTCGCCACGCACAGCCGCGTGGACCCACTGGTCGATCTTCTACCTGACCCTGGGCCTCACCCAGGAACAGCAAGCCGCCCAAGAGACCGCACCGGCTCTCCCCCCGGACCAGGTACCGGCCAGCAGCTATCCAGCCCTGGCCACGGCCCTGCCCTACGTCGGCCCCGACGACTTTGACCAACGCTTCGAATTCGCCCTCGACCTGATCATCACCGGCCTTCTCCAAACCGGGAGACCAGCCAGCCAAAGCCCTACTTCCACACCAGCAGGCGGACCAGACGAAGACACTCGCGATGCGCAGTCCGGACCTGGCAGGACCGGCTGAGGTGCCTGCGCCTGACGGACACGGCCCCCAGGGCCTCGGCGTAGTGGCTTGACGTCGGGTTCGTGGGGGCCTGTCAGCTGGGTGAGGTTCCGGGAAGGGTGCGGCTCTGTTTGAGGGACGGTGATCACGCCGCGAGTGCGAGGTTGTCGCGGTAGCGGGTGGCGTGAACCCGCAGGTGCTCGCGCTGCGCGTGATACTCCCAGTGCGAGCTGCTGCCGTTCCGCCGACGGCAGCCGGAACGGGCCGACCGCCTGGGGATGGATCCGGTCGGCGCGGGTGTTGGGGATCAGCGCGGGGTCGGTCTGGAGGGGGTCGACGACCGCGAGCGCCTGGGCGGAGGGCGGCCCGGCGGCGCGGGGGGAAGAGTCGGCGATCAGCCTGCAGTTCGCCCAAAGGCCCCACAACGACGAAGAGTTCACTGCGAGATCGTCCAATCCGAGCCGAAGGTGAGGACCGGCGGGTGTCGGCAGCCATCCCGGGCCGGGTGGCTCGATAAGCGCGGAAGCCCTTCGCGTCAGTCACCACGGATGAGCCCTACCAGGCCAAATCGCTCTCATCCTCGATCGTTTCGGCCACGGAAGCCGGGTTAGGGATGAGCAGGCCATTCGATAGCGGCTCGCCGGTCATGGTCTTCCAGATCTCCGACGCGAAGCTCGCGCAGTTGTACCGGACGAAGTTGTACTCGGCGTCGACTCGGGCGAGAGCAGCATGGTAGCCGCGCAGAACGTCCTGGAGCCTGATAGTAGCCACCCTCTGGCTCTTTTTGTCACCGTGTGGGTCCGGGCAGTAAATCGCTCCTGGCACGCTGCGGGCAAAGAACACGTTTGCAGGACGCAAGACCGCAACTGGATAGAAACCGAAGGTTTGCCAAGCACCGAGAGGGGAGATGATCTTGAGCCAGACGTGGCCCACGTGGCCTTGCCGGAAGCGGTAACTTGCCCAGGGCGCGCCGGGGTCGACCTTTGCTACGACCTTCCATGCCCCGCGTCGGGCCTCCTCCGATCGTATGCCCT
>CAYNNX010000469.1:0-5281 GCA_964398515.1 uncultured Streptantibioticus sp. | reverse complement strand
AGGGCACGAACCAAGTGCAGCGGATCGTGATGGCGCGGAACCTGCCGTAACTCGCTGCACGGCTGCACGGAGGCACCTCGCACCGGGGTGCCTCCTTTCTTTTGTCTTCCTTTGCCCACTGGGTCTTGTTGATGCCTCAACGTCAACTGTAGTTTTCCGGAGATAGCCACCACTGATGGTGGTGGCAGTACGCAGATCGACACCGGCCGACCGCAGCCGGTGGCGCCGACTGGACCAGCGCGGCCTTCGAGGGGGAGTCGAAGGCCGCGCTTCCCACGTCGGGCAACGGCAGGGCCCCGGCGGAGTTCTCCGCCGGGGCCCTGCCTGCCTTGCCGGGTGGTCAGTTGCCGGAGGCCGACACCGGCTCGTCGTTCTTGAGCTTGTCGAACAGCAGCTTCGCCTCGGTGCGGTTCCACTGGACGGAGCTGCCGTCGGCCGTGTGCAGGTCGGGGTTGGAGATGGGGACCACGGTCGAGGTGCCCTTGCCGCCCGAGACGTCCCTCATCGCCCAGGCCAGCTGCCCCAGGTCGAAAAGGCTCATGCCCTTGTCCACGTGGAGCGTCTCCAGACCCGCCCCGAGCACCGGGTAGAGCTTGAACGGGTTGAGCAGGGTGCCCGGCGTCGCGGTCTGGTTCGCCACGGCGTGCAGGAACTGCTGCTGGTGCTTCTCGCGGCCCAGGTCCTGGTTGGCCTCCTGGTGGCGCTCGCGTACGAAGGCCAGCGACTGCTTGCCGTTGAGCGTCTGGCAGCCCGCCTTGAGGTCCGCGCCCGAGGCCTCGTCCTTGATCGCCTTGTCCAGGCAGACGTTGACGCCGCCCAGCGCGTCGACCAGGTTGACGAAGCCGCCGAAGCCGATCTCCGCGTAGTGGTCGATGTGGATCCCGGTGTTGTACTCCACGGTCTGCGCCAGCAGCGCTCCGCCGCCCCACGAGAAGGCCGTGTTCAGCTTGTGCTTCGACGCCGGGTGGTGGCGGCCGGAGGCGCCGGTGAAAGCCGGGATGGTCACGTAGCTGTCGCGCGGCAGACTCAGCATCGTGTCGCCGCTCGCGCCCACGTGCAGGATCATCATCGTGTCGCTGTTGCCGAACTGGCCCTCGTTGTCGCTGCCGACGTGCAGGTCCTTCTGCTGCTGCGGCGTGAGGTTGCCGCGGTTGTCGGAGCCGGCGATCAGGTAGTTCGTGCCCTTGCCGAGCGCCGGGCGGTCCGGCAGCGCATTGAGGTCGATCGTGCGGGACAGCTTGCTGTCGGCCCAGAAGTAGGTGCCGATCGAGACGGCCAGCAGCACGACGACCAGCGCCAGCCCGGTGTACGCGATGCGCTTCGGCCAGCTCGTGCGGCGGCCGCCGCCGGAGCCGCCGCGGTAGGCCCGGCCCCCGCCGCCGGACCGGTCCGGCTGCCGGGGCACGCCGCCGTGGGCCGCCGCGGCCCTGCGCGGCGACAGCTCGGGCGGCAGTGGCGGCTCGGCGTGCGCGGTGTCGGCCTGCGGCGCGGGTCCCCGCGATGCGGGAGCCTGCGATGCGTAGCCGCCCTGCGGCTGCCGCCGCACATGCGGCATCACGCGAGCGCCTTCCGGCTCGCTGTCGTCGGTCCAACCCTCGGGCCATGCGTTCATGCCAGGCAGTGTGCCCGCACCGACGGCGCTGGACGGCATCCGGGACGGTTCTGTAGCAGGACTGATGGATTGGTCACAGGACATACATGATCAGGAATCCCGGCAGTTGACGCCTGCCCGGTAAATCACGCCATACCCGTAGGCCCCATCAATTACTCAGGCAACAGACGATTCACCGTGCAACTCGAACCACACTTCCTTGCCCTCGCCGTCCCGCGCCGCCGCCACCCCCCACTGGTGCGCGGTGTTGCTCAGCAGGAACAGTCCGCGGCCGCTCTCCGAGAGGCAGTCGGGCTCACGGACGACCGGCACCGACGGCTCGCTGTCCCGCACCGAGATCCGGATACCGCCGGTGATCCTGCGGAAGGTCAGCACGGCCTCGGGCGAGCGGGCGTGCTTGTGCACGTTGCTCAGCAGCTCCGTCACGCACATCGCGGCGGCGGTCGTCAGCTCCGCCAGCCCCCAGCCGCGAAGCTGCGCGCGCACCACGCGCCGTACGGGGGCGAGGACATGGGGATCGACCCGCAGGTGCAGTCGGCTTTCCCGCTCGTCCAGTCGCACGGGCGCGGCGATCGGGGGGAGTTGGGGCTTCATGGCTTCGACGACTCTCGCTTGCGTGGTGGGGCGCGCGGACGTGGAAAGCCAAGTGAAGCATCAGCCGCACGGTGAAACGAGGGCCGTGCGGCGGGAGTTGGCACCCGGCGGAGCGGGTGCGGCGCATGCGGCGCGCCCGGCGTCCGGGCGGGACCCGGCGCTGAGGTCCCGCACCCCGGCGCCGGGTCGGGCGCCGGATCAGATGCGCAGCCAGAGCGTTCCGGCGCTTTCGTTGGTGTGCGCCTCGATGTCCATGGCCGCGTTGTGCAGCAGTTGGTGGCTGAGATCGGAGAGCGCCCGGGCCACGGCCAGTTCGTCCCCGATGGCGGGGACGTCCTCGTCGGTGGGGTTGCGGCGCGCGGTCCCCTCGCCCACCATGACGGTGGCGCCCTGGCCGTAGAGCCGTGCCTCGGCCCGGCACACCCGGTCCACCTCCTCGATGGTGATCTCGGCGTTCCAGGTCTTCGTGGCGATCATGGGAATCCCTCCTTGCCCGGATCCCGGACGGAGACGGACACCGCCCGCCCCGCACACCTCATTCTCGCGCCGAACCCCGCCGTGCGACACCGCTTGCCCGGCTTCGCCTCCTTCCGGCCGCTCGTGGGCGCCGACGTACCGTAGGGGCATGACCGAGCCACCGCCGCCGAAGCCGACCTCCGTCTCCCGGATCACCCTGTCGCACATCATGTCGGCGCACGACACCAACCTGCTGGGCACGGTCCACGGCGGTGTCGTGATGAAGCTGGTGGACGACGCGGCCGGGGCGGTGGCCGGGCGGCACTCGGAGGGTCCGGCGGTGACCGGCGCCATGGACGAGATGGCGTTTCTGGAGCCGGTCCGGGTGGGCGATCTGCTCCATGTGAAGGCCCAGGTGAACTGGACCGGCCGCAGCTCGATGGAGATCGGGGTGCGGGTGATGGCCGAGCGGTGGAACGAGTCCTCGCCCGCCAAGCAGGTGGCCAGCGCCTACCTGGTGTTCGTCGCCGTGGACTCGGAGGGCAAGCCGCGTCCCGTGCCGCAGGTGATCCCCGAGACCGAGCGGGACAAGCGGCGCTGGGAGGAGGCGCAGATCCGGCGCACCCACCGGCTGGCACGGCGCCGGGCGATCATGGAGCTGCGCGACAAGCGGGCGGCCGAGGGGTTCGACGACTGACGCGGGTCCCCGGGCCGCCGTACCGCCGCGCGGCTGTCACGGGCACGCCACCTGGTCGGCGGTGACCGCGCTCACGCCGGTGGCGGGGTTGACCCTGGGCGGCGGGGTGTCGGCGCGCACCGGGGTGACCGTGCTCACGTCCCTTCCCGGCGTCACCCGCAGCACCGGGCCCAGGCCCCGCACCGGGCGCAGTCGGGCTCCGGGCAGGGCGGTCGCCAGCGAGCGGGCCGAGCGGTCCCAGCCGGGGTCGTAGGCGATCACCGTGCGCGGGCCGGGCGCGGCGGCCGGGTGCGCCGGGGCGGGCAGGACGGTGAAGCCGGTGGCCCGCAGGGCCTGGGCGACGGCTCGCGCCCGTTCGCCCCCGCGGACCTCGACGCGGATCGCGCCGGGGGACACGGGAACCGGCACCGCGGGAGGTGCGGCATCGCGCCGCGGGCGGCTCGCCGCGGGGGCGGCCGGGTGCGGCGCCGCGAGCGGGCGGTCCCGCCGGATCGCCTCGAAGAGCCTGGCCGCCCGCTCCCGGTCCCATCGCACGGTCTGGCCCAGGCCCGGGACGAGGTAGGCGTACGGGTGGATCGGCACCGAGGTGAACTCGGCCGAGGAGGGACGGAAGGTGCGCATCGCACCGCCGAAGCCGAGCAGATCGGCGGGGGACAGGCCCTTGTCGGCGCGGACCGAGTCCAGCGCCGAGCCGATGGTGCGGGTGAGCCGCACGGGGTCGAAGAGCACGCCGGTGTCGGTCACCCGGCGGACGAGCCCCGCGACGAACCGCTGCTGGCGCTGCATGCGGCCCAGGTCGGCGGTGGGGTCGAGGTAGCGGGAGCGCACGTACTGCAGCGCCCGGCCGCCGTCGAGCACGGTGGTGCCGGCGGGCAGGTCGAGGCCGGAGCGGGGGTCGTGCAGGGGCCGGGCCGTGCACACCGGGACGCCGCCGACCGCGTCCACGGTCTTCATGAAGGCGGCGAAGTCCAGTTCCAGGTAGTGGTCGATGTGGACTCCGGTGAGCCTCTCCACCGTGCGGACGGTCAGCGCCGGGCCGCCGACGGCGTAGGCCGCGTTGAGCTTCTCCGGGCGGGTGCCCGCGCCTTTGGCGGGGAGCCGGACGTAGGAGTCGCGGGGGATGCTGACCACGCTCAGCCGGGAGCGGTCGGCGGACAGATGGGCCAGCATGATCGTGTCCGTGCAGTGGCAGGCGTCGCCGCCCAGGCGGTACCGCTCCTTCTGCGCGGGCGTGATCATCTCGCGGCCGTCGGTGCCGACCAGCAGGAAGTTCTGGCCGACGCCGACCGCCGGACGCTTGTCGAGGCCGGTGAAGGGGTCGACGCGGCGGATGCCGTCGCCCAGCCCGCCCACGGCGATGCGGGACAGGCCCGCGGTGGTCAGCACGGCCAGCGAGACGGCCCCGGCGAGCCGCATCGCCCGGCGTCTGCGCGGCGGCCGGCGGCGCAGGGACCTGCGGTGGCCAGAAGCGGGCATCGGAACACCTCCGCGATGGGACGCCGGGGGCAGGTCGTGCTGGCTGTGCGGGCGTGCAGAAACGTTCACGCTAGGCGGCCGGACGGTCCCCGCCGCGCTCCCACGCCGCCGCGGGCCGCGGCCCACCCGGGCGGATCGCTGGGGCGTCCCCCGTTCGCGGTAACGTGTGCGCCGATGAAAGCGACCCCTCCCACCACCCGCCCGGCCACCGCCCCCGCCGTCTCCGTGATCATGCCGGTGCTCAACGAGGAGCGCCATCTGCGTGAATCGGTCAAGCACATCCTGGAGCAGGAGTACGCGGGCGAGCTGGAGGTCGTGATCGCCCTCGGACCCTCCACGGACCGCACGGACGAGATCGCCGCGCAGCTCGTCGCCGAGGACCCCCGGGTCCACACCGTGCCGAACCCGTCGGGCCGCACTCCCGCCGCGCTCAACGCCGCCATCAA
>CAYNNX010000468.1:0-5283 GCA_964398515.1 uncultured Streptantibioticus sp. | reverse complement strand
CGGCGCGGCCGTCGCCGCCCGCAGCGACGTGGCCGCCGTGGTCTACCAGCAGACCGGCCCCGAGGTCGACATCGCGGATCCGGCGCGCACGCGCCGCTGGTCGATCACCGCCGACCCGCTCACCACCGCCGCCGTCGGCCGACTGCTGCGCCCGCTCGACACCAGGCCGTAACGCCCTGCCGGACCGCACGACTCAACCCCTCACCTCACCGGAGGACCGTGACGTGACCGCCACCGCTCTGCCCGTGGCCGCGGACGGCGCCCGCCCCAGCCATCGACGCAACCCGCTCGGCCACCCCGCGGCCGCGCGGTCGTTGCGCGCTCTGCGCAGCGGCGCCCCACTGCTGTGCCTGCTCATCCTGCAGACCGCGCTCAGCCTGCGACTGGACAACACCGCCTTCCAGGACGAGGCGCTGTACCTGTACGCGGGGCACCGGGAGATAGCCCAACTCCTGCACCACACGCCCACCTACGACGGCTACGCGAGCTATTTCTCCGGCGCACCCTTCCTCTACCCGGTGCTCGGTGCGCTCGCCGACGGCGCGGCCGGCCTGGCCGGGGCCCGCGCGCTCAGCCTGCTGATGATGCTGGCCACCACCGTGCTGCTGTACGGCCTGACCCGCCGTCTCTTCGGCCGCCAGGCCGGACTGCTGGCCGCAGCCGCCTTCGCCCTCACCGGCCCGACGCTCTTCCTGGGCCACCTGGCGACGTACGACGCCACCGCGCTCTTCCTGCTCGCCCTCGGCTCGTGGATCGCGGTGCGCACCGTGCGCTCGCCGCTCGCCGCCGTGCTGCTCGCCGGGCCGCCGCTGGCGCTGGCGGCGCTGACCAAGTACGCGGCGCTGCTGTTCGTGCCCACGGTGGTGGTGCTGGCGGTGCTGGCTGCCGTCCCCGACCGCGGCTGGTGGCGCGCGGCCCTGCGCGGCCTGCTGGTCGCGGCCACCGCGGGGGCCTGCGGATACGGAATGCTGCGGCTGGCGGGCACGGCTTTTCTCGCCGGAGTGCGCAGCACCACCACGGCACGGCAGGCCGGCACGGATCCCGTGCGGGTCATCGCCTGGGACTGCGCGCAGTACGGGGGAGTGGTGTTCGTCCTGGCCGTCACCGGCACGCTGCTGCTGGTCCGCGCGCACGGTGCCGCGGCGGGCCCGCGCCGCGACAGCTGGCCCGGCCGCCTCGCGCTGGGCGTGGTGCTCAGCGGCACGGCGCTGCTGGCCCCCGCGTACCAGATCCACCTGCAGACCCTGACCTCCCTGCACAAGCACGTCGGCTACGGGCTGTTCTTCGCGGCGCCGATGGCCGGGTACACGCTGTCCCGGCTGGTCGGCTCCCGGCTGCACGATCCGCGCAGACTGGGCCTGGCCCTGGGCGCCTGTCTGCTGATCGCGGAACTCGGCATCCAGCAGTCCGCCCAGTTCTTCCGGCAGTGGCCGAACGCAGCCGAGCAGGTGCGGATCCTGCGCACCCAGGTGCGCCCGGTCACCGGCCACTACCTGGTCGAGGAGTCCGAGGTCCCGCGCTACTACCTGCGCGACCTGGTGCAGCCCTACCAGTGGGCCGGCACCTACTACTTCGAGTACACCGACCACAAGGGCCGGCACTACGCCGGTGTTCCGGCCTACCAAGCCGCGATCGCCGACCACTACTTCGACCTGGTGGTGCTGCGTTACGGCCCCACCGCGGCCCTGGACCACCAGATCGACGCCGGCCTCGCCGCGCGGCACGGCTACCGCCTGGTGGCCAAGGCGAACGCCGACAGCGGCTACGGAACGGGCACGTGGTACGTGTGGCGGGCGGGCGGCTGAGGCCGCGGCCCGCCCCGGTCTGCGTCCCGCGGGCCGGTCATCCGACGGGCAGCTCCGCCCACCGGGTGACGCGGCCGCGGTGGACGCGGGTGCCGTGACGGGCGGACAGCGCGGTGACGATGCCGAGGCCGCGTCCGTGCTCGTCCGGCTCCAGGTCGTCGAGCGGCCGGTGCGGGCGGGGCGCCGCTCCGCCGTCGGTGACCTCGATGTGCAGGGCGCGGCGCCCGTCGACCCGGCTCGAGCCCAGGTGCAGCACGGCAGGCGGCAGCGCGTGCACGACCGCGTTGGTGATCAGCTCCGATACCACCAGAAGCGCCTCGTCCAGGGCGTCCCCGGACAGGTCCCAGTCGGCGAGCACCGTGCGCGCGCGATGGCGCACGGCGGCGACCGCCTCCAGGATGTGCGGCAGCGGGAAGGTATGGCCGGCTTCAAGGCCGACACTGCCTGGCGCGGGCGCCACGTCGGACTCCCGCGTGTCGTTCGCGGCCTGCATCAGCTCCATGCCTCGGCCCTCCGAGCCGGGAGGGCGATGCCGAAGGCCGCTGCGGGCACGGCTCGCCCCGCGGGCAGTGCGCCGCCGGTTCCTGGGATTGTCAGCTGGTCCGCCATGTGTCCTCCTCGCGGACGCCGGGCCCGATGCGGTGCCCTGGCGCCGCCGGCGCCGTCCCATGCGCCGGATCACGTTGGACGCTTTTCTCCGGCCGACGCTAGGGACCCGGATCATCCGGGTCAACGAATGGCAGTCGGCATTGCCGAACATTGTGGTTCAATCCTGGATGATTTCCTCGGTCAACCGTATGGCCCGCCGGTTGAGGGCGCGCGGCCGCGGCTCCGCTCGATGAGCCGTGCCGTCTGGTGCGGAGCTACGATCGCGTCATGGCCGGCCCGGTTCAGTCGATCGAGCGGGCGGCGGCGATCCTGCGGCTGCTCGCCGGGGGTTCCGGGCGACTGGGCCTGGGCGAGGTGGCCGCCTCCCTGGGACTGGCCAAGGGCACCGCCCACGGCATCCTGCGCACCCTGCAGAGTGTCGACTTCGTCGAGCAGGACCGGGTGACCGGCAAGTACCAGCTCGGAGCGGCGCTGCTGCACCTCGGCACCAGCTACCTCGACGTCAACGAACTGCGCTCCCGCTCCATCAACTGGGCCGACGCCCTGGCAGCCCGCAGCGGTGAGGCGGTCCGCCTCGGCACGCACCTCGAGGGCAAGGTGCTCATCGTCCACCACGTCTTCCGGCCCGACGACACCTTCCAGACGCTGGAGGTCGGCTCGCTGCTTCCGCTGCACGCCAGCGGGCTGGGCAAGGTCCTGCTGGCCTACGGTGCCGCGTCGCCAGACGCGGTACTCGAAGCCGGACCGGAGGCCTACACCCGGCACACCCTGGTCACCGGGCAGGGGCTGACGCGGGCGCTGGGGGAGGTCCGGGAGACGGGATGGGCCGCCGGGATCCAGGAGATGACGTTGGGCGAGGCCGACATCGCGGCGCCGATCCGGGGGCAGGGGGGACTGGTGGTGGGTGCCGTCGCCGTCTCTGGCGCGGTCGAACGCCTCTGCGACAGCAAGGGCAGGCCGCACTCGTCCCTGGTCGCCCTGGTCCGCGACGCCGCCCGGGCGATCTCCCGAGACCTGGGCGCGACCCGCTGGTGAGCCCCATGCCCGCTACGCACGCCGTTCGAAGGCAGACGCCATGGTTGAGCGCTATGTGATCTCCATCGACCAGGGCACCACCTCCACCCGGTGCATCCTCTTCGACCACTCCGGCCGCCTGGTGTCGGTCGCCCAGCGGGAACACCACCAGCACTTCCCGCGACCGGGCTGGGTGGAGCACGACGCCGTCGAGATCTGGGGCAACCTGCAGCGGATCGTGCCGCGGGCGCTGTCCCATGCCGGCGTCGGCCCCGAACAGGTCTGCGCGATCGGCATCGCCAACCAGCGCGAGACCACGGTGGTCTGGGATCGCCTGACCGGCGTCCCCGTGGGCAACGCGATCACCTGGCAGGACACCCGCACCGCCACCCTGGTCGAGGAGTTGCGGCGCTCGACCGGTGACGACTTCTTCCTGGAACGGTGCGGCCTGCGGCCTGCGACGTACTTCTCCGCGCCGCGCATCCGCTGGCTGTTCGACCACGTCGACGGCCTGCGCGACCGCGCCGAACGCGGTGACGTGCTGTTCGGCACGATGGAGAGCTGGCTGGTGTGGAACCTCACCGGCGGGGCCGACGGCGGAGTGCACATCACCGACGCCACCAACGCCAGCCGCACGATGCTCATGAACATCCGCACGCTGACCTGGGACGACGAGCTCCTGACGTACTTCGGTGTGCCGCGCGCGATGCTGCCGGAGATCCGGTCGTCGGCCGAGTACTACGGTGACGCCCGCGCGGCGCTGTCCGGGGTTCGTATCTGCGCCGCCCTCGGCGACCAGCAGGCGGCGCTGTTCGGGCAGACCTGCTTCGCCCCGGGCGAGGCGAAGTGCACCTACGGCACCGGCAGCTTCCTGCTGCTGAACACCGGCTCCCGCGCCGTGCGCTCGCGGCACGGACTGCTCACCACGGTCGGCTACAAGATCGCGGACGAGGCGGCGGTCTACGCGTTGGAAGGGCCGATCGCCGTCACCGGCGCGCTGGTGCAGTGGTTCCGGGACCGCCTGGGACTGATCAACAGTGCACCGGAGATAGAGACCCTGGCCCGCACGGTGGAGGACAACGGCGGCTGCTACATCGTTCCGGCGTTCTCCGGACTGTTCGCCCCGCACTGGCGCAGCGACGCGAGCGGCGTGATCGTCGGTCTGACCTCGTACATCACCAAGGGACACCTGGCCCGCGCCGTGCTGGAGGCCACCGGCTGGCAGACCCGCGAAGTCGTCGACGCGATGAACGCCGATTCGTCCGTCGCCCTGAAGACCCTGAGAGTCGACGGCGGCATGACCGCCAACAACCTGCTCATGCAGTTCCTCGCCGACGTGCTCGATGTGCCGGTGGTCCGTCCGATGGTGTCCGAGACGGTCTCCCTGGGCGCCGCGTACGCCGCCGGGCTCGCCGCCGGTTACTGGCCGGACCTGGAGGTACTGCGCCGCAACTGGCACCGTGCGGCGCAGTGGCTGCCGTCGATGGACCCCGCGCGGCGGGAGGCGGAGTACGAGAACTGGCAGCGCGCCGTGGAGAGGTCGTTCGGGTGGGTCGGACCGACTCCGCCGTCCTGACGCCCACCCGGCCCCTACCGCACGCCGCGGGGGCGGTACTGGATGCTGATCCGCGGCCCGACCGGCTTGCTCGTCTTGGGTATGGCATGGTCCCAGGTGCGCTGGCAGGAGCCGCCCATCACGATCAGGTCCCCGTGGCCCAGCGACTGCCGTACGGTCCGTCCGCCGGCGCGGGGGCGCAGCAGCAGGGTGCGCGGCTCACCCACGGAGACGATGGCGACCATGGTGTCCTGGCGCTCGCCGCGGCCGATCCGGTCGCCGTGCCAGGCGACGCTGTCG
>CAYNNX010000467.1:0-5287 GCA_964398515.1 uncultured Streptantibioticus sp. | reverse complement strand
CTGTGACCGAGACGCGCTTCATATTGTCCGGGTTCGGGTCGGCCGTGCCGCTGGGTGCGACGTCGGGGCACCACGTCCCACCGCTGAGCGGGGGCTGGCTGTGGTCGCCGTATCCATCGCTCGGGTCATCGAGGGAGCACGCCGTCAGGGAAACGTTGAAGGTGTAGTTGCCGCCGGTATAGCCGCGGGTCACGACGAGGTTCGGCCCCGACACGGTTGATCCGGCAATCAGCGCCTGCAGCTCGCCGGGGAGCGCGGAAGGGGTCAGGCCTGTGTAGGGCAGCGAGCGGGCGTCCTCGGTCACCTCGCGGGCCAGGCTGGTTGCGGCCTGGCGCACGCGATTGGAGGCGTTGGCGCGGTTGCCGATGTCGATCATGCCGAGCAGCGCAGCAAGCCCCACGACGAGCAGGACCCCCGCCGCCGCGCCGACCATCGCCTGCCTGCGGCGGACCCGGCGGGCCGGCACGGCGCGCCGCAGCCGCTCCAGCGCGTCGGGCGAGGGCTGGACCTCCTCGACCGCCTGGTGCAGCAGGCGGCGCAGGGCGAGTTCGTTCAGCGAGTCGGCGGGGTGGTCGCCGCTCTCGCGGGACGGCTCGCCGGACGCCTCGGGGAAGGCCACTGTGAAGGGATCGCGCTGTTCGTCAGCCATGCCGTCCGGATCGTCGGGGGCGAAGGGGGTCGTGCTCATGCCGGCGTCTCCATGGCGACCCGGAGCGCGGCGATGCCCCGCGAACCGTACGCCTTGACGGAACCGATCGATATGCCGAGGGTCTCGGCGACCTGGGCCTCGGTCATGTCGGCGAAGTATCGCAGCACCAGCACCTCGCGCTGGCGCCGCTGCAGTCCGCGCATGGAACGGATCAGCTGGTCCCGCTCCAGCTGCTCGTAGGCGCTCTCCTCGGCGCTCGCCATGTCGGGCATGGGCTTGGCGAGGAGCTTGAGGCCGAGGATGCGGCGGCGCAGCGCGGAGCGGGAGAGGTTGACGACGGTCTGGCGCAGGTAGGCCAGGGTCTTCTCCGGTTCGCGGACCCGGCTGCGGGCGGAGTGGACGCGGATGAAGGCCTCCTGGACGACGTCCTCGCAGGAGGCGGTGTCGTCCAGGAGCAGTGCCGCGAGGCCGAGGAGCGACCGGTAGTGGGCCCGGTAGGTCTCGGTGAGGTGGTCGACCGTGGTGCCCGCTGCCATCGGCTGGTCAGCGGGCGCGGTGTCGGAGGCGAGGGGCTGGGGTTCCCCGTGCCGAAGACCGGTGGAGGGCCATGGAGCGATCACCGGCAGGCCGCCGGAGGCGCGGGAGGCGCGGGAGGACGGCGGCGCGAAACGCGCCAAGCGGGGTTGGATGCCGAGTGCCTCTGCCACGACAGTTGGACACGCGTATCCCCCGCGGGGTTGTACGAGATCCCCATGCGAACCAACTCAATCCCCACTGCCGCGGTGGTCCCGACACAAAGCGATATAAAGACGCTCCCCGCCCAACTGCCGGTTGCAGTAAGGCGGGGAGCGAATTGTCGAACGTGAGGGACGCTCACATCAAGCGGTACAGACCTGCGATTTCATCACAGTTTCTTCACAACGCGCGCTCCGGGGCGGGCGCACGGGCTCACTTCTCGGTGGGTGCACCCGCGGTGAGCTCCGCCGCGACGAGCTCCGCGATCTGCGCGGTGTTGAGCGCCGCGCCCTTGCGGAGGTTGTCGCCGCACAGGAAGAGCTCCAGCGCGCAGGGGTCGTCCAGCGCGCGGCGCACCCGGCCGACCCACGTCGGGTCGGTGCCCACGACGTCAGCCGGGGTCGGGAACTCGCCCTCGGCCGGGTTGTCGCAGACCACGACGCCGGGCGCGCTGCCGAGGATCTCGTGCGCCCGGGCGACGCTCACCTCGTTCTCGAACCGCGCGTGCACGGTGAGCGAGTGCGTGGTGATCACGGGCACGCGCACACAGGTCGCGTTGACCCGCAGGTCGGGCAGGCCGAGGATCTTGCGGGACTCGTTGCGTACCTTCAGCTCCTCCGAGGACCAGCCCTCGTCCTTCAGCGAGCCCGCCCACGGCACGACGTTGAGCGCCAGCGGTGCCGGGAACGGCCCGAAGTCGCCCACCGCGCGCCGCACATCACCGGGCTGGGTGCCCAGGCCGGTGTCCTCGGCGACCTTGGCGAGCTGCTCGCGCAGGGTGTCGATGCCGGGCTGCCCGGCGCCGGACGCCGCCTGGTAGGAGGAGACCACGAGCTCGGTGAGGCCGAACTCGGCGTGCAGCGCACCCAGCGCGACGATCATCGACAGGGTCGTGCAGTTGGGGTTGGAGATGATGCCGCGCGGGCGGATGCGGGCCGCGTGCGCGTTCACCTCCGGGACGACCAGCGGGACGTCCGGGTCCATCCGGAACGCGCCCGAGTTGTCCACCGCGACCGCGCCCTTGGCGGCGGCGATCGGCGCCCACTGCGCGGAGACCTCGTCGGGCACGTCGAACATCGCGACGTCGACGCCCTCGAACGCCTCCTCGCTGAGCGCGATCACCTCCACCTCCTCACCGCGCACGACCAGCTTGCGGCCGGCCGAGCGGGCCGAGGCGATCAGCCGGATCTCGCCCCAGACGTCCTCGCGGGAGGAGAGGATGCCCAGCATCACCGTGCCGACCGCGCCGGTGGCGCCGACGACGGCCAAAGTGGGCTTGCGTGTGGCGGTGGCGCTCATCGTCCGGTCCCTCCGTAGACGACCGCTTCGTCGGTCTCGCTGTCGAGGCCGAAGGCGGTGTGCACGGCCTGCACGGCGGCCTTGACGTCGTCGGCGCGGGTGACGACCGAGATGCGGATCTCGGAGGTCGAGATGAGCTCGATGTTCACCCCCGAGTTGGACAGCGCCTCGAAGAAGGCGGCGGTCACGCCGGGGTTGGTGCGCATGCCGGCGCCGACCAGCGACACCTTGCCGATCTGGTCGTCGTAGCGCAGCGAGTCGAAGCCGATCTGGCCCTTGGCCTTGGTCAGCGCCTCCATGGCCTTGTGGCCGTCGGTCTTCGGCAGGGTGAAGGAGATGTCGGTCAGCCCGGTCGCCGCGGCCGAGACGTTCTGCACGACCATGTCGATGTTGATCTCGGCGTCGGCGATCGTGCGGAAGATCGTCGCGGCCTCGCCCGGCTTGTCCGGCACGCCGACAACCGTGATCTTGGCCTCGGAGGTGTCGTGGGCGACGCCCGAGATGATCGCCTGCTCCATGGCTTGTCCTTCTCCTTCAGGCTTGTTGCGCACCCACGTACCCACGTGCCCGGAGAACGAGGACCGGACGTGGATGGGGATGTTGTAGCGGCGGGCGTACTCGACGCAGCGCAGGTGCAGCACCTTGGACCCGCTGGCGGCGAGTTCGAGCATGTCCTCGTAGGGGATCTCGTCGATCTTGCGCGCCTTCTTCACCACCCGCGGGTCGGCGGTGAAGACGCCGTCCACGTCGGTGTAGATCTCGCACACCTCGGCGTCGAGCGCCGCCGCGAGCGCGACCGCGGTGGTGTCGGAGCCGCCGCGGCCCAGCGTGGTGATGTCCTTGCTCTCCTGGGACACGCCCTGGAAGCCGGCGACGATGGCGACCGCGCCGGAGTCGATCGCGTCCCGGATGCGACCCGGCGTGACATCGATGATCCGCGCTTTGTTGTGGACCGAGTCGGTGATCACGCCTGCCTGGCTACCGGTGAACGACAGCGCCTCGTGCCCGAGGTTTTTGATCGCCATCGCCAGCAGTGCCATGGAGATCCGCTCTCCGGCGGTCAGCAGCATGTCGAACTCGCGTCCGGCAGGGATCGGCGATACCTGCTGCGCGAGATCGATCAGCTCGTCCGTCGTGTCGCCCATCGCCGATACCACGACGACCACCTGGTGGCCGCTCTTCTTGGCATCGACGATTCGCTTGGCAACGCGCTTGATGCCCTCGGCATCCGCAACGGAGGAGCCGCCGTACTTCTGCACGACAAGGCCCACGTGCGCTCCTCGCAACTGTGTCTTCTGGGGGTCTCCCCCCAGACCCCGGCAGGGGTATGCGGTCGGCTCAGTCTAACGAGCGAGGCGCGGCCACCCGGGTCGTATCACATCGTGAGATGCCCGGTCCGGTCCCGAAACCGAAGCATCCGGAGTGGTCGTCCACCGCTCAGCGGCGAAGCCTGCCCGCTGCATCCGGAAGCACACGAAAGCGTAAGACAGGTCACATCGAAGGGGGCGTACGGGCCATAGCAGCCCGTGGCCCCCGGCCCGCTACCAGCGCGGCGGGACCGCTCAGGGCTCGCGGCCGCCCAGCCCCAGCCGGTCGCCGAGCTCGGCCTGCATCACCCGGCCGGCCTCCTCGGCGAGCCTCTCGTCGCCGCCCTCGGGCTGGCCGTCGGTGTCCAGCCCGTCCAGCTCCTCCAACGGCGAGTCCAGGCGCACGTGCGCCACCAGGGACTGCAGGGCGCGCAGGGAGGCGCTGGCGGTCGGCCCCCAGTTGGACAGGTAGGAGAACTGCCACCACCACAGGGCCTCGCTGATCCGGCCCTCCTTGTAGTGCGCCAGACCGTGCGACAGGTCCGTCACCACGTCGGCCAGGTCGTCGGAGATCCGGCACGCCACCGGCATGCTGCGCGGGACGTAGGGGTCGAAGACCTCGGAGTAGACGTCTATGGGCTCCAGCAGCACGGCCAGCTGCTCGCGCAGCTCGTCGGCGTCGGGCTCGGGACCCGCGTCCGGTTCGTAGCGCTCGTCGGGGACGAAGTCCTCGTGCGCGCCGAGCCGGCCTCCCGCGAGCATCAGCTGGGAGACCTCCAGCAGCAGGAACGGCACCGCGCTGGCCGGCTCGTCGCCCTTGGCGACCTCGCGGACCGCGACAATGAAGCTCTCCACCTGGTCCGCGATCTGCACCGCGAAGTCGTCCGGCTCGGCGGAGCCGCGCGGGCGGTCCTGTGGCGCCGGCCGGTGGTCGGCGGCCTGCTTTTTGCGCACCGCAGCGTCAGACATCGAGCAGTCGTCTCCCTTCGAAGGCGCGTCCCAGCGTGACCTCGTCGGCGTACTCCAGATCGCCTCCGACGGGCAGCCCGCTGGCCAGGCGCGTCACCTTCAGTCCCATGGGCTTGACCATCCGCGCCAGGTAGGTGGCGGTGGCCTCGCCTTCGAGGTTGGGGTCGGTGGCCAGGATCAGCTCGGTCACCGTGCCGTCCGCGAGCCGGGCGAGCAGCTCGCGTATCCGCAGGTCGTCCGGGCCGACGCCCTCGATCGGGCTGATGGCCCCGCCGAGCACGTGGTAGCGGCCGCGGAACTCACGGGTCCGTTCGATCGCGACGACGTC
>CAYNNX010000466.1:0-5301 GCA_964398515.1 uncultured Streptantibioticus sp. | reverse complement strand
CTTGGCGTGGAGTTCGGCCATGCGCCAGTTGTTGAGGAACTTCCCGCCGCGCATCGTGTCGCGGAAGTGGACCTGCCAGTTGTCGCGCGGGTTGGAGTTGCCCATGGCGGCCGCGATGCCGCCTTCGGCCATCACGGTGTGCGCCTTGCCGAAGAGCGACTTGCAGATCACCGCCGTACGCAGCCCCTGCTCGCGCGCTTCTACGGCGGCCCGCAGCCCCGCCCCGCCCGCGCCGACCACCACGACGTCGTAGGTGTGCCGTTCGACTTCCGTCATGCTGAGCCGCATCCCCTTCGCCGGATTGCTAGAAGAACTTCGGGTCGTCGAACGCGCCGCTGGCGACCAGGTAGACATAGGCGTCGGCGAGGGCGACGCTCACCAGCGACGCCCAGGCCAAGGCCATGTGGTGGGCGTTGAGCCTGCTCACCGCGGTCCACATCCGATAGCGCACCGGGTGCCTGGAGAAGTTCTTCAGCCGCCCGCCGACGATGTGCCGGCACGAGTGGCAGGAGAGCGTGTAGGCCCAGATGAGCGCGATGTTGACGAGCAGGACGAGCGTGCCGAGGCCCATGTGCCCCCAGTGCTCGTGCGCGTCGCGGAAGCCCAGGACCGCGTCGTAGCTGAGGATGACCGCGAAGACCAGCGCGAAGTAGAAGAAGTACCGGTGCACGTTCTGCAGGATCAGCGGCAGCCGCGTCTCCCCGGTGTACTTCGCGTGCGGCTCGGCCACCGCACAGGCCGGGGGCGAGGCCCAGAACCCCCGGTAGTACGCCTTGCGGTAGTAGTAGCAGGTCAGCCGGAAGCCCAGCGGGAAGATCAGCACGATCAGCGCGGGCGAGATACCCCACCACGGTCCGAACAGCGGCCAGTTCGCCCCGCCCTTCATCGCGACGCAGTCGTGGGCGAGGCACGGGGAGTAGAACGGCGAGACGTAAGGCGGCGCGTAGTAGTCGCCGCCCGCGAACGCCCGCCAGGTGGAGTAGACGACGAACGCGGTGAGCACGGCGACCGTCGTGGCGGGCGCGAGCCACCACCGGTCGGTACGCAGGTGGCGGTCCCGGATCGCGGCGCGCCCGGGGGCGTGGACGCCGTCGGTTCCCGGACCGGAGGGGACGGGGCCTGGGGTCTGGATGGTGGCCAAGGGGACTCCGTATGGAGTGTGTGGGGTCGGGGAGGGGAGGCGGACGGCCGGGGCGCCCGCAGCGCGCCTGGCGCGCTCGCGGCTACGGTGCGTGCCGGTCCTGGAACCCCAGCCCCTCGTCCTCGGCGCCGGTCCACAGCGAACGGTCGTAGGGGGCGTCCGGCACGGTGATCATGTCCGGCCTGTCGGTGGCCGTCCGGGAGGCCTCCTGCGGAGCGGACTCGATCAGCAGCGCCAGGTCCTCCCGCAGATGGTCGGCGTCCGTGCGGACCCGCCGCATGTGCAGGCTCGGCCCTACGTGCTGCTCCAACGTGGCGAGGGAGCGGTCGAGCTCGTCGAGCCGACGTCGGGTCGCCGTCAGTTCGTCCTGGAGTGACATGAACTAGCACCTCCGCGGGGGGCGTGCGGGTGGCGACAATCGCGCCCAGAGAGTGTCGCGCGTCACATGTGCATTTGGGAAGAGAGTAGCCCGGATCGGTCCGTATCGCCGGATCCCGCCGGGCCGTATCGGCCGCACGGGTGGCCTCGGTGCGCGCCGCGACGTGTCGCCCCGCGCGAGGCGGACGGGTGATCTTCAGTAGGTGCGATAAACGGCACAGATCGCGACAAGCGCATGTCCCCGGCCGATGCCGCAGCGGGGGCGGGAGTTCCCGGAGGTACGTTCCATGCACCGCACCACTGACGCCGCCCTCCGCCGACGACGTGCAGCCGCCCGGCCCCGCACCGCCGCCGTGTCGGCCGCCACCGCGGGCGCCCTGGCGCTGCTGCCCGCGCTGGCGGGGTGCACCGGGGGCCCGGCGCCGTCCGAGGCCGATCACGCCCCCGCCGCCGTCGACATCGCGGCCGCCTCGCGCTCCGCCGTACGGGACGGCGGCACCCTGCGCTGGGCCGTGGACGCGGTCCCGGCCACCCTCAACACCTACCAGTCCGCCGCCGACCCCCAGACCTCCCAGATCGCCTCCGCCGTGCTGCCCGCCCTGTTCACCGTCGACGGCCGCGGACGCCCCCGGCGCAACGACGACTACCTGGAGTCCGCCGAAGTCGTCCGGCGCGCCCCGCAGGTCGTCCGCTACCGGCTCAACCCCAGCGCCCGCTGGAGCGACGGCCGGGCGATCGGCGCCGACGACTTCGTCGCCCAGTGGAAGGCGCTCAGCGGCGAGAACCCCGCGTACTGGAGCGCCCACAACGACGGCTACGACCGGATCGCCTCCGTCGAGCGCGGCCGGGACGACCGCGAGGTCCAGGTCACCTTCACACGCCCCTTCGCCGCCTGGCAGTCGCTGTTCACGCCGCTGTACCCGAAGAGCGTCACCGGCAGCCCCGACGCGTTCAACGGCGGCGCCCGCGGCAGGCTCGCGGCCACCGCCGGGCCCTTCCGGCTCGGCCGGGTCGATCCCCGGGACGGCACGGTCACCCTGCGGCGCGACCCGCACTGGTGGGGCGCGCCCGCCAAGCTGGACGCGATCGTGCTCACCGCCGTCCCCCGCGCGCAGCGGCCCGCCGCACTGGCCGACGGAAGCGTCGACCTGGCCGAGGTCGACTCCGCCGCGCTGCCGCAGATCCCCAAGGGCCACGGGCTCGTGGTCCGCAAGGCCCCGGAGGCGGGTTACACCCAGCTCACCCTCAACGGCGGCAGCGGCCCGCTCGCCGACGAGCGCGTGCGCCGCGCGATCGCCCGCGCCATCGACCGGCAGGCCCTCGCCGACCTCGTGCTGCGCCCGGCCGGCCTGCCCGCCCGGCCCCTCGGCAACCACCTGGTGATGGCCTCCCAGTACGGCTACCGGGACAACAGCTCGGCCGTCGGCCGCACCGACCCGAAGACCGCCCAGGCCATGCTCGGCGACGCGGGCTGGCGGCCCGGCAAGGCCTCCGCCACCACCACGGCCGCGGCAGCCGCCCCGGCTCCCGGCCGTCCGGCGCCCCCGCACCGGGCGCCCTCCGCGACCGCCCCCGCCGCCTCCGACACCCCCGACGAGGACGTGGAGGCCCCCGACGACGCATCAGCGAGCCCCTCGGCCTCCGTGCTCGCCCAGCGCGAAGCGGTCGTGGAGCCCGCCGCCCAACTCGCCGACAGGACCGGGCACCCGCTCGCCCTGCGCTTCGTGGTCCCCGCCAACTCCCCGACCCTCGGGGCGGTCGGCGACCGGATCGCCCACATGCTGGCGAAGATCGGGGTGCGCACCCGGATCGAACGCGTCCCCGACGACGGCTTCTTCAAGGACCACATCGCCTCCGGCGACTTCGACCTGGCCCTGTACTCCTGGCCCGGCAGCGCCTACCCGGTCAACGACGCCCGCCCGGTCTACACCAAGCCGGTCCCGGCCCCCGACGGCTCGCTGACGGTGCAGCAGAACTACGCCCGCGTGGGCACCGACCAGATCGACCGCCTGCTGGACGCGGCGAGCTCGGAGCTCGACCCGGCCAAGGCCGCCGCCCTGGCCCGCCGCGCTGACGCCCGCATCTGGGCGGCGGCCGGCTCCATCCCCCTCTACCAGGCGCCCCAACTCGTCGCCCAGAGGGCATCCGTCGCCAACGCGGGCGCCTTCGGCTTCGCCACCCCGCGCTACCAGGACATCGGCTTCAGGAAGTGAGTGGGCGGCGCCGGGGCGGCCGCCTCACGCACGGCCGCCTCACGCACGGTGGGGAGCGGCCGGGGCCGCGCCGCCTTCCGCCATCGCGGCCACCACGGCGATCCGCCGCAGATCGGGCGCGAGCCGGGCGGCGGTCCCCAGGGCCCGGCGAGCCTCCTGCGCCCTGCCGAGCTGGGTGAGGGCGATGGCCTGCGTGCACAGCGCCCGGGCGCGGGTGAGCGCGTTCGGCGCCACGCGTGCCGCCTGGGCCGCCTGCTGGGCCGCCTCGGCGGGCTGGTGCCGCACCAGCGACTCCACGGCGGTCAGATCCGTCCCGCGCAGGGCGAGCGGCTGGACGCTCCGGATCGCCTCCAGCGTCCGGAGGAACGCGGGCAGCGCCTCCTGCGCCGAGAACACCCCCGCCTCCACGCCGTCGGTCATCGCCTGGGCGTAGAGCTGGAGCGCGCCGAGCCGCAGCGTCTGCGCCGAGGAGCGCTCGGCCAGGACACCGGCGAGCCGGGCCGCCTCGGCCGACTCCCCGCAGGCGAGCGCGACGGAGCAGCCCGTCCACAGCCGCCGCTGCCCGCCGCCCTCGGCCTCGCCCGCCTCGGGCCCGGCGGCGGCCAGCGCCTGCCGGGCCTCGTCGATCCGCCCGCCCCCCAACGCCTGCGCCGCCCGCAGCACGGCCGGGCTGAAGACCCACTCGTCCAGCCGCTGTGCCTGGTGCGCGCCGAAGGGCAGCCGGACCAGGGTCCACAGCCGCGAGGTCGGCTGTCCGGGCTTGTTGAGCAGGGTGCTCACCACCAGCAGTGCCACACCGCAGCCGAGCCCGGCCGCGAAGGGCGCGCCCTGGCGGACAAGCGCCGCGGCGACGGCCGCCTGCCCGCCGAGCGCGACGAGCTCACCCGACCACAGCCGCCACTTCAGCCCCCGCCGCCACGTCAGCACCGGGACCGCGGTGAACGGCACGATCGGCAGCATCCGGAACGCCACCAGCCGCCCGGCGATCCACGCCGAGCCGAGCCACCGCCCCAGCCCCACGGAGCTCCAGACCGTCCTCGCCCCCGTCAGCGGGCCGAGCGCGACCGTGGTCAGCACGTGCAGCTGAATGCCGAGGAACACTCCGACGCACACACCCAGGGGGTCCACGGCCCAGCCATGCGGCGAGGACGCGTGGCGGATGCCGAAGTACGCCCCGATCAGCACCGCCGGGACCACGACCAGCAGGCGGGCCTTTCCGGGGTCGCGCCGCTTGGCGGGCGGTAGTGGCGCGGAGTTCGGGAGCGGGGGTATGGGCACGATCCGCGATCATGGCAGAGGCGTGAGGGCACCCGCCAGGCATATCGGCCTCGGCGGGCCGGGAGCGACCGCCCGGGCGACCGTTTCCGCGCGGGCCCCGTACCATGGATGACGGCCGCGGCTTCACTCGCCCGGCGGGCAGGTTCGCCGAGGATGGCGGATCGCCATCCACCGAATCCGGGATCCGGGAGAAGCGCCGCAGTATGCCCACGCGCAACGACATCCGCAACGTCGCCATCGTCGCCCACGTCGACCACGGCAAGACGACCCTCGTCGACGCCATGCTGTGGC
>CAYNNX010000465.1:0-5311 GCA_964398515.1 uncultured Streptantibioticus sp. | reverse complement strand
GCCGAGGCGGCGGCGGTCGTCACGGCCGCGGCGATCGCCTCGTCCTCGTGCGGGTGGGCGAGCGCCACATGCCGGGCGCGCTCCACCGGTTCGGTGACGGCGGCGGCCAGCAGCGCGTGGGCGCGGCGCCGGTCGTTCCCGCAGGCGTCGGCGTAGACGGCGGCGCGCAGCAGCGGGTGGCTGAAGCGCACGACCCCGTCGGTGTCGGCCCCCGCGACCCCCAGCCGCTCGGACTCCGCCAGGTCCTCCTGCGGGTCCGCGATCCCGGCCGTGCGCAGCAGGGTGATCGTGGGCCGGGCGGCCGCGCTGGCGACCAGGAGGGTGCGGCGTGCGGGTTGCGGCAGCGTGCGCACCCGGTCCAGCAGCAGCGCGCGCAGCCTCGGCGGCACCGGCAGCGGACCGTCGGCCACACCGTCGCGCAGCGCCGCGCGCGCCAATTCCACGGCGTACAGGGGGTTCCCGGCCGCCGTGCGCTGGATGGCCCGCAGCATCGGGAGCGGCAGCGCGGCACCGCCGCCCGAGCGCAGCAGCGCGGCGGTCTCCTCGGCGGTCATGGGCGGCACCGCCAACTCGGCCGTGCCCGGCGGGCAGCAGCGCAGCCGCTGCGGCTGGTCCCCGTCGGCGACCCGTTCCGCGGCGACCATCCGCACCTCCAGGCCGCCGGTGCGCCGCAGGGCGAACGCGAGCGCCTCCGCGCTGGGTTCGTCCAGCCACTGAAGGTCGTCCACGGCCAGCACGACCGGCCCCTTCGCGGCCAGCCGGCGCAGCACCTCCAGCACGGCCACCCGTACCGCCAGCAGCCCCTGGACGCCGACGGGCTCCCGGCCGCGCAGCAGCGCCGCCCGCAGCGCGGCGGCCGGCTCCGGCGGCAGGGCGTCCAGGCAGCTCTCGGGCACCGGCGCGAACAGGTCGATCAGGCCCACGAACGGCAGCCGGGCGTCCTCCCGTGCGGGGGAGGAGGCCAACACCGTGGTGCCGGGCGGAAGTTGCGCCACGGCGGCGTCCAGCAACGTCGACTTGCCGATGCCGGCGGGCCCGCAGAACAGCACGCCGGGGCCGCCCGCGAGCCGGGAGCGGGCCCGTGCCAGCAACTCCGCGCGGCCGGTCGGAGGCGGGGAACGCCAGTCACCGGAACGCCGCATCCCCCCTCCCTCCCCGTGCTCATGACAGCTCTACCTTGATCGGCTTGTCAATGGGGGAAGTCGGGCCACCGGCCGGCGGTGTCCACGGGAGGGTCTTGTCAGCGAACCGTTCAGCCGGTCGCTCAGCGCCAGTGGCGACGGCCGCGCCGCCGCTCGTCGTCGACCGGCCAGTACGGCGGCACGTTGCGGCCCGGCTGGTAGTGCGGCCCCTGGTGCAGGCGGTGCACGATCACCATCAGGTCGACCACGGCCACCAGCGCGATCGCCCCGAAGAACCCGGACCACCCCGGGTGGTGCGACGCCGCGAAGAGCGCCGTGCCGCCCAGCGCCCACACCAGGCCGAAGACGGCCAGGGCAAACCGCGCTCGCAGCGGGCTGCGGGCGTGGCTCGGTTCGCTTCCGGTACGCACGGCGTCCACCTCCTCACGGCGCCGTCCACCTTCTACGGCGCCCCTACCCGCTGCGGGGGAGGTGTACCGCCCGGGCTCAGGACGGCGTCGAGCACCCGTGACCACTGCCGCACGATCGCGGCCCTGCGCGGCCCGTCGTCGCTCAGCAGGTTCGCCAGCCCCAGTCCGCGCGCCATGTCCAGCGTGGCCTGGACCGTCTCCCGGACCCCGGGCACGCTCTCGTCCGCGCCGAGGAACTCCACCGCCAGCCGGTGCGCCTCCCGCCCGATCCGGCTCTCCAGCGCCGTGACCCGCGGCCGCAGCCGGTCCTCGTCGGCGGCGGCCACCCACAGATGGAGCGCTGCCCGGAACAGCGGGCCGGTGTAGACGCCGACGAGCATCTCCACGACGGCCCGCGTCCGGCTCGCCCCCGCCTCCGGCAGGGCCCGGGCACGCTCCCGCAGGACGTCCAGCCACTCCTCGGCGACATGCTCGATCGCCGCCGTGAACAGGTCTTCGCGCGTACGGAAGTGGTGCTGGGCCGCGCCGCGGGACACGCCCGCGCGCTCGGCGACGACTGCGACGGTGCTGCCGCTCCAGCCGTGCTCCGCCAGACAGGCGACGGCGGCCTGGAGCAGATGCCGCCGGGTGGCACGGCTGCGGTCCTGCTTGGGGGTCACAACGCCCACGCCGGCTCCCGCCGCTGCTGGAACGCCCGCACCCCTTCGGCCGCCTCCGCCGAGGCGAACAGCCGGGCCGAGCGCTCCGCGAGCTCCGGCGCGTCGCGGTCGAAGCCGCGCAGCACCTCCGCGGTGGCGAGCCGTTTGGACTCGGCCAGGCCCTGCGGCGAGGCCGCCCGCAACCCCGCCAGAACGCCGTCCAGCGCCTCCAGGCCCGCGCTGACCAGGCCGATGCGGATCGCCTCGGCGGTGGGGAAGACCTCACCGGTGAGGTAGTAGCGGGCGGCGGCGCGCGGTTCGGTGCGCGGTAGGACGGTCAGGGAGAGGACGGCCGGAGCCAAGCCCAGCCGTGCCTCGGTGACCGCGCACGTCGCCCGGGGACCGGCCACCGCGAGGTCGCCGGCCGCCAGCAGGCCGAGGCCCCCGGCCCGCACGTGCCCGGTCGCGCGGGCCACCACCGGTTTCGGCGACGCCACGATCGCCCGAAGCAGCGCGGCCAGCGCCTGCGGCCCGGTCGGCTCGCCCTCGCTCAGATCGGCGCCCGAGCAGAACACGGTCCCGGTGTGCGTGAGCAGCACGGCCCGGGTGCCGGGGTCCTCGGCGGCGGCGTCGAGCCCCTCGCGCACCTCGCGGACCAGGCGTGCGGACAGGGCGTTGCGGTTGTGCGGTGAGTCGAGGGTGAGCACGGTGATGCCGCGGTCGTGCTCGCGGCGCACCAGGGGGGCATCGGTCACGGTGGTCCTCCGCAGCGCGATCAGTAGGACTTGGGCAGGCCGAGCGTGTGGTGCGAGACGAAGTTGAGGATCATCTCGCGGCTCACCGGCGCTATACGGCCCACGCGGGACGCGGTCAGCATCGAGGCCAGCCCGTACTCGGCGGTGAGCCCGTTGCCGCCCAGGGTGTGCACGGCCTGGTCGACGGCGCGCGCACCGGCCTCGGCCGCGGCGTACTTGGCCATGTTGGCCGCCTCGCCGGCCGCCGTGTCGTCGCCCGCGTCGCACAGGAAGGCGGCCTTGCGGGTCATCAGCCGGGCCAGTTCCAGCTCGATGTGGACCGCGGCCAGCGGATGGGCGATGGCCTGGTGGGCGCCGATCGGGGTCTGCCAGACCTGCCGGGTGCGCGCGTACTCGACCGCGACGCCGAGCGCGTAGCGCCCCATGCCCAGGGAGAACGCGGCGGTCATCACCCGCTCGGGGTTGAGCCCGGCGAACAGCTGCAGCAGCCCCGCGTCCTCGTCGCCCACGAGCGCGTCCGCGGGCAGCCGCACGTCGTCCAGGAAGAGCTCGAACTGCTTCTCCGGTGCCGCCACCTCCATCTCGATGGGCCGGTACTCGAAACCGGGCGTCGCGCGTTCCACGATGAACAGGCACGGCTTTAGCCTGCCGGTGCGGGCGTCCTCGGTGCGGCCAACGACGAGGGTGGCGTCGGCGATGTCGACACCGGAGATGAAGACCTTGCGCCCGGACAGCAGCCAGCCGTCGCCGTCCCGGCGGGCGGTGGTGGTTATCCGGTGGGAGTTGGAGCCCGCGTCCGGCTCGGTGATGCCGAACGCCATCCGCAGCGAGCCGTCGGCCAGCCCCGGCAGCCAGCGCTGCTTCTGCGCCTCGGTGCCGAAGCGGGCGATCACCGTGCCGCAGATGGCGGGGGAGACCACCATCAGCAGCAGCGGCGAGCCCGTCGCCCCCAACTCCTCAAGGACGATGGCGAGTTCGGAGAGCCCGCCGCCACCGCCGCCGTACTCGGCCGGCAGGTTGACCCCGAGATAACCGAGCTTGCCCGCCTCCCGCCACAGCTCGTCGGTGGGCCGGCCCGCCTTGACGGCCGCCGTGAAGTACGCGCGGCCGAAACGCCGCCCGAGATCGCCGACGGCCCGCCGCAGCGCACGGTGCTCCTCGCTCTCCACCAGGGCGCTGTCGAAGGTGACGCTCATCGCTCTCCCTCCTCATCGACCAGGGCCTCCTCGTCGACTGCGGCGTCCTCGTCGACCACGGCCAGTACGGTGCCGACCTCGACCTGTCGGCCGGGCTCGGCGTGCAGTGCGCTGAGCGTGCCGGACGCGGGCGCGCTGATCCGGTGCTCCATCTTCATCGCCTCCAGCCACACCAGCGGCTCCCCGGCCGCCACCCGCCCGCCCACGGGCACCTCGGCGACCCGCACGACCGTGCCGGGCATGGGCGCCAGGAGGGAACCGGGTGCGGCGTCCGCCTCCGGCTCCGGGAAACGGGGCACAGCGGTGAGCGCGACCGACCCGGCGGCGCAGTCCACGTGCACCCGGTCCCCGTACACCGAGACGGCGAACTCGCGCCGCACGCCGCCCACTTCGAGCACGACGCGGTCCGGTGCGGCGGACAGCAGCGTCACGTCCGGGTGGCCTTCGGCGTCCAGGCCGCCGCGGGTCAGGCGGTAGCGGACCTCGTACACCCGCGGGCCGTGCTCGGCCCGGTACCGCTTGGCCTGCGGCAGCGAGGGGACGTTGCGCCAGCCGCCGAGCGGATGGCGGCCGGCGGCGTCGGCGAGCGCGGCGGCCAGCGCCGCGAGCCGCCCGGCCTCCTCGGTGCCGGGCCCGGGGAGCAGATCCGCCCGGTGGTCGGTGAGGAACGCCGTCGACACCCGGCCCGCCAGGAAGCCGGGATGGCGCAGCACCCGGGTCAGCAGCTCCCGGTTGGTCCGCGGTCCGTGCAATCGGGCCCGCTCCAGGGCGTGGGCGAGACGGCGCACGGCCTCCGCGCGGGTGGGCGCCCAGGCGACGACCTTGGCGAGCATCGGGTCGTAGTGCACCCCGACGGCGTCTCCGGCCCGCACCCCGCTGTCCAGCCGCAGCCCCTGCTCGCAGCCCGCGGGAACGGTGAACTCGGCGGTGACGGCGGGGAGTTCGAGGCGGTGCACGGTTCCCGTCTGCGGCTGCCAGTCCCGCTCGGGGTCCTCGGCGTACAGCCGCGCCTCGATCGCGTGGCCCCGGGGTACGGGCGGCCGCCCCGGCAGCCGGGCGCCCTCCGCGATCCGTATCTGCCAGGCCACCAGGTCGAGTCCGGTGACGCACTCGGTGACCGGGTGCTCGACCTGGAGCCGGGTGTTCACCTCGAGGAAGGACACGGTCTCG
>CAYNNX010000464.1:4769-5312 GCA_964398515.1 uncultured Streptantibioticus sp. | reverse complement strand
GACTTCGAGACCAAGCTGGCCAAGCGCCGCGAGCAGTCCGAGCGCGACCTGGCCACGCGCCAGGCCAAGGCCGAGAAGCGGCTCGCCGAGATCGAGCACCGCGCCGAGCAGCTGCGCCTGGAGGCCGAGAAGCTGCGTACCGACGCCGAGCGCCGCGCCCGCCAGACGGTGGAGACCGCGCAGCGCCAGGCCGAGGACATCGTGGCCGACGCCAACGCCAAGGCCGACCGCATCCGCAGCGAGTCCGAGCGCGAGCTGGCGGCGCTGACCAACCGCCGCGACAGCATCAACGCCCAGCTGACCAACGTCCGCGAGATGCTGGCCACCCTCACCGGCGGCGCGGTGAACGTCAACGCCCTGGCGGCGCTGAACGAGGCCGAGGACGAGCTGGAGCAGGCCGACGAGGCCTCGATTCCGGCGCAGCGCTGAGGCGCTGAGGCGCTGAGGTTGGCGGCCGGCTCGCCTCCGCCGGGTGACCGGCGGGGGCGGTGACCCGGCGGGGCGAGGGGTCGGCTGGCTTTTCGGGCCGGCTGGACCACGAAG
>CAYNNX010000464.1:0-4759 GCA_964398515.1 uncultured Streptantibioticus sp. | reverse complement strand
CCCCCCCCCCCCCCCCCCCCCGCCCTCCGCGCCCCGGCCCCCCCGCCGCCCCCCCCGCGGCCGGGGCCCCTCTGCTCGGTCAAGGCGCACCCGGAAAGCCACGCTTCGAAGAAGCACGGCGTACAGGCTGCAACCCCCGCGAAAGCCGCGTAGCGTGACCGCATGATCGAGCTGCACGGGCTGACCAAGCACTTCGGGGAGAAGGTGGCCGTCGACCACCTCACCTTCGCGGTGCGGCCCGGCATGGTCACCGGGTTCCTCGGCCCCAACGGCGCCGGCAAGTCGACCACGATGCGGATGGTGCTGGGCCTGGACAATCCGACCAGCGGGGACGTGCTCATCGACGGCAAGCCCTACGCCGCGCTCCAGGAGCCCCTGGGTTGCGTCGGCGCGCTGCTGGAGGCCAAGGCGTGGCACGGCGGGCGCAGCGCCTACAACCATCTGCTCTGCCTCGCGCAGTCCAACCGGATCCCGCGCCGGCGGGTGGACGAGGTGCTGGAGGCCGTGGGGCTGACGTCGGTGGCGCGCAAGCGGACCAAGGGGTTCTCGCTCGGCATGGGCCAACGCCTGGGGATCGCGGCGGCGCTCCTCGGCGACCCCGCGATCCTGATGTTCGACGAGCCGGTCAACGGGCTCGATCCGGAGGGCATCCACTGGATCCGGAACCTGATGAAGGCGCTGGCGGCGCAGGGGCGCACGGTCTTCGTCTCCAGCCATCTGATGAGCGAGATGGCGCTGACCGCCGACCACCTGGTGGTGATCGGGCAAGGCAGGCTCCTGGCCGACACCACGATGGAGCGGTTCATCGCTGAGAACTCCCGGTCGTTCGTGCGGATGCGCACCCCCGAGCCGGAGCGGCTGCGAGACGCGTTGTCGCAGGCCGGGATCGCCGCGGTGACGACCCGCGACGGCGCCTTCGAGGTCGGCGGCGCCGACGCGGCCGAGCTGGGCGAACTCGCCGCCCGCCGGGGCGTGACGCTGCACGAGCTGAGCCCCCAGCAGGCGTCGCTGGAGGAGGCCTTCATGCGGCTGACCGCCGAGTCGGTGGAGTACCACGCGCACGACGCCCGGCCGGAGCCGGCGCGGCCCGCGGCGGCCTGGGGCGCGGGGTGGACGCAAGGGGCGCGGGAGAAGCGCGAGGAGGCGTGAGATGGCGGTCGCGACGGCGGTCCTGCGATCGGAGTGGACCAAGATCCGGTCGGTCCGGTCCACGGTGTGGACGCTCTCGCTCGCCGCGCTCATCACGATCGGTCTGGGCCTGCTCATCTCCTGGCTGACGAACACCCAGTTCACCCATATGACCCTGCGGGAGCGGCTGACGTTCGACCCGACGTACACCAGCTTCGCGGGGATGAGCCTGGGCCAGCTGCTCATGATCGTCTTCGGGGTGCTGGTGGTCACGGGCGAGTACAGCTCGGGGATGATCCGCGCCTCGCTGGCGGCCGTACCGCAGCGCGGGGCCTTCCTGTCCGGCAAGGTGGCCGTCGCCACCGTGCTCGCCTTCGCGGTCGGCATGGCCACCGCGTTCGTCACGTTCTTCGTCGGCCAGGCGATGCTCGGCGGCCACCGCACCCACATCGGCGCCCCGGGGGTGCTGCGGGCGGTCCTCGGCGGCGGCCTGTATCTGACGCTGATCGCGATGTTCGCCATGGGGGTCGCGGCGATGCTGCGCAGCCCGCTGCTGTCGCTGTCGATCCTGATGCCGTTCTTCTTCCTGATCTCCAACATCCTGCGGGCCGTCAGCGCCACCAGGAAGGTCGCCCGCTACCTGCCCGACCAGGCCGGGCAGAAGATCATGATGGTGGTCACCACCGGTGACGACCGGCCGTACGGCCCGTGGACCGGGCTGCTGATCATGGTGCTGTGGGTGGTCGCCGCACTGCTCGGGGGGTATCTCCTGCTCAAGCGGCGGGACGCCTGACCCACGGCGGGGGCTTCAGTGGCGCGGCGCGTTGCGGGACCGCTGGATCTTGGCGCCGCGGCGGTCCTTCGCGTCCCAGCAGGCGCGGTGCCAGTGCCGGCGGTCGTCCACACCGCCGTACTCGGGCCAGGCCACGACGTGGCCGACGCCGGGCGGGATCTCCTGGTCGCAGCCGGGGCAGCGGTAGGTCTTGCCGGTGGTCCCGGCGACCGGGCGCATCACCCACTCCTCGCCCTGCCAGCTCTCGGTCCGCTCGAGACCGTGCCGGTCGCCGCCGTCCCAGGAATCGGGCTTCTCTGCCCGGTTCGGGCGGTTTCGACGCGGAGACACGGGACACCTCACGGACGACGACGGCATGCTGCTGCTTCGGCGACCAGCGTACGCGGCACCGGGTAGGGGTGGGTCAGACCCGGGCGCGGCGGCGGGCGCGGTCGCACCGGCTCAGAGGGAGAAATCCCCATCGGGACCGTGCCGTTGGCACGTGTCGTTCGTTAATGCCATTGGGGAGTCTCCTGTCGGGCAGGAGCAGGGGAAGAGGTGTAAACCATGCGCGTAGGAGCGTTCTCGCTCTCGGCCCAGTTCCCGGGCCAGGGCCACGCCGAAGCGCTGTACCGGACGCTGCGCACCGCCGATGCCGCCGAGCGGGCCGGACTGGACGCGATATGGCTGGCCGAGCATCACTTCATGCCGTACGGGGTGTGCCCGTCGGCGGTGACGCTGGCCGCGCTGCTGCTCGGCCGCACACGGCGGATCGGCGTGGGCACGGCGGTCAGCGTGCTGCCGACCACGCACCCGGTCGCCCTCGGGGAGCAGGCCGCGCTGCTCCATCTGACCTCCGGCGGCCGGTTCACCCTGGGGGTCGGCCGCGGCGGGCCCTGGCAGGACCTGGAGGTCTTCGGCACCGGCGTCGAGGCGTACGAGACGGGGTTCCCCGAGTCGCTCGACCTGCTGCTGCGCTGGCTGCGGGAGCCCCGTGTCGGCGCCGACGGCCCGCGCTACCGCTTCCGCGAGGTCCCGGTGGTCCCGCGCCCCGACGACCTCGACGCACCGCCCGCTCCGCCCGTCGTGGTGGCCTGCACCTCCCCCGCGAGCGTGCGGCTGGCGGCCGAGCGCGGACTGCCGATGCTGCTCGGGATGCACGCCGACGACGACGAGAAGGCGGCGATGACCGCGCTGTGGCGCAAGGCCGCCCTCGAAGCACGACGTTCACTCGAAGAGGTGAACCGGGTCTGCCATGTCTCGGCCGGCGTGGTCCAGGTGGCCGACAGCGAGCAGGACGGAAGGGAGATCATGTCGAAGGCGATGCCCGGCTGGCTGCGCCAGGGGCTGGCGGCGCACGTCACGGTGGACGGCCGGGCGCGCAGCATGCGCGACGCCGGCGCCTACACCGAACTGCTGTGCCGGATCCATCCGGTCGGCCCCCCGCGGCTGTGCGCCGACCGCCTCGCGGCCACCGCCGAGCGCACCGGCGTCACCCGCTTCGCCCTTCTGGTCGAGGGGTGCGGTGATCTGGCCGGGACGGAGCTGAACGTCGCGCGCCTCGGCAGCGAAGTGCTCCCGCTGCTGACAAGCAGCGGGAGCGCGTCACGGGGAGCGGAGCCGAGCGAGGGGCCGGCCGCACTCAGCAGTCGCGCAACTGTGGCGACTGGTTGAGCAGTTGGGCCCGCACGGAGGTGAAACGGGCGTAGACCGGGTCGACACTCGCATCGAGCGGGAAGACCGCGACCCGGTGGCAGTTCTGGAACGCAAGCCGGACCCCGAAGTGCCTTTGCAACGCGCCGCGTATGGCGTCGCTGGCGAGCGCGCGCAACAGCTGCCCCCGCGCCTGCTCGTCCGGCGGCGGAACCCTGTTGTCGGCGAACGCACCGCCGTCCACCTTCAGTTGGGCCACCAGAGAGCTGATCATCTCCCACGCGTACGGCAGGGAGGTCCGGACGCAGTCGACGAATTCCGCTTCGTCGACCTCGCCTCGCTCGGCCTGTTCGAGGAGGGCCGGTGAGACGTCGAGCGACATGGGTACTCCTCTCGCGACCCCGAGACCTGGTGGAGGCACAGGGCCTGACGGATTACGGAGGAAGCCGCCGAAAGCTCTCCCGCACGAGCGACTCCCGCTACCCACGGTAGGCGGATCGGTACGGGGGCACCAGAAGCTTGCGCGCACAACCGGCCAACCTCGGCCGCCCGACTTGGGGCCCTATGGACCGGGGTGCGTGGCGGCGGCTCGGGGCCGGATCGCGTATCCGGTCCCGGTTCGAGTAGCGTGGCCGACCGTGCGTCTCGTCATTGCTCGTTGCTCCGTGGACTACGCAGGCCGGCTCACCGCCCACCTGCCCTCGGCCCCGCGACTCCTCCTGATCAAGGCCGACGGCAGTGTGTCGATCCATGCGGACGACCGTGCCTACAAACCCCTCAACTGGATGTCGCCGCCGTGCACCCTCAAGGAGGGCGACGACGGCGTGTGGACGGTGACCAACAAGGCGGGCGAAAAGCTCATCATCACCGTCGAGGAGATCCTCCACGACTCTTCGCACGAACTCGGCGTGGATCCCGGTCTGATCAAGGACGGGGTCGAGGCCCACCTCCAGGAACTGCTCGCCGACCGCATCGAAACCCTCGGCGAGGGATGGACGCTGATTCGGCGCGAATACCCCACGGCCATCGGCCCGGTGGACATCCTCTGCCGCGACGCCGGCGGCGGAACCGTCGCCGTCGAGATCAAGCGGCGCGGCGAGATCGACGGCGTCGAGCAGCTCACCCGCTACCTGGAACTCCTCAACCGCGATCCCCATCTCGCCCCGGTCAAGGGCGTCTTCGCGGCCCAGGAGATCAAGCCCCAGG
>CAYNNX010000463.1:0-5319 GCA_964398515.1 uncultured Streptantibioticus sp. | reverse complement strand
AAGACCGGGCCCCACCCAGAATGATGCGCGCGCCGGCGGGTCGTCCCGTCGGCGCGCGCCGCACGTTCACCGGCCGCTCGGGACCGTCTACGCCACGCCCTGCCATGCCTCCGGGCCGAAGCTGCCCTTGATGTCCGAGGCGATCGTGGTGGCGTTCACCGTCGACTGAAGCTGATAGACGATCGTCTTCTGCGGGCCGCGTACCGCGAGATGCACTGGGTTCTCGCCGGGGTGGGCGCCCATGATCCGCTTGAGTTCCTTTACCGACACCTCGTTGACGCGGTGGTAAGGCAGCGCGAGCCGGACCGGAGCCGCACCGTTGCGTTCGGCCGAGGTGACATCGAGCACCTGCAACTCCTGGCCGAAGATGCTGATGGTGCCGTCGCGGTCGTTGATGCGGCCCTGCAGCGAGACGACGCTGTCTTCGACCAGTGCGCCCACGACGAGTTGATATGCCGCGGGGAAGAACAGCACTTCGATCGTGCCGTCACGGTCGGCGAGGTTCACGATCGCCCACGCGTTGCCCTGCTTGGTCATCTTGGGCTGGACGCTGCTGATCAGGCCGGACAGGCGAACCGTGCCCTCCGTACGCCCGGAGGACAGCAGGTCAACGATCGTGGTGTCCCGGTTCGCCGACAGGATGTGTTCCGTGCCGTCCAGGGGGTGCGCGGAGACGTACATGCCGAGCATCTCCCGCTCGGTCGAAAGGAGTTGCTTACGCGGCCACTCGCTGTCGTCGATCTTTACGTCGAGACCGAACCCGGACTCCTCGCTGCTGTCGTCGCCACCCATGCCGGCGAACAGGTCGTCCTGCCCGTACGCGGCGGCCTTCTTCAGCGGCACGACCGCGTCGATGGCCGTCTCGTGGGCGGCAGTCAGGCCCTTGCGGGTGTGCCCGAGTGAATCGAATGCGCCGGCCTTGATGAGCGATTCGATGGCCCGCTTGTTGAGGGCGGGCAGTTCGGCCTTGTCGAGGAAGTCCGCGAACGAGGTGAACTTCCCCTTCGATTTGCGGGCCGTGATGATCGCGTCGATCACGTTGTCGCCGACGTTGCGCACCGACTTCAGACCGAAGCGCACGTCATCGCCGACGGCTGCGAATTCCGCGACGGACTCGTTTACGTCAGGCTGGAGGACAGTGACGCCGAGCTTGCGGGCGTCGGCCAGGTAGATACCGGCCTTGTCCTTGTCGTCGCCGACGGAGGTCAGCAGCGCGGCCATGTACTCGGCCGGGTAGTTGGCCTTCAGGTACGCGGTCCAGTACGAGACCAGGCCGTATCCAGCGGTGTGGGACTTGTTGAACGCGTAGCCGGAGAACGGGAGCATGACGTCCCAGAGAGCCTTGATGGCCTCCTCCGAGTAGTTGTTCTCCCGCATGCCGGCGGAGAACTTCTCCCACTCGGCGGCCAGCACTTCGGGTTTCTTCTTGCCCATCGCTCGGCGCAGCATGTCGGCGCCACCGAGTGTGTACCCGGCGAGGTTCCGGGCGATGGCCATGATCTGCTCTTGGAAGATGAGCAGGTGGTGGGTGGAGCCCAGGATCGGATCCAGGGCTTCCTTCAGCTCTGGGTGGATCGGATCGGGGTCCTGCTTGCCGTTTTGCCGCAGGGCGTAGTTGGTGTGTGCGTTGGCGGCCATCGGGCCGGGCCGGTACAGGGCGAGGGCGGCCGCGATGTCTTCGAATCGGGTCGGCTCCATCAGCTTGAGCAGGGCGCGCATGCCGCCGCCGTCGAGCTGGAAGACGCCGAAGGTATCGCCGCGGCCGAGGAGTTCGTAGGTCTTTTTATCGTCGAGTGGGATGACGACCTTTTCCGGGTCACCGTCCATCGGGTCGACGGTGGCGAGCGAGATACCGCGGTTCTCCCGGATGTTCTGGATGGCGTGGTCGATGACGCCCAGGTTCCGAAGACCCAGGAAGTCCATCTTGATCAGGCCCATGGCTTCGCACGACGGGTAGTCGAAGCCGGTGATCTTCACACTGTCGGAGGCGCGCATGTGCAGCGGGATGCGCTCCGTGAGCTTGGTCTTGGAGAGGATGACCGCGGCTGCGTGTACGCCGGTGCCTCGTGTCAGGCCCTCGACGCCCTTGGCGGTGTCGATGACCCTCTTCACGTCCGGCTCGTTCTCGTACATCTGCCGGATCTCGCCGGCCTCGCCGTAGCGCGGGTGCTCGGGGTCGAAGATCCCGTCCAGCGGGATCGACTTGCCCATGATGTCCGGCGGCAGGGCCTTGGTGATCCGCTCACCGTGGCTGAAGGGGTAGCCGAGGATGCGCGAACTGTCCTTGATCGCGTTCTTGGCCTTGATCTTGCCGAACGTGTTCACCATGGCGGTGTACTCGTCGCCGTACCTCTCGGTGACGTAGCGCACCATCTTGTCGCGCTGGCGGTCGTCGAAGTCGAGGTCGACATCCGGCGGGTTGATGCGCTCGGGGTTGAGGAACCGCTCGAACAGCAGACCATGCTCCAGCGGGCACAGCTCGGTGATGCGGGTCGCGTACGCCACGATGGATCCGGTGGCCGAACCGCGACCGGGCCCGACCGGGACGCCGTTCTCGCGGGCATACCGGCAGATGTCGGCGACCACGAGGAAGTACGATGAGAAGCCCATCGGGCCGATGACCGACATCTCGGTCTCGAACCGCTCCATCACCTGGGCGGGGATGGGGTCGCCGTAGCGCATGGCGAGGCCCTTTAGGACCTCTTTGCGCAGCCAGGACTCTTGGGTCTCCCCCTCCGGCACGTCGGGGTACTGCGGCATCTCGTCGACGTAGTCGAAGACCTCGTCATACGACTCGATCCGCTCGGCGATCAGCAGCGTGTTGTCGCATGCCTCGGGCAGCTCGGAGAACAGCGAGCGCATCTCGGCCGCGGTCTTGAGGTAGTAGCCGCTGCCCTGGAAACGGAACCGCTTCTCGTCGGCCTTGTTCTTGCCGACGCCGATGCACAGAAGGTTGTCGTGCGCGTCGGCCTGGTCCTCGTGGATGTAGTGCGCATCGTTGGTGGCCAGCAGCGGGATGTTCAGCTCCTTGGCCAGGCGCAGCAGGCCGTCGCGGACCTCCTTCTCGATGGACAGACCGTGGTCCATCAGTTCCAGGAAGTAGTTCTCCTTCCCGAAGATGTCCTGGTAGGAAGCCGCGACCTCACGGGCCTCGTCGTACTGGTTCAGGCGGAGCCGGGTCTGGATCGCTCCCGACGGGCAACCGGTTGTCGCGATGATGCCCTCGGCATGCTCGCTGATCAGCTCCATGTCCATGCGCGGCTTGCCCGCCGGGAACTGGCCCGTGTAGCTGGCCTCGGTGGACAGATAGAACAGGTTCCGCAAGCCCTGCACGTTCTGCGCCCACATCGTCATGTGGGTGAACCGACCACCACCGGAAACGTCCTTCGACCCCTCGCCGTCGTCCGACATAGCGCGCTGACCGCCCGGCCCCCAGAACTCCTGCTTACGGTTCCGGCGAGACGAAGGGGCGACATATGCCTCAATCCCGATGATCGGCTTGACGTTCTCGAAGCCCTTGGCCACTTGTTGGAACTCATAGGCCCCGAACATGTTGCCGTGGTCACTCATCGCGACAGCGGGCATGCCCTGTCGCGCTACCTCAGCAAACATCGGCTTGAGCTTCTGCGCGCCGTCGAGCATCGAGTATTCAGTGTGATTGTGCAGGTGAACAAAGGAGTCGTCGGTCACCGTGCAGGCCTCCGGGTCGGTTCGGCGATGGGCGCAGCCTAGCCCTCACAGCCGCTCGCAACGGGCCACCTTGACGGGGCCCGTTGCGTGTGCGCCACCCCGAGGCTCAGCCGGACAGGTTCCCCGGCTGGGTGTGCCGGCAGGGCGCGATAGCCGTCCCGCTTCGGCTCGTACGCCCAGCCGGGGGCCGCCGCGCGGCAGCGTCGGCAGGGCGGAGGCCAGTATCGGCTCGGGTGGTACCTGCAGCGTCACGCCGGGCTCTCTACCACCGCTCGCCGGGGAGTAGATCGGGGGCGCGCGCCTGTACGCGAACTCCCTCGAGCGCACGATGGCAGGCATGAACCTGTAACGATCACCAGTGATCATGCCGGGGCAGTCCCATCGAGGGCTGCCCGGAGCAGTCTGAGTACGGGTACTCATGCACTGCCTGGCCGACTTGGCCGACAGTGGCAGGGGAAGGTGGCCCATGGACGGACAGATACCTGTGATCGAAAGGGGGATGGCGGGCATGATGCGACACAACCGGCGTCAACGGCGCTCCCGTGGCACCAAGACCATGTCCGGTACCCTCTTCGCTGTCGCGCTGTTCGCACTCTCCGCTTGTTCGTCCCCGGACCGTGCCGTTGGCGCTAAGGAACTGCGCAAGCTCGGAGACAGCGGCAAGGCGGTTCAGGCGCGCCAGCAGACAGAGAAACGTCTCCGGGATGTGGCGCAGGCGTACGGCGACCGCGCCCCGCTCTCCCTGGGCCTGGTCGTGGTGCACGACACGTGCGAGCCAGGCTCGGGACCGGGGTGGTTCTTTCAGAACCAGACCGACGACTACAAGATCGCATGTTCGATGAGCATCACCGCCTATTACGGTGCCGACCCCCACCACATGGGCAATGTCCTCGACAAGATCCTGACCGCAGGTGACCCTATCCGGTTTACCCCCAACAATTTCGGCAGGCGGCTTGTTGCCTACTATCGGGGACAGGGTCCGAATCCGAATGGCCCGCATGCGGAAGAGCCGACCCAACTGGTCGCTTCCGAGCAGACGCTGACGTGGGACACGCTACGTGATCTCCACCGGCCCGTTGAGGAACCCTACGGGGGCCTCGTCAACGACCCGCCCTTGTCACGAGTTCTACGTGAGCCGGAGTCTGCGACGGTTGCCGGTATCCGTAAGCGCTACGGCATGGTATTCAAACTCGAACTCATTTCCCGCGACTACTACAAGGTACTTAAGAGCGGCCAGACCAATACGAATTGACCACGCTGGCTGGCGCCTCGTCGCCGGACGCCGACGGGCAGGTGATCGTGGACCTGGATGGGGGCACTCGCCATCGCGCATTCCGACAAGCAGGACGCTGCCGCGACCTGGAAGAAGACCTTCGGCCACCGCCGGCTGATGGGGTTCGTCGACCACGGCCGCGGCGGGGACATTGTCGACGCAGGATGGGGTGCAAAGGCAGCGGGCGGTCTGGCGCAGGGGCCTGACTGGACGACCAGCAAGGACGACGACGGCGCCCCCGTGAACATCGAAGACCACTCGCCACACGAGCGGGTCTTCACCCGCCGGATGATGGCCGCCTGGTCAGCGGGGGACACGGACACCTTCGAGGCGCTCCTTGGCGCAGCCTGCGCCGA
>CAYNNX010000462.1:0-5328 GCA_964398515.1 uncultured Streptantibioticus sp. | reverse complement strand
CGCCCCAATAGCTCAGTCGGCAGAGCGTCTCCATGGTAAGGAGAAGGTCTACGGTTCGATTCCGTATTGGGGCTCTGATGACAGGGGAACCTCGGGGCTCACCCGGGGTCCGGGGTTCCCGTCATCGTGGCGGTGTAGCTCAGTCGGTAGAGCAAGCGGCTCATAATCGCTGTGTCACCGGTTCAAGTCCGGTCACCGCTACTCCTTGTAGCCGATTGTGGGATCGGTCCTTCGATCGGCTACTCTTGCTGCGTTCATCAAACCTGTCCGTCAAGGAGCACTCACGTGGCTGCCACCGACGTCCGCCCGAAGATCACGCTGGCATGCGTGGAGTGCAAGGAGCGGAACTACATCACCAAGAAGAACCGGCGTAACGACCCGGACCGTCTGGAGATGAAGAAGCACTGCCCGCGTTGCAACGCCCACACGGCGCACCGCGAGACGCGCTGAACAAGGCCCGATCGCAAGGCCGCCCCCGCTGCGGGGGCGGCCTTGCGGCGTTGTGTCCGGTCCGGTCATACCCGTCATCTGGAGGTGCCGATGCCGCTCGACCAGTCCTTCGTCGGGCGTACGTACCCGCCCACCGCGCCGTACGAGGTGGGGCGGGAGAAGATCCGCGAGTTCGCCGAGGCGATCGGTGACCCCAACCCGGCCTACACCGACCCGGTGGCGGCCAGGGCGCTGGGCCACGCCGACGTGATCGCGCCGCCGACCTTCCCCTTCGCGCTCTCCTACCAGGCGGCGGCCCAGGTGGTCGAGGACCCGGAGCTCGGGCTGGACTTCAGCCGGGTGGTGCACGGCGACCAGAAGTTCACCTACGTCCGCCCGGTGCGCGCCGGCGACCGGCTGACGGTCTCGGTGGTCATCGAGGCGATCAAGTCGATGGCCGGGAACGACTTCCTGACCGTCCGCGGCGACGTCCACGACGCGGACGGCGACCATGTGGTGTCCTCGACGATGATGCTCGTCGCTCGCGCACCCGAGGAGGGCTGAGGTGGCCGCGAAGGTGAAGTACGACGAGGTCGAGGTCGGCACCGAGCTGCCGCCGCTGGTCGTCCCGGTGACCCGCGAGACCCTGGTGCGCTACGCGGGTGCCTCCGGCGACTTCAACCCGATCCACTGGAACGAGAGGTTCGCCAGGGAGGTCGGCCTGCCGGACGTGATCGCGCACGGCATGTTCACCATGGCCTCCGCGCTGCGCGTGGTGACCGACTGGGCGGGCGACCCGGGCGCGGTGGTGCAGTACGGGGTGCGCTTCACCAAGCCGGTGGTCGTACCGGGCGACGACAAGGGCGCCGAGATCGAGGTCGCCGCGAAGGTGGCGGCCAAGCTGGACGACGAGGCCCGTACGGTCCGGGTGGATCTGACGGTCACCTCGGCCGGCCAGAAGGTGCTCGGCGCGTCCCGCGCGGTCGTCAAACTCGCGTGATCGCTGCCGCCGGCCGGGCCGCTGCCACCCGGTCCCGGATCGGGGCGGGGAACGGCTCGGCCCGGCGGCAGCGATACTGGTCGGCGTGCACCTACTCCACGACGCCCCTCTCGCCCCACTGACCACATTCCGCCTCGGCGGCCCCGCGGCACGCCTGCTGACGGCCACCACGGACGCCGAGGTGGTCGAGGCGGTCCGGGAGGCCGACGCCTGCGGCACGCCTCTGCTGATCCTCGGCGGCGGCAGCAACCTGGTCATCGCGGACGACGGCTTCCCCGGCACCGTGCTGCGGCTCGCGACCCGGGGCTTCGTGCTGGACGGGCCCGAGCTGGAGCTCGCCGCGGGCGAGTCGTGGAGTGACGCGGTCGCCCGCACGGTCGAGGCGGGCCTGGCCGGGATCGAGTGCCTGGCCGGGATCCCCGGGTCGGCCGGCGCCACGCCCATCCAGAACGTCGGAGCGTACGGCCAGGAGGTCTCCTCCACCATCACCGAAGTGATCGCGTATGACCGCCACGCCGACCGGACCGTGACGCTTTCCGGCGCCGACTGCGCGTTCAGCTACCGGCACAGCCGTTTCAAGGCCGATCCCGGCCGTTACGTCGTCCTGCGGGTGCGCTACCGGCTGGAGGACGCGGACGGGATGTCGGCGCCCGTGAAGTACGCCGAGGTGGCCCGGGCGCTCGGCGTGGCGCAGGGCGAGCGGGTGCCGGCCGCCGCCGCCCGCGAGACCGTGCTCAAGCTGCGGGCGGGCAAGGGCATGGTGCTCGACCCGGAGGACCACGACACCTGGTCGGCCGGGTCGTTCTTCACCAACCCGCTCCTGGACGCCGCCGAGTACGAGGCGTTCCTGGCCCGCGTGCACGACCGCCTCGGCCCCGACGCGCAGCCGCCCGTCTTCCCCGCGGCAGAGGACCGCGTGAAGACCTCGGCGGCCTGGCTGATCGACAGGGCCGGCTTCACCAAGGGGTACGGCACCGGCCCGGCGCGGATCTCCGGCAAGCACACCCTCGCGCTCACCAACCGCGGATCGGCCCGCACCGAGGACCTCCTGGCCCTCGCCCGCGAGGTGCGTGACGGCGTTCACGCCGCGTTCGGTGTGACGTTGATCAATGAACCGGTCATGGTCGGGGTCCGTCTGTAATCAATGACGCAGGCCCTGCGCGGACCTGCCCGCACCACCGCCCCGGGGACGACGAGCGGAAGGCTCATGAGATTCTCATCCGGGCGCCGGGAGCCGGGTAGATGGGGAGGACACCACACGTGCGCAACGCGGACACGGCCAGTGCCGAGAGGCGGGACGCGTCGGAGGTCGGGCGTATCGGCCGCTGGCCGGTGCGCTGGCACCACGTGCTGCTCACCGTCTGGACGATCTGCTGGTTCTTGATCGCGGAACGCCACGGCGGGGTCTCGTGGCACTACCTCAAGCAGGGTGAGAGCCTGCTCTTCGGCCAGATGGGCGGCGGCGGTCTCGCGCTCTACGCGAACCACCCCGAGCTGCAGATCGGCCCGGTGAGCTTCCTCACGGCCGGACTGTTCGCGCCCTTCTCGGACGCCGTGGGCGAGAAGCTCGCCGAGGCCGCCATGTCCGGGCTGGGCCTGTGGATGCTCGTCCTGATCGGACGCGCCGCCGCCGACAACTACCTGGGCACGGGACTCAACCACAAGCGCCTTCAGCAGCGCGTGCTGATCGCCGGGGCCGCGTTCATCCCCATGTGGGTGGAGGTCTCGGTACGCTTCGCCCACCTCGACGACGTGATGGCGCTGTTCTTCACCACCCTCGCGGTGCGCGCCCTCGTCCGGAACCAGGCCACCGCGACCGGCGTCTTCCTCGCGCTCGCCGTCGACTCCAAGCCCTGGGCCGTGGCGTTCCTGCCGCTGCTGCTGGCCCTGCCGAAGAACACCTGGCTGCGCTCGGCGGCCTGGACGGTCGGCCTGGTGGCCGTGGCGTGGCTGCCGTTCTACGTCGGCAACGGCAACACGATGGCGGCCGCCCACTTCACCATCCCGAACCAGCCCGCCACGTCCCTGCGGTGGTTCGGCGTCAACGACCCGGTCACCCCGTGGTGGGACCGCCCCGCGCAGATGGCGCTCGGCCTGGGGCTCGGCACGCTGGCCGTGCGCCGGGGCCGCTGGGCGGCGGTGGTGCTGCTGGCGGCCGACGCGCGCATCGTGCTCGACCCGAGCGTCTACACGTACTACAACGCCTCCGTGCTGCTGGGCACCCTCATCTGGGACGCCATCGGCCAGCGCAGGCTCGTGCCCTGGGTGAGCTGGATCGCGCTGCTCTCGCTCTACGGCAGCGTGCTGATCATCCCGTCCGACTCCACCCGCGGGCTGATCCGGCTCGCCTTCGCGGTCGGCTCGGCGGCGTACGTGCTGTGGTGGCCGATGCGCGCCCCGCGCAGCCGGCGCCGCGGCCGGCGTGAGGCGGGCGGCGTCCCCGGGCCGCGCGGCCCCTCCGAGGGACCGGCGGACCCGCTGTACTCCACGCCGACGCCGCACTCCACGCCGGCGGAGTGACCCCGGGCGGGCGGCCTCAGCCGGCCAGCCAGTCGTCGATCCCGGCCAGCAGCCGCTGCCGGACGTCCGCCGGCGCCCGGGAGCCGCGTACCGACTGGCGGGCCAGCTCGGCGAGCTCCTCGTCGGCGAAGCCGTGCGCCTCACGGGCGAGGGCGTACTGGGCGGCCAGCCGGGAGCCGAACAGCAGCGGGTCGTCGGCGCCGAGGGCGAGCGGCACCCCGGCCTCGAAGAGCGTGCGCAGCGGCACGTCCTCGGGCTTCTCGTAGACGCCGAGGGCCACGTTGGAGGTCGGGCAGACCTCGCAGGTGATCTGCCGTTCGGCGAGCCGCGCCAGCAGCGCCGGGTCCTCGGCGGCCCGCACCCCGTGCCCGATGCGGCCGGCGTGCAGGTCGTCCAGGCAGTCGCGGACGCTGGAGGCCCCCGACAGCTCGCCGCCGTGGGGCGCCGCCAGCAGCCCGCCCTCCCGGGCGATGGCGAACGCCCGGTCGAAGTCCCGGGCCAGGCCCCGGCGCTCGTCGTTGGAGAGCCCGAATCCGACCACCCCGCGGTCGGCGTACCGCACCGCGAGCCTGGCCAGAGTGCGGGCGTCGAGCGGGTGCCTGGTGCGGTTGGCGGCCACGACCACCGCCATCCCCAGCCCCGTCTCGCGGGAGGCCTCCTCGACCGCGTCCAGGATGATCTCCAGCGCCGGGATCAGCCCGCCCAGCCGCGGCGCGTACGACGTCGGGTCGACCTGGATCTCCAGCCACCCCGAGCCGTCCCGGACGTCCTCCTCGGCCGCCTCGCGCACCAGCCGCCGGATGTCGTCGGGGGAGCGCAGCACCGAGCGTGCGATGTCGTACAGCCGCTGGAAGCGGAACCAGCCGCGTTCGTCGGTGGCGTGCAGCCGGGGCGGCTCGCCCGAGGTCAGGGCGTCCGGCTGGTGCACCCCGTGCCGGTCGGCGAGCTCCAGCAGGGTGCTCGGCCGCATCGACCCGGTGAAGTGCAGGTGCAGGTGGGCCTTGGGAAGCAGGTTCACATCGCGCGCCATCCCAAGATCCTGCTACAGCGAAGCCCCCGCCGGAACCGGTTTGCGCAACCACGGTCTCCGAACGGGGGCTCGCTTCGAACGCCTGAACGTTCGAACGCTCGATGCGTCAGTCGCGCGCCTCGCCCAGCAGCTTCTGGATCCGCGAGACCCCTTCGGCCAGGTCCTCGTCGCCCAGCGCGTACGACAGCCGCAGGTAGCCGGGGGTGCCGAAGGCCTCGCCGGGCACGACCGCGACCTCGACCTCCTCCAGGATCAGCTCGGCGAGCTCGACCGTGCTCTGCGGGCGCCTGCCGCGGATCTCCTTGCCCAGCAGGGCCTTCACCGAGGGGTACGCGTAGAAGGCGCCCTC
>CAYNNX010000461.1:0-5353 GCA_964398515.1 uncultured Streptantibioticus sp. | reverse complement strand
GGCCCGGGGGGCCGGGCCTTTTTGTTTGGGCGCGGGGGGGGGGCGGCCCGGGGGGCGCCCCCCACCCCCGAGCCTCACCCCGGATGAGGGAAGGGGTTGCACATGTCGTCCGTCACGTCCGGCGTCGAGACCGACGAAGACAAAGTCGCTCGGGCGCCCGAAAGCTCCCCTCGGGAGCCGCGCCGCAACCGAACCCTGCGGGAGCGCGACGTGCGGCGCGCTGCACTCTCTGTCGCGCGCTACCTGCTGCGCGTCGAGCACCGGGCAACGCCTTTCGGTCTGTTTGCCGGGGTGACCGGCGTCGCGTTCGGGACGCGGGCGCGCGCGGAGTGGGGCGCCGAACACGTAGCTGTCGGACGCGCGGGCGCAGAATGGCTGACGACGGTCGTGGAGCGGTTGGAGAACTGCCCCGAGTTGCTCGTGCGCCTGCCCGTGGTGGTCAACAGCACGGTGACGACCCGCGGGGACCGGCTGATCGTGCCGTTTCAGCCTGATGTCGAGGATGACCGGGCTCGTGCGGTCGAGGCATCCCTGGCGCTGACCGAGCCGGTGCGCGCCGTCCTCGCCGCGACCCAGGCGCCGATCCTCGTCGGGGCGCTCGCGGACAAGCTCCTGGCCGAGTTCCCTGCGGCCGGAACGGAGAAGGTGAACCGGCTACTGGTGGAGCTGGTCCGGCGGAAGGTGCTGATTACGAGCCTGCACGCACCGAGCACCGAGACCGACGCCCTGGGCTATCTGCTACACCAGCTGGAAGCAGTCGATGCCGAGGCTGTCGCCCCGGTCGCGGAGACGGTGTGCGAGTTGCGCACGATCCAAGCTGGTCTGGAGGGGTGCGCCACGCGCGGCGGCCGGGAGAAGGTCGCAGCGCGGATGCGGGCCCTCGTGCCGGGCCTGCGTCGTCATCCCCTCGCTCTGGACCTGCGGTTGGATACGCAGCTCGTCCTGCCGCGGGAGGTCGCCCGCGAGATCGAGCGCGCCGCCTTGGTCCTCGCCCGGGTAAGCACCCGTCCATATGGCACCGCCGACTGGGGCGCATACCACCAGCGGTTCTACGAGCGATACGGCATCGGCACGATGGTGCCGCTGCAGGAGGTCGTCGCGGACAGCGGCACCGGCTACCCCGAGGGCTATCCAGGAACCGTGCCCGGCCCGCGCCGTCCCCGCATCTCCAGGCGGGACGACGCGCTGGTGCGGCTGGCGCAGGCCGCCGCGCTCGACGGGCGCGAGGAGATCGTCCTCGGCGACGAACTGATCGCGGCTATGGACGTGGGGCCCGAACCCCCCCGGGTGCCACCGCACCTTGAAGTCGGCGTCCGGGTGCACGCCGCCAGCACCGAAGACCTGCAGCGTGGACGGTTCCGGTTGGAGGTCATCAGCGTCTCTCGCGGCGCTGGCGTTGCCACGGGCCGGTTCCTCAGCGTGCTGGCTCCGCGTGAACGCAACGCCATCGCTGGGGAGTTGAGCGACCTGCCGACCGCCGACAGCAACACCGTGCCCGCCCAGCTGTCATTTCCGCCGCTACTGCCTGAGAGCGCCCATATCACCCGCGCCCCGCGAATCCTGCCCACCGTGATCAGCTTGCAAGAGCACCGCGCCCCGGGCGACGACGTGCTCACTGTCGAGGATTTGGCGGTGGGCTGCGACGGCCGCCGCATGTACCTGGCCGTCCCCGAGCGCGGCCATCGTGTCGAGGCGGTGGGGATGCACGCGCTGAACCTGCACACGCACACCCCGCCCCTGGTGCGGTTCCTCACCGAGCTGTCCCGCGCTCAGTGCGCGCAGGTCACCGTCTTCGACTGGGGCGCCGCGGCGGCTATGCCGTTCCTGCCGCGTTTGCGGTACCGGCGCACGGTACTCTGCCCGGCCCGCTGGCGGCTGGAGGCATCCGAACTGCCAGGCCGCGAGTGTGCCCGTCCCAAGTGGGATGCCGCGTTGAGCGACTGGCAGGCGCGGCGGCGACTCCCACGGCGGGTCTACCTCATCGAGGGCGACCGGCGTCTGCTGCTCGACCTCGACCAGGCCGGCCACCGGACGCTGCTGCGCCAGCACCTCGACCGCGCACGTTCCGCCGTGCTCGTCGAGGCCGCGGCACCTGAGGCATACGGCTGGTGTGATGGCCGCGCACACGAGATCGTGGTACCCCTCAAGGCCACTCGGCCGCCGGCCTGGCCGCCCCTGCCCGACCCCACCCCGGCCCGCGCCCTCTCTCCGGCCCAGATGCAGACTCCCGCCGCCTCGTCGGTGCTGCTGGCCACTTTGTACGGAGATCTGCGCCGACAGGACACCCTGCTCGCTCGGCACCTGCCCGACCTCCTCGAACGGCTCGGCAACCCGCCGTGGTGGTTCATCCGCTTCCGCGACCCCGACCAGCACCTGCGGCTGCGCATCACCCTGCGCCACCCTGACGCCTTCGCCGAAACGGTCCGCACGGTGAGCGCATGGGCCGACGAGCTGCGTGCCGCCGGGCTGGTGGCGGATCTTCGCTACCCCACCTCCTACCGCGAGATGGGCCGCTGGGGCTCCGGCGCGGCGTGGGACGCGGCCGAGGAAGTGTTCCGTGCGGACTCACGCGCGATCCTGGCCCAGCTCACCCAACCGCGGCGACCGCACCCGCGCACACTGGTGGCCACACACACCATCGCCACCGCCTCCGCGTTCCTCGGCAGCACCCATGCCGGGATGCGCTGGCTGATCGACCACGTCCCGCCCGCCGCCCCGAAGCCGGTGCCACGCCCGCAGTTCACCGACACCGTGCGACTCGCCGACCCCAGCGACGGCTGGGCCGCGTTGCGCGGCGTGCCGGGCGGAAAAGCCATCGTGTCGGCGTGGGCCGACCGCGACGCGGCCCTCGCCACCTACCGCACCCACCTGCCGGGCCCCAACACCCAGGGCATCGCCGTCGATGACGTCCTGACGTCGCTGCTCCATGTCCACTTCGTGCGGCACGTCGCGGTGAACTTCCCCGAGGAGGAGATCTGCCTCTACCTCGCACGCGCCGCCGCCCTGGCGTGGACCGCCCGCGCCACCGGGAGGACACCGTGACCCACGATGTCGCGCTGGAGGTGGCGCACGCCGTTTCCGATCTTCTCGCCGCCCCCGGCTCCGCTCTCGTGAGCCGTCGCATGGCAGCCGTGGACCGGCAGCAGCTCGCGTACGGGCTGCCCGGCATCGCGCTGCTGCACATCGAACGGGCCGCAGCCGGTCTGAGCCCGTGGCAGCGCGCCCACGACTGGCTCGCCGCAGCCTCCTGCCAGCCGTTCACCAGTGGCCCCGATAGCCACCCGTACTACGGGGCACCCGCCTTCGCACACGTCCTGGCCTGCGCCGCCGACCACCTACCCGGCTCTTACCAACGCGTCCTGGAAACCCTGGACAGGCAGGTGACTGCCGACATATGCCGCCGCTTCCTCACCGCACACCGCCGCATGGACAACGGCCTCCTGCCGGAACTCGCCGAGTTCGACGCGATCCGGGGTCTGAGCGGGTACGGCGCCTACCTCCTTCACCGGAACCCGGGAAGCGCCGCTGTGCGCACCGTCCTCGACTACTGCGTGCGCCTCACCGAAGCGATCAACCACGAAGGGGAAACCCTTCCCGGCTGGTGGGTCGAGACCGGGCCCTCGGGCCGCCCCGACGTCCGATACCCCGGCGGGCACGCCAACACGGGCGTCGCGCACGGTATCGGCGGCGTGCTCGCGCTGTTGGCCCTCGCTGCCCGGTACGGCACCCTCGCCGACGGTCACCACGACGCCATGCGCACCATCCTGGCGTGGCTGGACCGCTGGAAGGAAGAGACCGGCCGAGGCGCTGTATGGCCGTACTGGGTCACCCGCGCCGAGTTGCGCGAAGGCCACCTCGCCCCGTCGGCGCCGCGGCGGCCATCGTGGTGCTACGGCACCGCGGGCCTCGCCCGCGCCCAGCAGCTCGCTGCCCTCGCCTTGGGTGACAGCGGTCGCCAAGTCGAGGCCGAGAACGCACTCGTGGCCGCCCTCACGGACCCTGCCCAAATCAACGCCACTACGGACAACGGCCTGTGTCACGGCTTCGCGGGCCTTGCCCACGTCGCCGCCCGGACCGCCGCCGACGCCGGCCCCTCAACCGCCGGTCGGCTCCGCGCCACCATCCCGGCACTCCTGAACGAAGTCTGCCCGCCAACCTCCGACCCGGCGGACGCCGCCCTCGCGATGGTCCATGACAAGCAAGGCGGGTCCGGATTCCTCAACGGAGCCTCCGGTATTGCCCTGGCCCTCCAGGCCGCCACCACCGCCGCACCGCCCCGATCCTCCTGGGACACCTGCCTGCTCATCGCCTGACCGACCGAAAGAGCTCCGTCATGCCCCCAGACCGCTGGCACCAGCACACCATCACCTTCGCCGACCGCGAAACCGGCAAGCGCGCTATCGCCGAACGCCTCGGCCCCGCCCTGCTCGCGGCCGAGGACTCCGGGCAGCTCACCGGCTGGTGGTTCATGAACAAACAGCCCTGGCCGCTGCGGTACCGCGCCGCCGAGGCGTCCCCAGCCATCGAGACGTTGCTGAGTGACCTCGTCGGTGATGGCACCGTCGTGTCATGGCTGCCCGGCATCTACGAGCCGGAGACCACCGCGTTCGGCGGCACGAGAGCCATGAACGCCGCCCACGACCTGTTCCACGAGGACAGCCGCCACCTGCTCACCTATCAGTCCGGCCCCGGACGACTGGGCCGCAGGGAAACCGCCATCCTTCTGGCGAGCACCATGATGCGGGCCGCCAGTCTGGACTGGTTCGAGCAGGGAGACGTCTGGGCGAAGGCCGCCGCCCTCCGGCCAGCCGATGCACCTCTCGCGCCCGAGCGAGTCGCGGCCCTGGCCCCGGCGATGCAGGAACTGATGACGGCCGACGCGCGGAGTCTGTGCCGCCCGAGCGGCCCGTTCGACGGACACGCCGAGTGGGTCGCGGCCTTCGAGCGGGCCGGCACGACGCTCGCCTACCTCGCTGCCAGCGGGGGCCTGACCCGGGGTCTGCGCGACGTCATCGCCCACCACGTGATCTTCCACGCCAACCGCGCCGGTCTCCGCCGGGACGACCAGCACGCCATGTTCCACATCGCACGAGAGGTAGTCATGGGATCGAGTGACAACACCGCGTCGCCCAGCGACGAAACGGCCGAGACCGCTAGCGTCACGGCGGTGAATGCCGACACGATCACCACTCCCGCAGCCGACGCAGAACGGCTCCGCAACGCTCTGATCGACCAGATCCGCGCCGACGGACACGCCCGCACGCCAGCCGTCGAGAACGCGCTGCGTACTGTGCCCCGCCACCTGTTCGTGCCGAGCGGCGTTCAGCACCGGGCATACGAAGACTCTGCGCTG
>CAYNNX010000460.1:1744-5355 GCA_964398515.1 uncultured Streptantibioticus sp. | reverse complement strand
TGGAGCCGACCATGAAGACGTTGGAAGCGCCCACCACGGCGCCCACTGACCAACCGCCGCCTCTGGCGTTCATCTACGACCGCCACGCCTCCCGCACCATCGCCGTCCTCCTGCTGAGGCTCACCGCCTGCCAGGAGTACGCCGAGGAACAAGGCTGGGAGATCGCCGGGAAGTGGTACGACCACGGCGACCACGCCCTGCTGGACGACCACCGGCCCAAGTTCGACCGGATGGTGCGAGCCCTGGAGGCCGCGCACCGGTTAGGCCGCGAGGTCGTCTGCCTCATCATCCACTGGGACCGCTTGTCCCGCGATGACTGGAACCGCCGGGTCTTCGTGCGCAAGGTGACGCTCGCTGGCGGCTGGGTCGAGACCATCACGGGCGAGACGTCGAAGGACACGTCCGGCCGCCTGACGAAGGCCCCGCTGTCATGACGATGGTCTGCCCGTGGTGCAAGGAGCCCACCGGGGCGCCGATCAGCGTGGGGTTCAAAGCGTCGATCAGCAGCGGCGGCGTCCCGATCATCGCCTGTTCCAACTGTGTTCGCGACCTCGGGATCCTCCCGCTGTCGGAGCACCCGCTCGACACCGACGGCCTCCCGCGGTATCGGGACGAGCCCCAGCCCCGCCCGGTCCGGCGCACGCGCCGCGGGCGCCCGGGGGTGGCCTGATGCAGGGCCTGCGGCGCCTGCGCGCGGTGCCCGAGACACCGTGCACCCACGAGGCCGCCGAGGAAGGGTGTCAGGCCGGGGCGGAGTGCCGCGCACCCGCCCTCTGGGCAGTGCGGTTCCAGCCCTACAGCGAGACCTACCGCGCCTGCCGCGGGCACCTGGAGCCGATGCTCCACGAGAACACCGCCCCCGGCGGCCCTGTCATCGCCGAAGTCCGGCTGCGCGGCACCCCATAGACCCCCGCCCCGGCCGTACCCCCTGAGGACAGGTCGAGCGGCCGGGGCGGGTTCCGACCCAGTGAGAGGAGTGACATGTCACAGATGATGACCGCCGAGGTCACGCGCGACCGGGAGGTGCACGCAGAGAGCTGCCCCCAGTGCAACGGGCCCATCTCGGTCAACGATGACGGGTGGAAGATCTGCTACGCCTGCGGGTGGTCTTCGCCAAGCGTGGCCCCGGCCCCGACTGTGGCGAGTAGCGTCGCATCACGCATCGAGTAGGAGGTATGCATGGGCGGCGCGCGAGTCATGGCCATGACCACGCTCCAGGGCTCTGCGGGGGTGTGGCGCGATCCCTTCGCGGTTGACGCCAAGGCGCAGTTGGAGGTGTGCGAGCGGTGGGCACTGGATCGCGGGCACACCGTGACCAGGTGGGTGATCTGCTGCAACCAGCCCGCGCAGAAAGCCGCTGCCAGCCTTGACGGTATCGACCTGGTGGTCGCCGCGAACCGGCGGCTCCTGGAGATCGCGGTCGCCGACGTCGAGGACTTCAGTGCCGTATGTGCGGCGGCTGGCGCTCGGGTCGAGACCGCGAACGCGCCGGAGCCGGCGTACACCGAAGAGCAGTGCAGGGAGGTCTACCGCTCCTTGCAGCTCAACCCTGGTGGTACGTACCGCTGAGTCTTGCGGCCCCGCCCTTCAATCGGCCCCGCGCGCCCTACCCCCCGTGGCGCGCGGGCGGGGCCGGAACGCCTTGATCATTTGGGAGACGAATGGGAGATGCTGTCCCGTAGGGAGACCGTACCGAGGCTGTAGGCAGACCGTAGTGAGACCGCGCCAGCAACCAGAGAGCCCAGGCAGAGCGCCGCTCTGACTGGGCTCTCGTGCTGCCTACGAGCGAACTATCGGTGGGCACAGACGGATTCGAACCGCCGACATCTGCTTTGTAAGCCTGGTGGTCTGCGGCGAGGCCTCTTGGCTGGTCACGGCCAGCAGCGCGCTGCTTGGCTGGCGACGCCGCGCGTGCCCCGTGGGCCCCCCTCACTGACCGTGGTTGACCGCCTGTTCTGGCATGAATATGGCACGCCCCAAACTGCCGCCTCTGCAAAGATGCCGCCCATGCTCACCATCGACCTTGGCACGGCCGCTGATGAGCGCGAGCTGCATGCATTGCTCGCGCAGGCGCTGCGCTTCCCTAGTTTCTACGGCATGAACTGGGATGCCTTCTGGGATGCGATCACTGGTCTGGTCGAGATCCCGGACCATCTACGCTTCGTGGGCTGCGAGCAGCTACACGACCGTGTCCCGCGTGGGGCCACACTGCTCCGACAGACACTCGACGAGTATCGGCAGGAGTGCCGGCCGCAGTTCCGCGCCGAATACATATAGAGCCCCGCAAATCCCCTATGCAGCGGCCGGGTGACGGCAGGGGCTGTTCTGGCGCTGCCCATCTGGCCTCAGCCGACGACAGCCAGCCGCGATGGCGGGTGCGACGACCGATCAGGCGCGCGTATGCCTCGCTGCACCCCCACCGGCCTCAGCCACTCTGCCGGATCGTCGGCGCGCTCCACGAGGGCAGAGAGTGTTGGAACGATGAGGACCACCGCCTTACAAGTTCGGTCACTGCGTTCGGCGACCTGCCATCATGCGCCCTCACCCTCGGCCGCGGGTCCGTCGGCGGTTGGCTCGGTCCGCCGTCGTCCGGCGGCGTTGATGTCAGCGGTGGATGTCAGTACGCGACACAACGGGAAGGCCGTACTCAGTACCAATACGCCGAAGAGGGTCATCGGCAACAGCCCGACCGGACGGAGGAAGGCAGCTGGGTACACAAGGACGGCGTTCCACTGAATCCACCAGTTTGCAGCGAGGTCCGCGAGCATCACGGTGGCACAAAGGAGTGGTTACAGGTTGCCCGTAGGCCCATGACGGCCGGTGCGAGGTGCTGCCGGTTGCTGGGGTTGCTGTACTTCGCTGCTATACCGCAGCTCCCTGCCGCCGTCCCGTTGCCAGTCCCCCCTGCTAGCTTGCCTGGCGGAGTGAGACCGGTTAGAGAACCTTCGAGGTCCGCAGTCAAGGGGGGTGGGCACAGAGGTCTCCGAGAGCCACCTCGGGACTATGTTGCAGGCCACAGACCCCACCCCCTCCTCATCACCCTGACCAACACGCTTTCCAAGTCTGTCGGTGCCTAGTCGGAGCGCGTACAGCCCCGTTCACCTGCGTTCATGGGCGGGTCAGTGCCAAGGCGACCCCTCAGATGGTTCTGCCCGTACGGCAGTGAACGTCTCTGAATGAGACGGAAACTGAGACGGCCTGGCACAGGGCCAGACCGTCGTCATCTGCTGCGACCTTCTGGTCCGTGGCTCTCTCGTGGTCTACTCGGCTACGCCCAGGTCTCGGCGCATGATCTTGCGGAGTTCGGCCACCGCCGAATCGAACCTGTCTTCCAACTCGGTGTAGGCCGGGCTCTCCATTGCAGCGCCATCTATGAGCAGATCCCGCGTGTCCCTCAGGACCACGAACGCGGTGCGTGCGGCCTCAACGACATCCTGCGGAGCAGTGATGGCTAGCTGGTGCCGGATCTCGTACGCCCCGGGTGCCAGAAACAGCTCGCGCAACCTCCCCGCGGGTTCCTCGGCAGGGATGTCTGCCTGCGCACACTCGTTGAGCGCCGTTCGCATGCCGTCATTTGCGTGCGGTTCGGGCGCTGACCTGTGCGAACGGAA
>CAYNNX010000460.1:0-1734 GCA_964398515.1 uncultured Streptantibioticus sp. | reverse complement strand
CAGGTCAAGCAAGCTGAAACTCAGTTATCCGATGCGAACGGAAGAGTTGAGGCCTTCTGCGGGTGTGTGGCTTTCCCCGTGATTCCCCGTTGTTCCCCCCTCGTTCTGGTGGACTTGTGGTATGGAGGTGCGTTGCGACATGTCGGGCCTTGTCGGGTAATCCTGCTCGATCCGATCGGGTCCCGACTGCGGCCTTCAGTGCGCTGCCGCCCGCTGTCTTGCGTTGATGCCAGAAACGCTCCTGCTGGCTGGGTGCTTTCCGTAGAGTTTTCGCCTGTGACGGTATTTGAGCAGTGGTCCCTCGTAGCCGCGTTCGGCTCTTTGGGCGTGGGTGTTGTCGGCTTCGTTGCCCTGGCATGGCAGCTCTTGATGCTGGCTCGCAGCACCAAGGAAGATCACGACAGGCGCCGCAAGCAGGCAACCATGGAGTTCCTCGCCGACAACATGAATCAGCGAAAGTCGCTGTTCGACGAGGGCATACCCCAGGAGCGCGATCAAGCGGCCATCGAGGCGCTGATCAGCCGCTCGACGGCGGGTGACGAGCGAGCGACGAAGCTCATTACGTCCTACCTCACGACCTTCAACCTCCTAGGCGCGGGCATGCGGTCAGACGCCTTCGATCGGCAACTGATCGACGACGCATGGGGTGGTCTCATCATCTCCGTCTGGAACAACTACCGGCCCTGGGCTGAGGCGCAGCGTCAGGAACACAGTGAACCCCTCCTGTGGCGTCACCTGGAGTGGCTGGCGAGCCAAATGACGCCTCGCAGGATTCTTCCTCCGGCCGGCGATCTTTCCCCAAGCGGGGACCCGGCCGTGTAGGACAGTTCTCTCAGTCTCCGGCTATAGAAGCAGTACCGGGCCTCAGAGCGGCGTCAAGGCGGCGCGAGGTACACGCCTTCCAACTGTGCACGAAGGACCAAGACCACCACTGTGACCGTCAACACGACGTTGACAGTGTCCACGATCAGGACGACTGGGTGAGACGCGAGCAACAGGCCCGGCACCTTGGCACCGATCATCCCCAGGCCCAAGGGGAGGGGGAACCATGCCCCAAGGAAGCGCCTGCCGTGATCGACGCTGGCTCCCTTCCACTCCTTGTTCCGTTCCCACCACCGAACGCCAAGACTCGTGAGGACCAGCGCGCACCCCATTGCGACTACGGACCAGTCCATGAACCGCAGCATCACAGCCCCCTTGATCGGCGGAAGGATCTTCTTCCTAAAGGGTGACCGCGGTCAAGAGGCCAGCGTGCCCACCGCATCCCCGGCTTCTTGAACCCGAGAAGGCAGCAACGCCCCGGGCTTGTCGTGACACTCGCTTTAGGAGTTCGGTTCGGCTGCCGCTCCTGCCCTGGGCGCCGGGGCTTGGCTGGCGTTTGCGGTTCCGCGTTGAACCGTCGGGATGCGCCGACGTCCGCCCTCGTTGATGTCAGCCTTGGATGTCAGCCCCCGGCGTGCGCTCGTATGCGCTGCGGCCCGTCGTGGCCTGCGGCAGTAGGGCAGTCAGCAACCCCGGGGCCCAGTAAGCGGGGGCGGGGTCCGGAGGAGCCCCCGCTTCGTCTCCGCGCGGCGCGAAGCGCCAAACGGTGGCGTCACGGCGCGGGTACGGCGGTGCACCGAAAGACGATGGCGTCACGGCGCGGGTGCCGGCCGGGCGCGGCACTGCCGGTATCGGCCCGAAGGGTCGATGTTCCGTCACAGGGGTTCCCTCAGGTGTCATGCGGTCGGGGCG
>CAYNNX010000459.1:2630-5360 GCA_964398515.1 uncultured Streptantibioticus sp. | reverse complement strand
ATGTACGTCAACCAGGACCCCAACCCGAACGCGATGTGCATCGGCCTGGACGAGCCGATCATCGTGGTCACCACGGGCCTGGTCGAGCTTCTCGACGAGGAGGAGATGCGGGCGGTGGTGGGCCACGAGGTGGGCCACGCCCTCTCCGGTCACGCGGTGTACCGGACGATCCTGCTCTTCCTGACCAATCTGGCGCTGCGGATCGCCTGGATCCCGCTGGGCAACGTGGCGGTCATGGCGATCGTCACGGCGCTGCGCGAGTGGTTCCGCAAGTCGGAGCTGTCGGCGGACCGCGCCGGGCTGCTGGTCGGCCAGGACCTGCACGCCTCCATGCGCGGGCTGATGAAGCTGGCGGGCGGCAACCACCTGCACGAGATGAACGTGGACGAGTTCCTCAAGCAGGCCGAGGAGTACGAGGCCGGCGGCGACCTGCGCGACTCGGTCCTGAAGATCCTCAACCTGCTGCCGCGCTCCCACCCGTTCACCACCGTGCGCGCCGCCGAGCTGAAGAAGTGGGCGGACAGCCGCGACTACCAGCGGATCGTGGACGGCCACTACCCGCGCCGCGAGGAGGACAAGGACACCTCGGTCTACGACTCGTTCCGCGATTCGGCGAACCACTACGCGGAGCATGTCAAGAGCAGCAAGGACCCGCTGATGGGGCTGATCCGCGACATCTCGGCGGGTGCCGGGGACATCGGCGGCAAGCTGCGCGACCGGTTCACGGGCTCGCGGCCGGGCTCTGGAGAGGGCGGCTCGGCCGAAGGCCCGGAAGCGGGCTCGGGCCCGGGGCAGGACCGGCCCTGAGCAGCCCGCACACCGAGGTGACCGGCCTGCCGTGGTCGAAGGGGTCGACGCCCGACCCGGCGGTGTCGCTCTGCCCTGCCAGCAGCGGTCGGAAGTAGCCCGCGGGGTCGGCCGTGCAGCTCATCGGGCCGGCCTCGACCGCCGCCTGCTGCAGCTCCACCTGGTGATCGCGCAGGTCGTCACGGTCGAGGTACATGCGCAGCTGCCGGCGGACGGTGAACAGGGAGGCCACGGTGCTCCCGGGTGCGGCGGCCCGCACGGTGTAGACGAGGGTGTGGTCGGTGGTGATCTGCAGCCCGTCGGGGCTCTGCTCGGTGACGGTCACGGTGCCGCGCACCCGCACCCGGAAGTCGGCGAGCCTGATGCGGCTGGGGTCGAACCGCACCAGCCAGCCGGTCGCCGCCTGCTGCCCGTCGTCGGTGGGGCGCGCCAGGCTGCGGTCGAACTGGTCGAGCTGGCCGGGGTTGAGCAGCTGGCGGACGTGGCGCACGTCACCGCCGGTGAGGGCGGTGGGCTCCAGGGAGGAGGCGACCAGGTACTCCTTGGCGGTGGCGAGCGCCTGCCCCACCTGGCTGCCGGTGAAGTGCCCGGTGGCGCCGGGCGGCGGCAGGGTTATGCCGTCCGGCCCCACCCCGTAGCGGCCCGCGCCGGCGGCCTGGTAGAGCCGGTCGGCGGACGCGGCGGAGACCGGGCCCTGGGGGGTGAGCGGGGTGATCGTGACGCGCAGCGGTTCCAGGTCGGGCGGCGGCACGGGCCGGTACGGATGGCGGAGGCCCATGTAGATCGCGGTCCCGAAGGCGATCGTTATCAGCAGGAGGAGCACGAACGCCTGACGGTTCGCCAGCGCCCTGGCCCACGGGCGCCTGGTGCGCACGGCACGGGCCGCACCGCTCAGGCGCTCGCGGGCCGAGAACTCCTGTATGCGGGCAGCACGGACGAACGACTCATCGAAGACGACGGATCGGTACTCGTCGTCACCACCTCCCGGGACGCCCTGGGGTGTCCCCTCCGGAGGGTCTCCACGCCCGGTCATACGACAAGAGTAGGTCTGTCCCGCCGGAGGTAAACGCCCTGGTGGCCGAGAAGTCCTGATTCCACGTCAGCTGGAGGTCCGGCTCGACGTTGCGTCGGCTCACGGCGGGGCCGGAGAGACCGCCTTGACGGCGGGATGCGGCATGTCGACCCGGCCGTTGGAGGGCGGCGCGACCGGTTGCCGGCTGCCGCCGCCCGCCCCCCGGTAGACGGCGGCGAAGCTCAGCGCGACCACGCCGATCCCCATGACCAGGGCGAGCACCCAGGCGATCGTGCGGTGCCAGCGGGTGTGCGAGCCGTACGGGCGGCGGTGCCGGTGCGGCCCGGCGGCCGTGCCCAGGGTGTCCTCGCCCAGGAGGTCGCCGTAGGCGTCGGGGTCGTAGCCGTCGTCGTAGCGCCATGCGTCGTCGTCACCGGCGTCGCCGACTCTGGCCCGCGCCGCCTCGGCCTCCGCCCGTGCCTGGGCGGCGGCCAGCAGCCGCTCGTGCGCGGTGGGTTCGTGGAGCACGGCGGCCCGTACGAAGGCCTCGTCGAAGACCACGGACGCGAACTCCTCGTCCGCGCCACCGTGGTCGTCGCCCGGGAACGGCGTGCCGTCCACATCCTCAGACACGCGACCAGGGTAAGCCCGACGACGGCTCGTTGGGCAGTCGCCGGCCGAATTCAGCCGCCGCGACCGGGCTTTGGCGGCTAGCGGACGTGCCCGTCGCCGGTGACCACGTACTTGGTCGAGGTGAGCTCCGGCAGCCCCATCGGGCCGCGGGCGTGCAGCTTCTGGGTGGAGATGCCGATCTCGGCGCCGAAGCCGAACACCCCGCCGTCGGTGAAACGGGTCGAGGCGTTGACCATGACGGCCGTGGAGTCCACAAACGCCACGAAACGGCGGGCGGC
>CAYNNX010000459.1:0-2620 GCA_964398515.1 uncultured Streptantibioticus sp. | reverse complement strand
GGTGACGATGGCCTCGGTGTGGCCGGAGGTCCACCGGCGGATGTGCTCCACGGCCGCGTCGAGGGAGGGCACGACCGCCGCCGCCAGGTCGTAGGAGAGGTATTCGGCCGCCCAGTCCTCGTCGGTGGCCGCGAGCACCGCCGTACCGGCCTCCTTGCCCGCCTGCTGCCAGGCGTCGTCGCCGTGCACGGTCACCCCGGCCTCGGTGAGGGCGGCCAGCGCCCGGGGCAGGAAGGCGTCGGCGACGGCCTCGTGGACCAGGACGGTCTCGGCGGCGTTGCAGACGCTGGGGCGGGAGGTCTTGGCGTTGACCAGGATGCTGACCGCCATGTCGAGGTCGGCGTGCTCGTCCACGTAGACGTGGCAGTTGCCGGTACCGGTCTCGATGACCGGCACCGTGGACTCCTCGACGACGGCCTTGATCAGCGAGGCGCCGCCGCGCGGGATCAGCACGTCGACCAGGCCGCGGGCGCGCATCAGCTCCTTGACCGACTCCCGGCTCTCCCCCGGCACCAGTTGCACCGCGTCGGCGGGGAGCCCGGCGCCCTCGACCGCGTCCCGCAGCACGGTGACGAGCGCGGTGTTCGAGGCGTAGGCGGAGGACGAGCCGCGCAGCAGTACCGCGTTGCCCGACTTCAGGCAGAGCGCGGCGGCGTCCACGGTGACGTTGGGCCGGGCCTCGTAGACGATCCCGACGACACCGAGCGGCACCCGGATCTGGCGCAGCTCCAGGCCGTTGGGGAGCGTCGAGCCGCGCACCACCTCGCCGACCGGGTCGGGCAGCGCCACCACGTGCCGCACGTCGGCGGCGATCGCCGCGACGCGCTCGGGGGTCAGGGTGAGGCGGTCGATGACCGACTCGCTGGTTCCGGCCGCCCGGGCCTTGGCGACGTCGGCGGCGTTGGCCTCGACGATCTCCTGGGTGCGGGCCTCCAGCGCGTCGGCGATCGCGAGCAGCGCGCCGTCCCGTGCGCTCCGCGGCTGCGGTGCGAGTACGGCGGCGGCCGCCTTCGCGCGGCGTGCGGTGTCGATGACGGGGGACGATGCGCTACTGGTCATGGCCCCAGGGTAATGACCCTTCGGGGCATTCCAGACCGTGTTCCGCGATGCAAGACGCGGCGCGGACGTTTCGGCAGGTGGAGCGGCGGGCGCGGTCAGTAGGGGTGCACGCCCACCGGGGTCGCCGGAGGCGGGCCGTACCCCTCCGCGACACGCTGGTGGTACGTCTCGCGGTCGATCACCTCAAGCCCGACGATCTCCCACGGCGGAAGCTGCGCGGTGGCCCGGTGCTCGCCCCACAGGCGCAGCGCGATCGCGGCGGCGTCGTGCAGGTCCCTGGCCTCCTCCCAGTAGCGGATCTCCGCGTGGTCGTTGGCGTAGCGGCTGGTCAGCAGGAACGGGTGGTCGTGCGCGAGCCGTTCCAGCGCCCGTCTGACCTCGGCGAGCGGCGCCTCGTCCCCCGAGACGCTGAGCGTGATGTGCCACAGGCGCGAGGCTTCGCGCTGCGGGGTCTGCGGTTCCTGGTCAGGCTGAGGTTCCCGGGCGGGCCGACCGGTGTGTATACCGTCGACGCTGGCCAAAGCCCGCTCCTCCCCCGTGAGCCTGCGGGGGGAGGCGCCTCCCATGCCCGTAGGGTTACGGGGCAGGGAGGGACCCCCCTCTCGAGGCAGCGCCCCTGGGCGCCCTCTCCTCACCGGCGGCCTCCTGTTTGCGTTGCCCGCCTGCCATGGCAGCGGGTGTGGTGCGGTGGTCTTGCGGGTGTGACTGGCTGACGGGAAAGTTCCCCCGCATCAAAGTTGACCAGTATACGGGCGACCGCGGGGGCGTTTTCGGCAAGAAGCCCCCGGATCAATGAGGTACAGCGGTACGGTCACCGCCGCCGCGGCGCAGGACGACCAGATCGTCCCGGTGGACGACCTCGCGTTCGTACGCCGGGCCCAGCTCCGCCGCGAGCTGCCGGGTGGAGCGGCCGAGCAGCCGCGGCAGCTCCTCGGCGTCGAAGTTGACCAGCCCGCGGGCGACCGTGCGGCCGCCGTCGTCGAGGAGGTCCACCGGGTCGCCCGCCGTGAAGTGCCCTTCCACACCGGTCACTCCGGCCGGGAGCAGCGAAGTGCGGCGCTGCACAACGGCGTTGACCGCGCCCGCGTCCAGACGCAGCGCGCCGCGCGGCGCGGAGGCGTGGGCCAGCCACAGCAGCCGTCCCGCGGACCGCTTTCCCGTGCGGTGGAAGAGCGTGCCGGTGGGCCGCCCGGCGAGGGCGTCGGCGGCGTGGCGTGCGGAGGTGAGCACCACCGGGATGCCCGCCTCGGCGGCGATCCGGGCCGCCTCGACCTTGGTCACCATGCCGCCGGTGCCCACGCCCGCCTTCCCGGCGCTGCCGATGACCACGCCGTCGAGGTCCGCCGGGCCGCTGACCTCGGGAATCCGCCGGGTGCCCGGGGTGCTCGGGTTGCCGTCGTAGAGCCCGTCCACGTCGGAGAGGAGCACCAGCAGGTCGGCCCGGACCAGGTGGGCGACGAGCGCGGCGAGGCGGTCGTTGTCGCCGAAGCGGATCTCGTCGGTGGCGACGGTGTCGTTCTCGTTGACGACCGGCAGGGCGCCCATGGCCAGCAACTGCTCA
>CAYNNX010000458.1:0-5368 GCA_964398515.1 uncultured Streptantibioticus sp. | reverse complement strand
CGATAAAGGGCACTAGCACCTCAAGCTAGCGCGTCTGCCATTCCGCCACCCGGACCGGGTCGCCGCCGCTCGGCTCCTGCCGTGGCGACGGGGTTAACCATAGCAAAGATCTGGAGAGCTCCGATCACCCGCACGGGCGGGCGGCGGGTAGGGGCCGGCCGGGGTGTTGTGACGGACGTGTGACACCTCGCGGGGGCCTTGGGGGCGGCTGGGGGACGGAGGGAGGATGGCGGGGGGGCGCCGTCCGTCCGGGGGCGCCAGGGAATGAGGAGGCAGCGTGAGCGAGTCGAACCCGGCACGGACGATCACCGGTGAGGACGAGGTTGTCGACCTGTGCCGCGACCTGATCCGGATCGACACGAGCAACTACGGCGACCACTCCGGTCCGGGGGAGCGGGCCGCCGCCGAGTACGTCGCGGAGAAGCTCGCCGAGGTCGGACTCGTGCCGCAGATCTTCGAGTCGCACACGGGCCGCGCCTCCACGGTCGCCCGGATCGAGGGCGAGGATCCGTCCCGGCCCGCGCTGCTCATCCACGGCCACACCGACGTCGTACCGGCCGACGCCGCGGACTGGACCCACCATCCCTTCAGCGGCGAGATCGCCGACGGCTGCGTGTGGGGCCGCGGCGCGGTCGACATGAAGGACATGGACGCGATGACCCTCGCGGTCGTGCGCGACCGGCTGCGCAGCGGGCGCAAGCCGCCGCGCGACATCGTGCTGGCCTTCCTCGCCGACGAGGAGGCCGGCGGCACCTACGGCGCCCGGTACCTGGTCGACAGGCACCCCGGACTCTTCGAGGGGGTGACCGAGGCGATCGGCGAGGTCGGCGGCTTCTCGTTCACCGTCAACGAGAACCTGCGGCTGTACCTGGTGGAGACGGCCCAGAAGGGCATGCACTGGATGCGGCTGACCGTCGAAGGCACCGCGGGGCACGGCTCGATGACCAACAACGACAACGCCGTCACCGAACTGTGCGAGGCGGTCGGCCGGTTGGGGCGGCACACCTTCCCGGTACGCGTCACCAAGACCGTGCGCTCCTTCCTGGACGAGCTGTCCGACGCGCTCGGCACGCCGCTCGACCCCGAGGACATGGACGCCACCCTCGCCAAGCTCGGCGGCATCGCCAAGATCATCGGGGCCACGCTGCGCAACACCGCGGCGCCGACCATGCTGGGCGCCGGGTACAAGGTGAACGTCATTCCGGGGCAGGCGACCGCGCACGTCGACGGCAGGTTCCTGCCGGGGCTGGAGCAGGAGTTCCTGGCCGAGATCGACCGGGTGCTCGGCCCGCGGGTCAAGCGTGAGGACGTCCACGCCGACAAGGCGCTGGAGACCAGTTTCGACGGTGCGCTGGTCGACGCGATGCAGTCGGCGTTGCGGGCCGAGGACCCGATCGCGCGGGCCGTACCGTATTGCCTGTCGGGTGGCACGGATGCGAAGTCCTTCGACGATCTGGGCATCCGCTGCTTCGGCTTCGCGCCGCTGCAACTGCCGCCGGAGCTCGACTTCGCGGGGATGTTCCACGGGGTCGACGAGCGGGTGCCGGTTGACGGGCTGAAGTTCGGCGTGCGGGTGCTGGACCGGTTCCTCGATCAGTGCTGACCCCGGTCGCCGGGCGGGTGGCGCATCGGGTCGCGGCCTCGCGTGATGGCGTTCAGTGACCGCAAGTGACAAGCTGTTACCCTGCGTGATAGACAAGTGGGGTGGTGGAGCACCGAATCCATGGTTCTCATTCGGCAACGTGTGCGGGCCTTACCGGAACGAGTGAATGAGAAGGTCCACTCGTTGCCCTGCCTTCGTGCCCTCGTTGAGTCAGTGCGGTCCGCGGCTGGGACCGCGCTGCCAATGAGGAGGAATCATGGTCAAGAAGGTCGTCGCCGCTGCGGCTGCCACTGGCGGTCTGTTGCTGGCGAGTGCGGGCATGGCCGTTGCCGATTCCGGTGCGCAGGGTGCTGCGGTGCAGTCCCCCGGCGTGCTGTCGGGCAACGTGGTGCAGGTTCCGGTTCAGGTGCCGGTGAACCTCTGCGGCAACACCATCGACGTCATCGGGCTGCTCAACCCCGCCTTCGGCAACGGCTGCGCCAACCGCTGACGTTGAGTCCGGACCCGGTAGTGGCCTGATCCCGGCCGACCCTGGAACCCCCCTCATGTTCCGGGGCCGTCGGCGATCGCCTAGGGAGCCGCGCGGGGTTTCCACCACGCGTCCCCAGCCATGCGGGCGCCCGCCCGCGAGCAACCATGCACAGCAGAAGGCAGGGAATACATGAGACAGGTCGCCAGGAAGGGCCTGATCAGCATCGTCGCGACGAGCGGCGCACTCGCCGTGACAGGCGGTTACGCCTATGCGGACTCCGGGGCGAGCGGAGCCTCCGTGGGGTCTCCCGGGGTCCTGTCCGGAAACACGGTCCAGGTCCCGATCAACGTGCCCGTGAACGCGTGCGGCAACACCGCCAACGTCGTCGGCGCGCTCAACCCCGCGTTCGGCAACAACTGCGCCAACCACGGTGGTCACGGGCACAGCGGCGGAGGCGGTGCCTCGGCCCGCGGCTTCAGTTCCGACTCGCCGGGCATCGCCTCCGGCAACACGGTCCAGGCCCCCGTTCACGTCCCCGTGAACGCCTGCGGGAACACCGTGGACGCCGGCGGTGCGCTCAACCCGGCCTTCGGCAACCGCTGCGCCAACGTCTCGCACGGCCATCATGGGCACAGCCACGGCGGCGGCTCGGTCGCCCGCGGGGGCAGCGAGGGCTCGCCGGGGATCGGTTCGGGCAACACGGTGCAGGCGCCGGTGGACGTACCGGTCAACGTCTGCGGGAACTCGGTGGACGCCGGCGGTGCGCTCAACCCGGCCTTCGGCAACCGCTGCGAAAACGGCGGGGGCCCCGGCCGCGGGCACCAGCCGCCGCCCCCCGGGGGTGGACAGCAGCCGCCGCCTCCCGGTGGTGGGCAGCAGCCGCCTCCTGGTGGTGGGCACCAGCCGCCGCCTCCCGGCCACGGGAAGCCGCCGCAGCACGGCCATCGGCCGCCGGCCCACCACGGCCACCGGTCGCCGACCCGGCACACGCAGGTCCCGAGCGACCATGAGCACGGTTCTCAGCTGACCACGGGCTCGTTGGCGCACACCGGCGCGGACGAGGTCGGGCTGGTCGGTCTGGCCAGCGTCGCCATGCTGGCCGGGGGTTTCGTGCTCTACCGCCGGGGCCGCACGGTCCGGGCCTGAGCCGATCCGTGCCTGAGCGGATCCGGACCTGAGCCGTTCGGACTCGGGCGCCCGCGCGCCTGAGCGGATCCGTGCGAGTGAGCCGTGACACGCGGCCGATCCTGAGCAGGGCGATCGCACCCTTGGTGCGGTCGCCCTGCTCGTGTGCGCGGGCCGGTTTCCCTCGCATGCGAAAACGGGCGCCCGCGCTCACCCCGAGGGGACGCGCCGCGCCTACCGGACCGGGCGGATCACCAGGTGGCGCGGACCTGGCGGATGATCCGGCGGCGCAGCCGCACCTTGCGGCTGCCGTCCGGGTACAGCCGCAAGCGGTCCAGCTCCCAGTGTCCGTACTCGGCGTGGTCGGTCAGCAGGCGCCGCGTGGCGTTGCGCGAGACTCCGCGCGGCACGTACACGTCTTGAAATTCCCATTCAGGCATCGCATCTATTGTGCGGGCAACCGCCCGGTGCGGATAGCGTCTGCACCATGTCTGATGCCGCGCAGCCCACCGTCGCCGAGGTACGCGCCGCCGCCGAGGCGGTCAAGAACGCCATAGACCGCCACCTCGCCGCGATCGAGAACCGCAGGGGCGAGGACGATCCCGACGTCTTCGCCGCGTTCGACGAGTTGGCCTCGGCGGCCGAGGCCTACGACGAGCTGCTCTACGACACCTACGACGAGGTGACCCCCTTCGAGGTCCCGGCCGGTGACTCGCTGCCCGCCTACGCCGGGCCGTCGGAGCCGGGCGCGATCAGCGTGTTCATCCGCCGCGACTACACGATCGCCGATCCGCAGCGCCTCGTCTCCCAGGCCGAACGCGTCGCCGATGCCGTCACCGGGGTCGGCAGCGGCGTCAACGCGGCGATCGGCGTCCTGTTCGGCGAGTACGAACCGGACGAGATCGCCTCACGCCACAAGGAGTTCGGCCTGGAGGAGGGCGACTCCACGCTGTGGGTGTCCGCGGCGGAACCCGCCGAGCCGGGGGAGTGGCTCCCCGCCCCCTTCGACCAGGCCGATCCGGAGATGATCATCTGCCGGTTCGACGTCAGCTCCGTCTACGACGACGAACTGGAGGCCCTCGATCCCGACCGGTGACGGCCGGGTGGTCCCGGCGGCCGGGACCACCCCACCGCTTCGGCCGCTCAGCCCGCCGCCGCGGCGCCCTCGCGCAGGATCGTGCGCAGGCGCGTGGTCCGCCCCTTCGCCGGGACCTCCGCGACCGCGCGGGACAGGGCCTGGGGGTCCACTCCCTGGACGACGGAAAGATGGCGCTCGCCGCGGCTGAAGGCGGTGTAGACCCACTGGCGGGTCAGGGCGGAGGAGGCGTCGCCCGGGACCACGACGACCGCGGCGGGCCACCGCGTACCGGCCGCCTCGTGGGCGGTGAGCGCCCAGCCGTGCCGGACGGTGGCCGCGACCCGGTCGGGCGGCACCACGACAGGGGCGCCCTGGCAGTCCAGGTGCAGCCCGGCCGGGTCCGCCGAGACGACCGACCCGGGCAGCGCGCGCCCGGGGGCCGGGAGGTGGACCACGCGGTCACCGGGGTCGAAGCCGGCGAACCGCCCGGGACCGGGGTTGAGGCGCTCCTTGAGCGCGGCGTTGAGCGCCCGGGCGCCCGCCGGGCCCTGCTGCGCGAGCGTGACGACCTGGGTCTGCTCGGCCGGCACGCCGATCGCGCGGGGGATGGAGTCGGCGACGAGCTGCACCGCGCGGTGGACCGCCTCCCCGGGGTCGCGCACGGGGACGATCACGACCTCCCTGCCCGGCGCCTCGACCTTCTCCAGCTCGCCGACGCCGATGCCCGAGACCAGCTCGCCGATGGGCCCGGGATCGGGGGTTCGGGAGACCACGTGCGGGCAGACCTTCGCGGCGAGCAGATCGGCGAACGCCCGCCCGGCGCCGACCGACCACAGCCCGCCCGGATCGCCGCTGAGCACCAGCCGCGCCCCGTCGGGCACCGACTCGACCAGCGTGGCGGCCTGTTCGACGTCCAGCAGGTGCGCGTCCAGCACGGCCAGCAGATCGAGCGCGAACATACCGTCCGGATCGCGGCCGGGGCCCTCGGCGCCGGACAGGAGGCCGCCCACGGTGAGCGCGGCCTGCTCGTCGCGCTCGCCGAGCGACGCGGCCAGCCGCCGCCTGCCGTCCGGCGAGTGCGCGGCCGCGT
>CAYNNX010000457.1:4216-5379 GCA_964398515.1 uncultured Streptantibioticus sp. | reverse complement strand
GCGCCGGTGCACGTCAAATACAACACCGACGGCACATCGATCTCCTGCGCCTCCCAGCCGGGTGTCGTCGCCCTCATGCTGGACCAGCTTGAGGTCGAGCCTGGCGAGCGCATCCTCGAACTCGGGGCCGGCACCGGCTACAACGCCGCCCTCCTTGGTCACCTCGTCGGCGCGAGCGGGCACGTCACCACCATCGATGTCGACGACGACCTCGTGGAGGGCGCCCGCGCCCACCTGGTCGCCGCAGGGTTCACCAACGTCGAGGCCCTCACCCGCGACGGGGCCCTCGGCCACGCTGAGGGAGCCCCCTACGACCGGATCATCGCCACCGTCGGCGCCCACGGCATTCCGCACGCCTGGCTCGACCAGCTCGTCCCCGGCGGCCGCCTCCTTGTCCCTCAACGCCTCAAGGGCAGCGTGTCACGCTCCATCGCCTATGAGCAGCGCGACGGCCGATGGGTGTCCCTCAGCAGCGAGATGAACACCTTCATGCCGCTCAGGCGGGGCATCGCCGACGACGACCGCCGCGTCATTCCCCTCAGCCCGGACGGCACCGTTCGGCTCCAGGCTCCCGCCGGCCAGCACATCGACGCCGAGGCCCTGGCCGGAGTCCTCGATCAGCCCCGCACCGAAGAGTGGACCGGCATGATGGTGCGCGCCATGGAATCGCCGGAGTGGATGGAACTGTTCGTCACTTGTTCCATGCCGTCCGGACTGATCCGCATGCTCTTCCCAAAGGCAGCCAAGGGAACCCTCCTCGCCGACGACCCCTACCCCTCCTCGACTGCTGCCGTCGACAACGGCGCCGTCACTTACCTCGCCCGCCGCCTGTCGGACAAGAAGACCCCCGAGGGCGACAAGCTCTGGGAGTTCGGCGTCATTGGCCACGGCCCCGGCAGCGACGAGCTGGCTGCAAAGGTCGCCGACGCCATCCGTACCTGGGACGGCAAATACCGGGGGCGGGAAGCCTCCTTCGAGATCCGGCCCCTCGACGCCCCCGCCACCGAGAACCGTCCCGGACTCTTCGTCCTCGACACTCCGCTGAACCGCATCGTCGTCGACTGGCAGTGACACCCCCTCGGTCGGGGGGCGGGGGGGCGCGGCCCCCCAGCCCCCCCCACGCCCCCACACAAGACCCGCCACACACCAACATGGGGGGCCGA
>CAYNNX010000457.1:0-4206 GCA_964398515.1 uncultured Streptantibioticus sp. | reverse complement strand
CCCCCCCTCACCCGCCGCGCCGTCGCGGGGCTGCCCCCCCCCCGGGGGGGGGGCTGGGGGGGGCGCCCCCCCCCCCCACCGCCGTCTCCACAACTCATGACCCGAGACTCTCGAACTTGGGGGACCTATGGATCCGCACGGCCCCATAGCCGAGCGCTTCCCGCTGATCGCCCGCTTCCGGCCCGCCTGCCTTCCCCTACCTGCGCGTGTGCGCGCGCTTGCCGACCTGGCCGGCACCGCCATGCACAAAGCCGATCAGGGGCTTGCCTCGGCGGTTTACAACCAGGCCGCGCTCATCACCTCCGATGTCGGCCTCCCCGAACTGGCCCGCGAGATGTGCCACCAGCACGCCGCCGCCTACCTCCACGCCTGCCCACTCCCGGGAATGGCGGCAATCCGCGCCCTCGAACCCGTCGTCAACCTCGCCCGTCTGCAGATACGGGCAGGTCACGCCGACGACTGCCGCGAGCGCCTCCTCGCCCTGTACGAAGCCGTCAGTCACGGCAGAGCCGCTCAGTTCGAGGATGTCGTCGTGCCGGCAGACCTCACGGTGGCATCAGAGGATCAAGATGAGGTCCGTGCATGGCTGTGGCGGGTCCTCCTCGCCGACGGCACACGCACCCTCACGACCAAGGGCCGCTGGAGTGAAGCCTTGGCACACATCGAGGCGCACCGCGGCGTCGGCAAACGGATGCTTGACGGCCGCCAAGTCGCTGTCCTTGCCGCCCTCGCCGCAGGCGATAGGGACCGCGCCGCTGCCATCCTTGAGGACACGACGCCCGGCGAGGAGTGGGAGCAGGCCGTCACGGCGTGTCTGACCGCGCTGTGTCGTCGTGACGCCGGACAACTGACCGACCACCACGTAACCGCCTTGGCGAGCACCTACCTTCGCCAGAAGGCCGAACACGGCATGACCGTCTTCGAGACCCGGCTCGGCCTCACGACCCTGGACGTCATCGACTCCGCTGGCGACCCCTGCGCGCGCCATGTCGTCGATGACCTGCACCGTCGGGCGATGAACGCCAACGATGGATACGCCGCCCGCGAGAGCCTGGCTCACCCCCTGTTCACCACCCTCGCCACCGACCACCAGCAACAGGACTGCACCGCCTTGGTACGTGTTTGCGCCCTCGGAGCGGAGACCTTCCCCGACGGCCTATACGGCCTGCTCACATCTGCATTGCGTACGAGCGACCGCACGATCCGCGACAGCGTCGCGCGCCTGTAGGGCCCGCCCACGCAGTTCCGTCAGGGACTGGCTCTTCATCGGGCTGGCGCGGCGGAGCCAGATCCGCATCTCGGCAGGGGGCCTGACACACCGGCGGCTGTGGCCTCCGCTTCGAGTCAACGTCTGCAACGGCTACCGGTTCAATCGACTCCGACACGAGAGGCTGCACGAGTCAAAGTTCTCGAAAGACCTGGTGAGAGCAGTATTCCGCTCTTCGTGGACCCACGGTGTTGTGGTCGCATCCCAACCGTGGTCACCGGGAGGTCCCTGGCATGGCACCGATTCTCTTCACCGTCGTGTTGCTGTTGTCCTTTGCGACGGCGGCTGGCCCGTTCGCGCTCCTCGAAGCGCGCGATTACGTACGTCCTGGGCGTGGCCGTCACCGGCGCGTCGCACACGGGCGTCATGCAGCCCGGGGTGAGTCTCGATGACTGCGCAGGACGTTCTAGGGGCCACCCCGTGCGTGGTGTGGCGCTGGACGAGCTGCACCCCCGACGCCCCAGCCCAGGCTCGCGTCGCCCTGCGCTGTGCCCTCCACCAGCTCGGCGTCGAGGGGGAGGTGATCAGTGATGCGGTGCTCGCCGTCTCCGAGTTCGTCGCCAACGCTGTCGAGCACGCGGTGGGGCCGTACGAGATGCGCTTGCGTCGCACCGCTGCGGAGGTCATCTGCGAAGTCGAGGACCATGATCCGCAGATTCCGGCGATCCCCGCATTTCCGGCCACGGCACCGTACGCCCCGGCGAAGGAGAACCGCGGCGGTGGCCTGGAGGCGCTATGCGCAGTGCTGTCCGAGCGTGGACGCGGCTTGCACATCGTCCATGAACTTACCCATGGGGCGTGGGGATTCTGGAGCAGGGCGGAGACGAAGACAGCCTGGTTCGCATTCGCCACCAAGATGCCGAAATCAGATGATAGGGCCAACAGTTGAAGGGACGGTTCCTGAATCATCTGGTTTGGTACGGTCTTGTCCCTCGTTCGAGGGGGAAGACCGGGCGGACGCCATCCGCGAGCACCTCGCCACCCAGGCCACCGACGCCGCCCTTCGCCTCACCCGGCAAGCCGAACAGGCCGACGCCGCGCCACGCGACCGGGACAGCATCCTGGTGATGCTGGAACACCTCAGCGCCATCCACCCCGACCACGAGCGGCTGGCCCAGCACGCCATCCGCCTCTACCAAGCCGCCAGCCTCCACGACGCCGCCCGGCACACCTTCACCCGGCTCAAGCGGCACCTCGCTGAACTCGGCCTCGAGCCCGAGCCGGCCACGCGAGCCCTCATCACACCCCGGACCCAGCCAGTCAAACGCGTTAAGACCGCTGCCAGCCACACAGGCAAGCCCCGGTCGCCAGCAGTGGCTCGATGGCGTCCGCCCTGTCGTATCCGGTGTCGTATCCGACGTCGGTTCCGTGTACGCGCTTTGATGCGGCACCCCGTACCGGCGTCAAAGCGTAGGCCAGCGGCCCTACGAGCCACCCTCGGGCGAGGGCGACTGTATATCGGTGCAGCAATACATCCCGATCTACTGGAAACCGGCGCCCGACCCCCGCAGAATCGCTCGCGTATGTCAGCCCGGCCGCAGCTGCTCGAATCCGGTGTGACTCTTTCCGTTCCGTCTGCAAACTCATCCCCAGGCGGCCCTTGGGTGCCCATTTCAGGATTGCGCGGCCACCGTCACCTGCAAGCCGTGCGGCGGCGTCCAGGCGTAGCCGACCGCCGCCACACCCGGGGCACGTGCCTTCGCGCACGTATGCGATCGCCAGGCGTCGCCGTGCGTGTAGGCGACTGGGGATCGGTCGTGCGGGCCGCCGCACACGACGCCTCGCGTCGCGCCCCGCGGAAATCCCCTGAAATCCCGTCGTAAATTCACGAGAATTCCAGCATTATCAAGCCGGAATCCGGCTTCAGGTGGGCCGCGAGTCAAGCTATATTTAAACTGTTCCCGAAAGGGCCGGGAATGGAAATCTTACCCAAAGGGGTCCGCCCGAAAGCTGATAACGGGTGGAGTGTGTCCCGAAAAGGCGAATGATCACCACCACCGTCACCGCCTCGGCGGCCCCATCCGGACGCCTGAACATGCGCCAGGCCCTCGCCCGCGACGCACAAAAAGCGGCAGGCGCCACCCCCACCGCCACCCCGTGGACACGTACCGTGCACCAGCCCAACCCCACCCCACCCCTCCGGCTGGGGATGGCGGTGGACGTCTCCGGCTCCATGACCCTCGCCGCCGCCCCCATCGCCTCCGCCGCCTGGATCCTCGCCCAGGCCACCGCCCTGACCGATCCCGACTCCCGCAGCGCCACCGTCGCCTACGACCAATCGGTCACCGCGATCACCGCCCCGGGTCGCGAACCCCGTCACGTCACGCAGTTCGACGCCTCCGGGATCGGCCACAGCCGCGCCGAGGCCATCGACGCCCTCACCGCCGGAGTCGGCCTCACCCAGCCCGGGGCAGGCCGCCTCCTGGTGATCGCCTCCGATGGCTACTACGCCCCCGACGAAGCCGCCCGCGCCACCGCACGCATCACCGCCCTACACGCGGCCGGGTGCGCGGTGCTCTGGCTCGCCTTCGAACCCGACCCAAACCCCCTGCCCGGCGCCGCCGTGCTGGAACTCACCGACCCCGCCCACGCCGCCGCCGCGATCGGCGAAGCCGCCACCCGCGCTCTGGCCACCACCCAGCCCTGAGCACACGTGCCGCCCCGGCACCGACCCCCGGGGCGGCATCCACCCAGCACCGAGATCCGCCGCCGTAAGGAGTTCGTTTCCCATGACATCGCTCGCCGAACGCGCCCACGCCGCCGCCGCTTTCATCCGCCACCACACCGCCACCAGCCCCCACGGCCCGTACCGGGGCGAGGAACACGCCCGCACCGCGGTACGGCTGGCCGCCGCCCTCGGCCTGAACCTGTCCCACATCGCCATCGCCCCGGACTGGCTCCGGCGGCGCACCACCCCGGGCGAGCCCGTCCTGGCCACC
>CAYNNX010000456.1:0-5385 GCA_964398515.1 uncultured Streptantibioticus sp. | reverse complement strand
AGCGCGGCTGGTTGGCGACGATGCCCACGGCCTGTCCGCCGATCCGCGCGAAGGTGCAGATGACGCTGGCCGCCCAGCGCTCGTGGACCTCCATGTGCTCGCCGTCGTCGACGATCTCCTCGATCACCCGCCGCATGTCGTACGGCCGGTTGCCGGCCGGCGGCACCAGGTCCAGCAGCACCTCGCAGCGCCGGTCGAGCGGATCGGCGCAGGCGGACTGCGGGGGCAGCTCGCGGTTGTTGGCGGGCAGCAGGGACAGCAGGTAGCGGACGTCCTCCAGGCAGCCGCGCTCGTCGTCGTAGGCGAAGTGCGCGACGCCCGAGACCTCGGCGTGCACGTCCGCTCCGCCCAGGCCGTTGTGCGAGACCTTCTCACCGGTGACGGCCTGGACCACGTCGGGTCCGGTGATGAACATCTGGGAGGTGTCCCGCACCATGAACACGAAGTCCGTCAGGGCGGGCGAGTAGGCCGCTCCCCCGGCGCACGGGCCGAGCATCACGCTGATCTGCGGTATGACGCCCGACGCCTTGGTGTTGCGCTGGAAGATGCCGCCGTATCCGGCCAGCGCGCACACGCCCTCCTGGATGCGGGCTCCGGCGCCGTCGTTGAGCGACACCAGCGGCGCACCGGCCGACAGCGCCATGTCCATGATCTTGTGGATCTTCTGGGCATGGGCCTCGCCCAGTGCGCCGCCGAAGATGCGGAAGTCGTGGGCGTAGGCGAAGACGGTCCGGCCGCCGACCGTGCCCCAGCCGGTCACCACCCCGTCTGTGTAGGGCCGCTTCGCCTCCAGTCCGAAGCCGGTGGCGCGGTGCCGCCGCAGTGGCTCGACCTCGGCGAACGAGCCCTCGTCGAAGAGGAGTTCAAGGCGTTCGCGGACCGTCAGCTTGCCCTTGGCGTGCTGCGCCTCGGTGGCCTTGGCGGCGGGCCCGGCCTCGGCCTGGGCCTTGCGGCGGCGGAGGTCGGCCGTGAGCGCTCCGAGGTCCCGCCCGAGATCGCGGGGAGGGGCGGTGGGTTGCGGCGGTGCGGTGGTGGTGGCGACGAGGGCTTCGAGTTCGGAAATGGTCACGGTTGCCTCCTGGGCCCGTCAGTCTGCTGCGGGCCGCGAGATTCCTGCTGGACACTCGCTGGAGTCACAGCAAGGACAGCTCGAGGGCGCGGGCCACCGCGGCTCCCCTGCTGTTCACGCCCAGCTTGACGTTGACGTTGGCCAGATGACGGGCCGTGGTGTGCTCGGAGATCCCCAGTTCGCGGGCGATCGCCCGGTTGGACAGGCCTTCGCGCAGCCGTGCCAGCACGGTCAGTTCGCGGGCGGTCAGCCTGCCGTGCGCGGGCCTGAGGAACGCCTCGACCTCCGAGACCACGGCGTCGGCGCTTTCGAAGTAGGGCAGCGCGGAGGAGCCCGGCAGGGTGCGCGAGCGGCCGTCCGGTACCGCCTGGACCAGCCTGCGCTGCACCGACGCGGTCGCCAGGTACGCGTCCTGCCTGCGCAGCGCGAGCAGCGGCGCCCGCACCTCGCCGAGCAGGTGCCGGGCGTCCAGGGCGCACGAGGCGCGCAGCATGGCGGCGGCCGACTCGGCGGTGGCGCAGACCCGTTGGTACTCGCTGTACCACAGCAGCTCCTGCGGTGCGACGCCCGGCAGCAGCAGTTCGGCGACGACCCGTGACCCCAGCCGCCAGTCGGCGCGCACAAGCCGTTCGACGGCGTCGGGCAGGCCCGGGGTGAGGCCGTCGGGGTGGTCGTGGTCGGCGAGGAAGGCGGCCGCGGTTCCGAACAGCACGATCTTCTGGACCAGTTCGGGGCGGCGGACGGCCAGCGCGATGGCGACCGGGCCGGCGAAACCGGTGGCGAAGACCGCCACCTCGCTCTCGCCCGACGCGTCGATCACCGCCTCGGCGTGCGCGACCTGGGCTTCCAGACCGAAGTCCGGCAGGCCGGCACCGGCGAGCCCGATGCCCGGCGGGTCGTAGCGGATCAGCCGGAAGCGTTCGGAGAGCGCGCGGTGGAATCCGGCGACAGGCCCGCTCGTCCAGTCCACGGTGAGATGGCCGGTCCAGCCCGGCAGGAACAACAGGGGCGTGCCCTCCCTGCCGGTCGCCGTCCAGCACAGGGGGTGCCCGTCGGCGGTGATGCGCTGCCGGACGAGCGGCATCTCGCGCGGCCGGACCGCCCGCGGCCCGAGCGCCTCGCCCTGCCCGGGTGCCGGCGGCCGGGCCGGCCCGCGACTCGCCTGGTGCGCCGGTGCGTGGGCGTGGCGGTGGGCGTGTACGGGTCTTATGGCGTCTGCCGGCATCGTTTCCCCCTGCTGCGATCCGCCCGGTGCCCGGCGCCCGGGTCCGGCCTGCGGCCCACCGTAGGTACGGCCGCCGCAGCGACGGTTGAGCGGTGCCCGGAAGGTGCCTTGGATCCGGCAGGAGCCGCGCCCGCACTACGCAGCAGCCCGCCGGCGCACCCGCCGCAGTTGCACATTTCCGGGGATGTCGCGGCGGCCGGGCGGCGAACAAGACTGGCTGACGAGGCGGTGGCCGGCCATCTGCCGGGCGAGTGCACCTGCCCTGACGAGACCCCAACGAGAAGGGACACGGCACATGACGACCAGTCCGATGACCGAGAGCCTGCCGGGTTCCGGCGCGGCGGAGGCGGTTGCGCAGCGGGCCCGCACCGTGGACAGCGCCGGCTGCTTCGACTTCCGCTGCGTGGAGACCCTGACGATCGAGGCCCCGGTGGACCGGGTGTACGAGGCGCTCTTCCGCGTCACCGAGTGGCCCGTCCACCTGCCGCACGTGCAGGAGATCGACGTGGCCTACGACGACGGCCAGTACCAGGAGTTCTGGATGACGGTGGCCTCGGAGACCGACGGCTCGCCGCTGCGGGTCCGCTCCATACGCAACTGCCGTTACCGGCAGATCGAGTTCTTCCAGCCGCAGCCGCCGCGCTTCCTGCGCCACCACGCGGGGATCTGGCGGTTCCTGCCGCAGGGTGCCGACGCCTGCCTGGTCGAGGTCTCGCACCTGTGGAACCTCGAACCGCGGGTGGCGGCCGAGGTGTACCCGGCGACCGCCGCCTCGTCGACCGAGCAGCAGGTGGCGGAGATGCTCGCCGGCCACTCCCGGCTCGCCCTGGCGTCCTGGCGCAGCGTGCTGGGCCGCGGGCAGGAGGGGTGAGCGGACGATGAGGATCAGCGAGCAGACGGTGGTGGACGCGCCCGTCGACACGGTGTACGGCGTCTACGCGGACCTCGACCGCTGGCTTGAGGTGCTGCCGGACGTGGTCGGCGTCGAGGTGCACTACATGGACGGCTACAACCAGGAGTTCTCCATGACGGTCGAGCGCCCCGGCGGGCTGGAGACCGTGCGCGGGGTCCGCTACTGCCGGCCCCCCTACGAGCTGGAGCTGGTGCAGACCACCCCGCCGCCCGGGCTGTCCCGGATGACCGGGTTGTGGACGTTCACCGAGGAGGGCGGGCGTACGACGGTGACCGCGAGCCGCGAGTTCGCCCTGCTGGGCAGGGCGGGCGGCGGGCAGGACGCCGAGGCGGCGTTCGCCGGCAAGCTGCGCGGCTTCCTCCGCGCCAACCTGGAACTCTTCCGGAAGGCAGCCGAACGTGACCGAGCACATTGAGGTCGACCGGCTGATGGCGGTGCGCCCCGAGCGGGCCGCCGAGGTCTTCTGGGACATCACCGGCTGGTACCGGATCTGGGACCGCATCAGCGAGGTCGAGGTGCGCTACGACGACGGTGCGCACCAGGAGTTCGCCATGGCGGTGGAGCGGGACGGCCGCGTGGAGCACGTGCGCACGCTGCGGTTCCGGACCGCGCCGGGCGCCATCGAGTTCGTCAGCCCCGAGCCGCCGCCGACCATGGCGTACCACCGCGGCGCCTGGCTGTTCACGGCGGCGGGCGACGGCTGCCGGGTCACCGCGGCCCGCCGGTACGAGCTGCTGCGCGAACCGGACGAGGACGCCGAGGCGCACCGGGACCGGTCCGAGGCGTACCGGCGGCGGTTCGCCGCGCGGCTCGGCCGGATCCTGGACTGCTTCGCCGACCACTTCGCCGAGGCCGCCCGGTCCGGCGGCGAGGAAGCGAGGGCATCGTGATCACCTGTACCGCGAGCGTGGCGATCCGCCGCACACCCCAGGCGGTGGGCGCGTATGTGTCGCAGGTCGGGCATCTGCCGTCCTGGACGACGTTCTTCCGCTCGGTCGGGGCGTCGGCGGACGGCCGGCGCTATCCGGTTCAGACCGTGATGGGTCCGATCGAGACCTGGATCGAGGAGTCCCCGGCGGACGGCGGCGGCACGGTGTGCACCATCAACTCGCTGATCGGCGAAGGGCAGGAGCAGGCCGTGCTGCGGCTGCTGCCCGCCGCCGACGGCGAGGGCACCGCGGTCGAGTTCACCGTGCGCCTGCCCTCCGGCGCGCCGCCGGAGCGGCGGGCCGGGCAACAGGCCGCGATGGAAGGCGAGTTGGCACGCCTCAAGGAGTTGCTGGAGGGGACGGACTGAGTGCCGGGCGCGGCCGGGTCGGCGACGAGGGCCGCGCCGGGCGCGCCGGCGTCCGCGGGGAGAGGAGTCCTGGTGAGCGGTCCGCGGCGGATGGGGATGTCACCGGCGTGTGCGTCGGTCCATGGTGCCCGGCTGGCGGGCGTGGTGGGCGTTCGCCCGGTCACCGTGACGGCCTGCGGGTTCACGGCCGCAGAGGCCCGGCGGGCGGCCCACGCCCTGCTCCAGGTGGTGCGGACCCTCGACCCGGCCGGCGACCGCGCCGCCTTGCACGCACAGCGAGGCCGGGCCCGGCCGTCCGGGGCGACCGCCGGTGAACGCCTGCTGCGCCTGGGCGACTTCACCCCCGAGACGGAGGACGACGGCGTCTGCGGCGCGGACGGCCCGGCGGTGCGGGCGTTCGGCGCCGTCAGCGGGTCGCGGTACGCGGTGCCCGCCGAGGTGGTGCTGCCGCTGCCCGCTCCGGCCGCGGTGCTGGAGCGCACCGTCGTCGGCGCGGTGTACGGCCCGCCGGTGGAGCGTCCCGCACTCCGGGACCGGCTCGTCGGCGCGGCGGTGGCGGACATCCTGGCGACGGACATCGCGGTGCGCTGGTGGCAGCGCCCGAGGCCGGGACTGGTCCGGTTGCCGCTGGACGGGCTGCTGCCGGAGGGCGCGGCGGGCGCGCTGCACGAGCAGGGGACGGCGGCCGAGGCGTACGCCTGGCCCAACCTGCCGTTCACCGTGGTGCTGGCCGTCGTCCACACCGGGCGCGCCGCCGCGGGGTTCGGCGTGGCGGCCGCCGCCGAGCCCGAGGAGGCGGTGCGCGCCGCCCTTCTGCGGGCGCAGGCGGCTCGGCTCGCCCTCGGCGCGGCGCACGACGCGGCCGGTGACGACGGCGCCGG
>CAYNNX010000455.1:0-5404 GCA_964398515.1 uncultured Streptantibioticus sp. | reverse complement strand
TATACTCCAGCGGGTTGAGCGACGAGGCGGCGACGCGGATCAGAACCTGGTCGGCAGCCGGCTGCGGGACCGGAACACGCACCGCCTCCAGCGGCAGCCCAGCTCGGTCTCTTGTGTAACCGACGCCGAGAAACGTCTTCGGAATGGTCTGAGTCTGCTTCATGTTCCGCTCCATCTGATGACATGCCCGGCCGCGACGCGCCGGCAGGACAGGCGCGATTTCGCGTTAGATCTCGAAGGAGCACCCGACCGAACCGCCGGCCCCCACAAGGTGCTGCAGGGCCTCCGCCGCGGACTCGAGCGGGAATGTCTTCGCGACAATCCACTTGACCGGCCCGACTGTGGCTCGGACCTGTGGTGTCCGCCCCCTGTTGGGGCGCACGGAACCTCCCCGCGGGAAGCTAGACGAAACGGTCGACCTCAACATCACCACAGCACGCACCGGGGAGGCCATCGGCACGCTCAGCGGACATTGCCCATCGCCTGTTCGTGCGCACCCACCTATCTCACGGCTGGGTGTGTCGCTCGGCGGCGTCGAACGCGGGCGCGAGCGGGGCCAGCGCCGCGCGGAGCTGGTCGGGCAGTGAGCCGGCGGGCACGACCAGTCCTCCGGCGTCGAAACTCCCGGCAGCCCCTGCGTTCCCAGCCGGTTGGAGCCAGCCTTCCAACGCGATGCGAACCGCCGCGGCCACGCTTGCCGCGAGAACGCGGGCTGTGTGCGCTCCGGCGTCACCTAGGCGTTCGCCGATCACGGCCGCGAGAGGGGGCCCGATGCCGGCGGTGGTATCGAGGAACGCGTCGCGCAGCGCGGTCCGGGTGGTGATCAGCAGCAGCGCCTGGTGTTCGCGCTCACCGGTGTTCGTGTACTGCTCGACCACTGCTTCGGTGACGGCGTCGGCCAGGCGCACTCCTGCGGGCCGGGCCGCGACCGCCGCCGCGATCCGCGCCTCCCGGTCCGCGGTAACAGCGGAGACGATCGCCTGCTCGCGGCTGGCGAAGTAGTTGTTGTAGGTGCGCGGCGAGACCCCGGCCGCCTCGGCGATGTCCTCGACCCGCACCTGGTCCGGTCCGCGCTCCACGGCCAGGCGCAGGGCCGCCTCGCGTAGCGCCTCGCGCGTGGCCTGCTTCTTCCGCTCCCGCAGCCCTGGTGGTGGTGTCGTCACGGTGTCAGCGTTCCATACAGGGCTGCGTGCACGCAAACTTGCGTGCACGCACTTTTCCTGCCAGCCTCGACCCGACCGAGACCGACAGGAAGGACGCCACCATGCGAGCAAGAGGAATGACCTACGACACCGGATTCGTCGTGCACGGCCAGATATCCCGCGAGCACTTCGACCTAGCGGTGGTCCGGCGCGAGCTCGCCATCATCCGCGACGACCTGCACTGCAACGCGGTCCAGATCATCGGCGGCGCCCCGGACCGACTGGAGCTGGCCGCCGGTGCCGCCGCCGAGCTCGGCCTGGAGGTCTGGTTCTCGCCCTATCCGCTGGAGCTGGATCCGCAGCAGATCCTCACGCTCTTCCGCGACTGCGCCGAGCGAGCGGAACGGCTCCGGCAGCAGGGGGCCACAGTCGTGTTCGTCGCAGGCGTCGAGCTGAGCGTGATGAACCGCGGGTTCCTGCCCGGAGAGAGTCCCGAGGAGCGGGTCGAGCAGCTGATGAGCCAACCCGAGCGGCGGACCGAAGCGATGCGCGCACTCGGCGTGCGCATCAACGCATTCCTCCGCGACGCCGCGGCCACGGTCCGCGAGCGCTTCCAGGGCACGCTCACCTATGCATCCATCCAGTTCGAGCAGGTCGACTGGACTCCCTTCGACATGGTGACGTTCGAGCTGATCCGCTCCGCCGAGGTCGCCGACCGGTTCCGGGACGCGGTGCGCACCCTGGCCCAAGGCCCGAAGCCGCTCGCCATCACCGGGTTCGGCACCGCGGCCTACCGCGGCGCGGGAGACCGCGGTGGGCGGGTGCTGGAAGTGGTCGAGCACGACCCAGAGACCAAGGCCCCAGTACGGCTGAACGGCATATACGAGCGTGACGAGGCCGGCCAGGCCGCATATCTGAGCGAACTACTGGAGATCTTCGAGACCGAGGGCGTGGACAGCGCGTTCGTGTTCCTGTTCGCCTTGCCTGGCTACCCGCACCGCCCGGACGGCGACCCCAGGGACGACTTGGACCGGGCCGGCCTGGGCATCGTCAAACTCCTCGAAGGGCGCCGGGGGCAGACCTATCCCGACATGGAATGGGAACCCAAGGCCGCCTTCGCGGCAGTGGCCCACCGGTATCGGAGGTGACAGGCCCCGCGCACGGAGACCCCGAGCAGATGGAAGCGGTATTCGCCGAACTCGCCGCAGACCTCGCGCCGGTCTACCGCCGCCGCGACCTGCGGGCCAACGGCGTGTTGTACTTGCGCGGGTTACTGATGCCGGGTGTTGCGGGCAACTGCTGGTCGATCGCGGAGGCAGTCGGCCTGGACCGGCCGTATCGCCTGCACCACCTGCTCGAACGCACCTGCTGGGAGGACCCCATGCCACCCTTGCCAACACATGCATACATAGCTATATGCCGATTCCTCAACCCGCAGCGAGCAGCCATGCCGCCGCTGGACGCACGTCCCACGACCGGCGTGGCACCACATATGCCCCGGGGTCCTCAGCGCGGGGGGCAAACGACGCCGCTCTGATTGCGCTCCACCGCACGCCCACCGCCCACGGGGCCTCCACCCGGTCAGGCCAGCGCGTGTTGCACCTCGTCGGTCTCCTCCGCCAGGTGCCAGTGCAGGTCGCGCACTCCAGGCTCCAGGGAGAGGCGGGCGATGACCGGCTCCAGGGCTTGAGCAAGGTCACCGCTGATCGCGATGGTGGCCAGCACGGTGGTGGACTCCCCTTCCTGGTCCCGGCGGGCCCGCAGCGCGGTCGGGGTCAGGCCCGAGGCGGCCAGCGCCTGCAGGAGCAGGGCGCGGATGTGGGTCTCATCGCGGCGGTCGCAGACCAGGTGCACGGTGGCGCGGGTCGCGGCATCGGGATCGGACCCGGCGGCCGGGGCGCGGTCCAGCAGGCGGCCGGCCGGGCGCAGCACCAGATGGACGGCGAGCACCGCGAGCGTGCCGAGGGTGGCGAGCTGAAGCCTGCCGGAAGCGGCCAGCACACCGACCGCGGCCGAACACCACAAGGTAGCCGCGGTGTTGAGCCCCCGTACACCGGCACCGTCGCGCAGGATCACGCCGCCGCCGAGGAAGCCGATGCCGGAGACGACGTAGGAGGCGACCCGGGTGGGGCTGCCGGTGTCGCCAGCGGCCGTGCTGTACAGGACGAACAGCGTGGCGCCGGTGGCGACTAGGGCATTGGTGCGCAGGCCCGCCATCCGGGCCCGCCACTGCCGCTCGACGCCGATCAGCGCCCCGCAGGCCACGCCGGTGGCGAGCCGGATCAGGAATTCAACGGTGCTCAGGGTGTGCACGAGGCACCTCCTTTAAGGGCCGGAGCCGGATAAGCGGAGTGGTTGGAAGTGAAGTCCCAGGCGGTGGCCTTCAGGCGTCCGGGGTCGCAGGCTCAGGTGAGGGGTTGGAGGAATTCCAGGCGGTTGCCGACCGGGTCGGTGCTGTAGAAGCGGCGGTACCCGGGCAGGCTGTCGACCCAGACCACGGGTGCTTCGTGGACCGCCAGCCGTTCGGCGAGAGCCTCGATGTCCGTGACCCGCAGTCCCGGGTGGGCTTTGCGTGCCGGGCGGTAGGGGTCCTCGATGCCCACATGCAGTTGGACGCTGCCGTCCTCGGTGGCGAACCAGCAGCCGCCGCGGGCGGCCAGCACCGGCGGCTTGGGGATCTCGGTCATGCCCAAAGCGCCGACGTAGAAGGCCCGCAGGATCTTCTCACTCGCGGGCGGTGCGGCGAGCTGGACATGGTCAAGAGCGGCGAGCATGACGACTGGCCTCCGTTTGACAGAGTGGTTTGTGCCATCCAGGGCGAGCCGGGGTGCCGCAGCGGCACCCCGGACATAGCGGCGCTCAGTGGCCGAGGGCGACCTCGACGATCTTGATGACGACGAGGATCATCGCGATGAGCAGGTAGGTGCGCAGGGCGCCCATGCCGATCTTGCGGCCGGTGGACATGGTGGGGCGGGTGAGGGTGGCCAGCGCCGGCATGCGCCAGGTGTCGCGGCCGGTGCGGTCGATGGGGTCCTCCTTGGTGCCGGTGCGGCGGCGGGTGAAGGCGTAGCCGGCGGCCAGGACGCCGACGATGCCGCAGGCGGCCATGATGTCGAGGATCGCGCCCGCGGAGATGTCCGGGAAGAGCACCGAGGCGGTCAGGATGATCGACAGGGCGACCAGGACACCGACCACCGCCGAGGTGAACGCGTTGGTCTTCGGGCCGTTGACCCACGGGCCGAGGACCTGCTTGTCGTTGCAGAGCAGCAGCAGGAAGACCGACGCGGACGGCAGCAGCACGCCGGCGAGGGTCTGCACGCCCTCGGTGAGCAGACCCAGCGGGGAGCCGGGGATCAGCACAATCGTGGCAGCGGCAGCGACCAGTCCGGCGTAGACGGCGTAGAAGCCCTTGGCACCCTTGACCCCGCGGTGCAGCGAGTGCTTGATCCCGAAGACGTCGCCGATGGCGTACGCGGTGGACAGCGAGACGGCGAACGCGCCGATGATCGAAGCGTCCAGCAGCGCGATCGCGAAGAGCACCCCGGCGAGCTTGCTTGCGTGCGCGGCCAGGCCGGTGGCGATACCGCCTGCGTCGCCGAAGTTCCCGAAGTCCTTGGTGCCGGCGAAGGCGGCGGCGGTGAAGCCCATCATGGCGGCGGCGCCGATGACGACGACGGCGATGCCGATCCACAGGTCGGCCTTCTCGTACTTCATGAACCGCGGGGTGATGCGCTTGTCGATGACGTAGGACTGCTGGAAGAACAGTTGCCAGGGCGCGACGGTGGTGCCCACGATGCCGATGATCAGCAGCATCACGGTCGACAACTGCCCTGTGCCGCCAGGCATGTTCGGTATCACGAAGTCGCGGGCCATCTGCGAGGCGGCGGGGTGGACCACGAAGTAGATCGGCACCAGCAGCAGCGAAGCCGCACACAGGGCGATCGCGATCCGCTCGAACCGGCGGAAGGACCCGGTGAACGCCGAGGCGATGATGATCGCCGCTGCCAGGACGACGGATGCCGCCTTGGGCAGTCCGAGATAACCGGCCGCCAGCGTGATGCCGATGAACTCGGTGACCAGGGTGAGGGCGTTGAGCAGGAACAGGTCGATCACGCTGAACGCGCCCCAGAACTTGCCGAATCGCTCCAGGATCAGGCGGGCGTGTCCGACGCCGGTGACCGCGCCGAGACGCAGCACCATCTCCTGGTTGACGTAGAGCACTGGGATCAGCAGGAGCAGGGTCCACAGCAGGTGAGTGCCGT
>CAYNNX010000454.1:0-5405 GCA_964398515.1 uncultured Streptantibioticus sp. | reverse complement strand
CCGGGGGCCATTCCCCACGGCCATCCCGGCCAACCGCCCGCCCGGACCCGCCGGGTCACCCCCGGCCCGCACGCCCCGCCCGCCGGTGAGGCGAACCCGTTCCCGGGGCACCCCGCGATCGCGGCCGAACCGCCGGAGGCACGCTCTCGCCGAACGGACCAACGTGGCCGGACGGGGGGCGTGTACTGGACTGATCATGGGGTATGGGCAGTTTGCCCTTTTAGTCGGATGCTCGGGAGGTGCGTCGCATGAGCACCGCACCCGAGCGGGCCGGGTGGAGCGACAGTGGGCGACCGGGCGGAGCGCGGCCGCCGGGGCTGGCGGCGCTGGCGGGGGGCGAGCGCGGCGGGCCCGGGGGGCTCCTGGACATGCTGCGGGTCGGGGTCGTCATGCTCGACACGCGCGGCCGGGTGGTGCTCTGGTCGCCGCTCGCCGAGGAGATGCTGGGGTGGGCGGGCGAGCACATCGTGGGCCGGCGGTTCGACGCCTTCGTGGCCGGGGCCCCCGACCACCTCGATGCGCCCGGACCCGCCGAGGAGGTCCTCTCCGAACTGCTGCGGACCGGCAGCTGGGCGGGCGTGCTGCCGTTGCGCCACCGCAACGGCCACGTGGTGCAGGCCGAGGTGCGCGCGTCCCTGCTGGTCGACGGCGACGGCAAGCCGTACATCCTGGCGTCCGTGGCCGACACCGGGCTGCTGCGCAAGGTCGAGCACGACCTGGCGATCGTGGACGGCGTCTTCGACACCTCCGCCCTGGGCATCGCCATCTTCGACACCAACCTGCGCTTCGTCCGCGTCAACGAGGCGCTCGCCCGGATGAACGGCCGCAGCCGTGAGGACCACATCGGGCGCACCGTCCAGGAGATCTTCCCCGGCCGCACCGGTGAGGAGCTGGCGCTCGTGCAGCGCGAGGTGCTCGCCACCGGGCGCACCGTGGTCGACCTGCTGAACGAGGCGCCGCCCGGCACCACCGGCTTCCGCTCGGCCTCCTACGCCCGGGTCACCGACCGCGGCGGGCGGGTGCTCGGGGTCTCCTGCGTCGTCATGGACATCACCGACCGCTTCATGGCCTCGGAGAAGGTCGAACGGGCCCGCGCCCGGCTCGCCGTGCTCAACGACGTCGGCGAGGTGCTCTCGGAGATGATGGACGTCGACCACCGCGCCCGCGCGCTCGCCGCGGCGCTGGTGCCCGGCTTCGCCGACTACGCGGGGATGCTGGTGGTCGAGAACGTCGCGGGCGGCGGCGAACTGCCCGAGCAGCCGATGCGCCCCGGCACACCGCTGGTGCTGCTCAGCGTGGCGACCGGGCCCGGCCAGGAGAAGGTCCGGGCGGTGCTGCGGCAGGGCGCTCACCTGAGCTTCCCCGAGGGCTCACCGCTGTCGGACGTGCTGGCGGGCGGCCCCGCCTGGTTCGCCGAGAGCCCGCTGGACCTGCGGGCGGGCGCGGGCACCCGGGCACTCGACCCGCGCATCCAGGCCGCTGTGGACCTGGGGGTCGGCTCGCTGCTGGCCGTACCGCTGCGGGTCCGGGAGGCCGTGCTGGGGCTGCTGATCGTCGGCCGGTCCGCCGAACGCACCCCGTTCGACCACGACGACCTCGCGCTCGCCCACGAACTCGCCGGCCGGGCGGGCGCCGCGATCGACAACGCCCGGCTGTACGCCCGCGAACGCGAGGGCGCCCTGATGCTCCAGCGCAGCCTGCTGCCACAGCACCTGCCCGAACTGCCGGGCGTGCGGATCGCGTACCGCTACGTCCCGGGCAGCACCGGTTCCGCGGCGGGCGGCGACTGGTTCGACGTGGTCCCGCTGGCCGGCGGGCGGGTCGCCTTCGTCGTCGGCGACGTGATGGGCCACGAACTGCGCGCCGCGGCCACCATGGGCCGGCTGCGCACCGCGGTACGTACCCTGGCCGCCCTCGACCTGCCCCCCGACGAACTGCTGCGGCGCGTCAACGACCTGTCCGAGGACTTCGCGCCCGGCCCCGACGAGCCGATGATGGCGACCTGCGTGTACGCCGTCTACGACCCCTCGACCCACAGCTGCGTCATGGCCAAGGCGGGCCATCTGTCGCCGCTGCTCGTCGGGTCCACCCCCGACGGCAGGCGCACCGTGCGCCGGGTCGAGCTCCCCTCCGGCACCCCGATCGGAGTCGAGGCGACCGAGTTCGAGGCCGCCGAGATGCGGGTGGCCGACGGTACGGTGCTCGTGCTGTACACCGACGGCCTGATCGAGCAGCGCGGCGAGGACATCGGGCGCGGCATCGACCGCCTCACCGAGGTGCTGCGCCGCCCGTTCGACACCCTGGAGGAGGCCTGCGACGAGGTGCTGGCCACCTTCGTGCCGGGCCGGGAGCCGGACGACATCGCGCTGCTGATGGCCCGTCTCGGCGCACTGCCCGCGGGCAGTTCGGCCTCCTGGGCCTTCCCCGCCGAGGCCGGTGCCGTGCGGCAGGCCCGCGTTCACGTCCGGGAGACGCTCGCGGACTGGGGTTTGAACCCTTTGGGCGATGTGACCGTACTTCTCGTCAGTGAACTGGTCACCAATTCGCTGCGGCACGCGCGAGGGCCGATCGGGGTGCGGATGGTGCGGGGGCCGTCGCTGCTGGTGGAGGTCTCCGATCCGATGCCCGACCCGCCGCGCGCCCGGGCCGCCTCCCACGACGACGAAGGGGGCCGGGGGATGCAACTGGTGGCGCGCGCCTCGCGGCGCTGGGGCACCCGTCAGGGGCCGCTGGGCAAGACGGTGTGGTTCGAACTGGCCCTTCCGGGTAGCTCCTTTGCGCTGAAGCCGAAATGATGCTGTGACTTCAGGAGCGCTCCATACGCTGAATAAACTGCCGGGGCCGGTGCAGGTGCTCCGGGTCCTGTTGGTTCCCGGGGGCGCCCCCGGACTCACGAACTGGAGGGGTCGTGCGCTGCATACGCTCGGGCGGTTCGAACTCCGCTACACCGCACGGTGAACGGTCGGACGGTGAACGGGAGCATGCGACGCGCCCGTGCTCCCACGCTGTCGGCCCGCACCGCGCGGGGACGGCACATGGCTGAACCGGCACGTCCCCGCGAGGCACTGTCGGCCGGGCAGCGGGAGGCCTCCACGGCCGCCTTCGAGGCGCTCTTCGGCCAGTCGCCCCTGGGCCTGTTCCTCGCCGACACCGATCTGAAGGTCATCCGCGTCAACGAGCGGTTCGCCCACGTCTACGGCAGGCCCGCCGCCGAGTACCAGGGCCGCACCCCGCACGACTTCCTGCCCCGCCCCGAGGCCGACCGGCTCACGGCCGCGCTGCGGCAGGTCCTCGACGCCGGCGAACCCGTCCTCGACATGCAGGTCGTCGGCGCCGCCCCGGCCACCTCCGGCCGCCGCCGCTGGGCGCTGTCGCTGTACCGGATCGACGGCGACGACGGCCGGCCGATCGGAGTCGCGGGCGTCGCAACCGATGTGACGGTACGTCAGCGAGCGGAACGGGAGGCCGCCCACACCCGGCGGGACCTCGCCCTGCTCAACGAGGCGGGCGCCCGCATCGGCAACTCCCTCGACCTGGAGACCACCGCACGCGAACTCCTCGACGTCGCCGTGCCGCACTTCTGCGACCTGGCCGCCGTCGACCTCTACCAGGCGCTGCTCACCGGGGACGAGGACACCGTCGGCACCCCCGACGGCAGCGCCGAGGTGCGCCGGGTCGCCGGTGCCAGCGCGGTCGCCACCCCGGACTCGCCCGACGCGCTCGGCGGCGAAGGGGCGATACCCATCGGCGCCGTGCACCGCTACCCGTTCAACTCCACCGCGGCCAAGGCGCTGCGCACCGCCCGGGTGCAGACCCGCGGCACCCGGGAGGACGAGGCGCCCGAGGCCGACGGCGAACGCCCCGCGGCCTCCGGCGGGGTCGTCCACTCCACGCTCGTCGTCCCCATGGTCGCCCGGGACACGGTCCTGGGCCTGGTGCACTTCTCCCGCGCCAAGGGCAGCGAACCCTTCGGCGAGCGGGACGTCGCCCTCGCCGCGGAACTCGCCGCCCGGGCCGCCGTGTGCATCGACAACGCCCGCCTCTACCGCCGCGAACACGAACGCGCGCTGCTGCTGCAGCGCAGCCTGCTGCCCCCGGGCAACCCCGAGGCCGCCGGACTGGACATCGCCTGCCGCTACCTGCCCGGCAACGCTGCCGCCGAGGTCGGCGGCGACTGGTTCGACGTGATCGAACTCCCCGGCCACCGCACCGCGTTGGTCGTCGGTGACGTGATGGGCCGCGGCCTGCGAGCCGCCGTCGCCATGGGCGAACTGCGCACCGGCGTACGCACCTTGGCCCTGCTCGACCTGGAACCGGCCGAGGTGCTCAGCCAGTTGGACGAGATAGCCCGCGGGCTGTCCGACCCCTCCGGCCGCTCCCCGCGCGGCAAGGACGACGACGCCGATCTGGCCGAGGTGTACCTGGCGACCTGCGTCTACGCCGTGTACGACGCGGTCACCCGCCGCTGCACCATCGCCAACGCGGGCCACCTCCCGCCGGTCATGGTGCAGCCCGGCGACCCGGCGATGATGCTCGACGTGCCGCCGGGGATGCCGCTGGGCGTCGGGGGCGAACCCTTCGAGGAGGTCGAGGTCGAGCTGCCCGACGGCACGCTGCTCGCCCTGTACACCGACGGCCTCGTCGAATCGCGGCACCATCCGCTGGAGGAGGGGCTGGACGCCTTCCGGGACGCGCTCGGCGAGGCGGCGCTGCCCCTGGAGGACGCCTGCGACCACGTCCTGGCCAGCCTCGACACCAGCCACGGCGAGGACGACGTGGCGCTGCTGATGGCCCAGGTGCGCGCGCTGCCCGAGGACGCGGTCGGCGACTGGACACTGCCGCCGCAGGGCCAGTCCGTCGCCCGCGGCCGGGAGCTGGCCCGGGACCGCCTTCAGGCGTGGGGCCTGGACGAGCTGGTCGACACCACCGAGCTGCTCGTCAGCGAGCTGGTCACCAACGCGCTGCGGCACGGCGAGGGCGACATCCGGCTGCGGCTGCTGCTCGACCGGACGCTCGTGTGCGAGGTGTGGGACTCCGGCCTCGTCCAGCCGCGCCGCCGCCGCGCCCGCGACACCGACGAGGGCGGCCGCGGACTGCAACTGGTCAGCCTGCTCAGCGAGAGCTGGGGGAGCCGCCGCACCCCGCGCGGCAAGACCGTCTGGTTCGAGATGGCCCTGCCGGACGGGGAGGCGAAGAAGACCCCCGACCTCGCGGAGGCGCTGCTGAGCATGTACTAGCCGAGCACGTGCCGAAGGCTCAGCCGCGGCGGCGGATCCGGCTGCCGAGCCACACCAGCGGGTCGTACTTGCGGTCCGCCACGCGCTCCTTCAGCGGGATCAGGGCGTTGTCGGTGATCTTGATGTGCTCCGGGCAGACCTCGGTGCAGCACTTGGTGATGTTGCAGT
>CAYNNX010000453.1:0-5416 GCA_964398515.1 uncultured Streptantibioticus sp. | reverse complement strand
CAGCCGACGAACGACCACACGTCGTCCTCAAAGCGCGGCCGCGGGCAGCCGCCCAGCCAGTTCAGGCGGGCAGTGGCGGCGATGTCGGCGCCAGCGAACACCGATGGGACCGCAGGCTCCATGGAGACAGGAAGCAGGCTCACGACGTGGTCTCCTCGGCTCGCAGCGGCAGCTCGGTGTCCTCGTCACCGACATCGCGCTGTGCCGCCGCGATGGCGGCGTTCTCGAAACGCGGCAGGATGTCCGCCGACAGGCGGCGGGCGTAAGGAGCGAAGACGGCGGCGAACTGCTCGCGCGGCATCTGGCGGAACTGCCGGGGCCTCGACGGCGGCCGTCATCACCAAGCTGGCCCGCTCTTGGTCCACCACAGCCGGACCTGCTCGTAGCCGTTCATGTGGCGAAGACCGATAGGTGGCCTCGCAACGTTCAGCAGCCGGTGGTCAGCAGCTTGCGAAGAAGTGTTGTTGGCCCCGTTGACGGACGGTAGGTGGCCCCGAAGGGCCCCGGCTGGTTCTGCTCATGGGGGTCGGCCGCAGCCGGACCGCTGGCAGGGTTATGCGGCCATGGGGGCCATCGGTACAGAACGATCAAGGTCGGTTCGCGCACTGATCCGCTCTGCCGCCGGGGTTCGGCGAAACGGCGCCGGGCGGGGCCGAGCCCTGACTACGGTCCGGCCGTGCCGGTGGAGTTTGCGGAGGGGCAGGTGACCTCCCAGGCCGCCTCGATCATCCGGAAGATCTCGTCCACCGCGGCCTTCGGATCGGCCGCCTCACGGGCCAGCGAATAGGCGTCGATCACGAACCTCGCGATCGCCCGGCAGGCCGTTGTGGTCCGTGGCAGGTCGGGATCGGCGGCGATGGCCGTTGCCAGTGACTCCGCGTGGCGCAGTCTCATCGACTCCTCGTACTCCCGCAGGGCAGGCGATGCGTCGATCATGCGCCAGATCGGGGCGGCGCTGTCCGCGGTGCAGTGGCGCACCAGGGCCTGGATCTCGCGGCGCAGCGCGGGGATGAGCGGCTCGTGCGGCGCCCGGTCGGTGACCGCCCGCGTGAGGCGTTGCTCGAAGTCTTCGTCCTGTTCGAACACCAGGGCCTCTTTCGAGGCGAAGTGGGAGAAGAGCGTGGTGACGGCCACGTCGGCCTCGGCAGCCACGTCGCGGATGCCTACCGCGTCGTACCCGTGTTCCAGGAAGAGTCGCAGGGCGGCGTCAGCGATCTTCTGGCGGGTCACGGCCTTCTTGCGCTCACGGCGTCCGGTCGGCACGGTCATGCTCTCACGCTATCAGGTGCAAATCCGTAACGAGTCCAAAATGCTATCCGTTAGTGCTACGGTCGCCGCATGAAGAAGGTGAGCTTCGCCGAGTTCGGCGGTCCGGACGTACTGCAACTCATAGATGCCGAGGAGCCCCACGCGGGCCCCGGCCAGATACGCATCGCCGTGCGGGCGGCGGGCGTGAACCCCGTCGACTGGAGGATCCGTGAAGGCCAGGTCTTGGGGGCCCATCCGGTCGAGTTGCCCTCCGGGGTCGGGCTGGACGCCTCCGGGGTGGTGGACGAGGTCGGTGAGGGCGTCGAAGGGGTCAGGGTCGGCGACCGCGTGTTCGGCGAAGGTTCGAGCACGTATGCCGAGTTCGCCGTGCTGTCGGCCTGGGCCCGTATGCCCGAGGGGCTGACGTTCGAAGAGGCGGCCGGGTATCCCTCCGTCGTGGAGACCGCGCTGCGCGTCATCTGCGAGGTCGGTGTGCAGTCCGGGCAGACGCTGCTGGTCAGCGGTGCGTCCGGGGGAGTCGGATCGGCGGTGCTGCAGATCGCCCGTGACCGCGGCATCACGGTGATCGGCACGGCTGGGGCCGCGAACCAGGACTACCTGCGGAGCCTGGGTGCCGTCGCCACGACGTACGGCGAGGGCTGGGTCGGGCGAGTGCGGGAGCTCGGCCATGTCGACGCGGCTCTCGACCTGGCTGGCTCGGGCGTGATCCGCGAGCTTGTCGAGCTGACCGGGGATGCGCAGAAGGTGATCTCCATCGCCGATCTCGATGCGCCGGAGTTCGGTGTCCGATTCTCCGGCGTGGCCGGGAGCGTGCCGGAAGCGCTCGCCGAGGCCGTCGGCCTCATCTCGCGGGGAAAGCTCCACATCCCAGTCGAGAAGTCGTACACGCTCGCCGAGGCCGCGGCGGCGCACATCGACAGCCAGGCCGGTCACACGCGCGGGCGCCGGGTTCTGGTCGTCTGAAGCCAGCTATGCGTCGCCCTCACGCAGAAAGTGAGGGCGACGCCAGCCAGGGCCTCGCTACTTCATCGGAAGACAGCGGGCCCCTCGACAGTCCTTCGCCGTGAACGAAGTGCTGCCGCAGTTCAACGAGTTGCCGTTTTCCTCGGTCGAGGGCGTGTTGGTGGAATCGGTCGAGGTGATCGACACGGTCGTCCGGGTCGAGGCCCGTACGACCGCAGGGCGGGCGGCCTGTCCGGGGTGCGGGTGCTGGTCAGGGCGAATACACGGCTCCTACCTGCGATTTCCTCGTGATCTGCCGACGGCGGGCAAGTTCGCCGTGGTGTCGTTGCGGGTGCGGAGGTTCCTCTGCGAGAAGGAATCCTGCGAGCGCATGACCTTCGCCGAGCAAGTACCCGGTCTCACCCGCAGGTTCGGGCGACAGGCCGAGCGGCTGCGGTCGATGCTGGTGTCGGTCGGTCTTGCGCTCGCGGGCCGGGCCGGCGCCCGGATGACGCCAGCCCCTGCGCCAGGACGGTGACTCGGCTGACTGGTGCAGCTAGCTAGGTTGCATTCCTACCTAGCTGGTGATGGAATACCTCCATGGCCGCAGACCGCAGATCCAGCTGGCTCAAGGGCGTCCTCGACCTCCTCGTCCTCGCCTGTCTCACCGACGGTGAGAGCTACGGCTACGAGATTTCCAAGGCCCTGGCGGGAGCAGGGCTGGGCGAGATCAAGGGCGGGACGCTCTACCCCGTACTCAACAGGCTGGAGGATGCCGGCCTGGCCATCGGGGAGTTCAGGGCAGCCGAGCGCGGACCGGGACGCCGCTACTACCGCATTTCCGACGCGGGGCGCAGAGCACTCGCCGAGCAGAGCGAGTCGTGGCTGGTGTTCCACACCGCCGTCAAGTCCATGTTGAGCAGCGCACATCCAGGGGGAGCATCATGATTCACAGCGACAAGGACTACTTCGCGGAACTCGCCGACCGGCTGCGCGCCGACGGTATGCCGGAGCGGGAGGTGACGGCGACCGTCGCCGACCTCAGCGGCTATCTGGCAGAGACCGGATCGCCGGACGCGTACGAGGAGTTCGGCGCACCGGAGACGTTCGCCGCCCGCCTCACCCAGGGTCGCTACGCCGCGCGGCCCGAGCCGGGCGCGGAGACCTGGAAATGGGCCACCGACGTCTACACCGACCGCAAGCTCCTCAACCACTACGGTGACCAGGGGTGGGAGGTCGAAAGCCTCGACCGGCTCGGTCGCTTCGTCTGCCGCCGCGACCCCGAGGCACCCATGCGGTGGGAGTACCGACGGGAGATCGCCAACAACGCGAATGAGCGCGCCTCGGTCACCGCGGGGCTCGCTTCGGACGGCTGGGAGCCGTGCGGCCACTGGATGTACTTCATGTACCTCAAGCGTCCTAAGGCGGCAAGTGCCGGTCCGGCGGCAGAACTCGAGGAGCTGATCGCCGCTCCCGATCGGCGGCTCTTCCTCAGCCCGAGGTACCGCCGCCAGCTGAAGCAGTTCGTGGGCGCCGCGGTGGTCGCGGGAGCCCTGAGCGGTCTCGCGACCTATCAGGGGGGTGACGTCGCGGCGCTGCCGATCCTGATCGGCGCGGCGATCGCGGCGCCGATCGCCTTCATCGCCGGCTGGCGCCGTCTGAAGCGCGAGGTGGCCGCCGGTATCGCGGACGAGTAGACATCAACCGGCCCTTCCGCTGGTCGGCGACGACGTTCCGCGAGGACGACCCGGCCACGGCCGACAACGCGGCCAGGCCGCGGACCCGATCGGGACTCCCGTTCGGTCGAGAAGCTTCGTGCTCGGTAGGACAACAGCCACTTACAACAGCGAGCCGGGGTGGGGACCCATGGTCCAGCCACCCCGGCTGCTTGCTGCTACTGGTCAGCATCGGCCCGCAGTTGATACCGGCGGGGGTGATCGCTGACCTGTTGGGCCTGGCCGCGCTTCGCGAGCGTGACGAGCGCGTTGGCAATGGCTCCCGAGCTCTTACCGATGACTCGGCTGAGGGCGGTGGAAGTGAAGGCTGTCTCGGGGTGGGCCTGAAGGTGGTCGATGACCATCTGCCGCAGCGTTCCGGGGGCAAGCCGCTTCTTCTCGCCCAGCGAGGTGATCGTTTCCGCCGGGGCCGCCTGCTCCCCACTGCTCGCCTGAGCGGCAGGGGCGCTCGCGTCCTTCGCGCTGTCGCTGCCGTGCTCGTCGCGTGGGCCGGCATCGCCGCTGTTATCGGCTTCACCGACTTCGGCGACCTGCGACGGTGCGTCCTGCAGTGCCTCGGCGGCGGGGACGGTGTCGCTTTCGATGCCGGCGTCGTGTGGTGCGGCGGGGGAGTGCGCTGTGGTCTCGTTGCTGGCGTCCTCCTCATGGCCCGCGCTGCCGCTCACTGGCTCCGGACTGTCCGTGACGGACGGCGTCGGCTGGGTGCCGGCAGGTTCCTGGTCACTGAAGCCGTCGCTGCTGCTCGTTCCGCGGCGAAGAGCGGCGCGCCAGAGGTCGGGGATGCGGCGGGGGCCGTCGTGGCCGCCGGGGGTGCGTACGGCCAGGCCATGTTCCTCCAGGGTGGTCAGGGCTTTTCCGGCGGTGGAGCGGCCTACGCCTGCGGCGAGGGCGAGTTCGGCGGCCGTGACTCCGTCGGGATCGGTGGAGCCTGCCAGCGCGGTGTAGATCGCGGCGGGTGCTCCGGTCAGCGGCGTGAGGGGCTCGGGGGCGGGGGCGGTGTGCAGTGTGCGCGTGCCGTCGGTGGCGGTGTCGGACATGAGGGAACCTCGTTTTCGTGAGTGCGTCGGGTGGTTGAGGTCCCCGGCCGGGGTGCGGCCCGATGCTCGCCGGGGCCGCAGGGGTTCGCCGGGCGCGTGCGCATCGCGGTACTTCCGGGCGAACACGGCCGCCACACGAGCGGATTCACGGTTGGGCATGCCCGGTGTGGTTCGTCGGCCTTGACCATGGACGCTCGCCGCGATCGCTTCTGTCAAGCGGGGCGTAATCCCAGATCAGAGACGTTTCACAGGGCCGGTTGCGGCCGACTGCGGCAGTCGGCGCAGTAGAAGCGGCAGGCAGGGGCGGGATGGTTGGAGGAAGTGGCGAGGGGATGGCGATCGGTGGGCTGCCAGTGGTGTGGGGATCCCGGTGGCTGGCTGCTTGTGCCGGTCGGCCGGGCGGTGAGTCGGACCGGTTCAACTGCTCGCGGG
>CAYNNX010000452.1:0-5419 GCA_964398515.1 uncultured Streptantibioticus sp. | reverse complement strand
CTGAGCCGTCCCGCACCGGCCCGCGCCCACGTTGCGCAGGGCCGCCGCTGGCAGTGAGGGCCGGCCGGGCGCGTCACTCGCCCGGGGGACGCCCGGCCGCGCCCATGAGCTGACGCGGCACGACCCCGCCCGGAGCGGCGCGGCCTGCTCGCGCGGTCGGCCGCTCACCCTGCCGGGGGCGCGGTCGAGCCGCGTACCTCCAGGCTGACCGGGAGTTCGGTGTCCGGGGCCGGGCGGCCTTCGAGTACGGCGAGGAGGGAGGCCATGCCCTGGGCGCCGGCCTCGGCGGCGGGGAGGCGGACCGTGGTCAGCTCGGGGTCCACCGCGGTGGCCAGCGCGAGGTCGTCGAAGCCGGTGACCGAGACGTCGTCCGGCACTCGCAGGCCCAGTCGGCGTACCGCCTTGCACGCTCCGGCGGCCACGATGTCGTCGTCACAGACCAGTGCCGTCGGACGCGGTCCGGGCGCGGTGAGGGCGCGCTCGGCGGCCCGCAGCCCTTCGGCCACGCTCAGCCCGGCTTCCTGGCGTGCGGTGGCCAGCCCCGGGACCGCGCCCGCGAACCGGTCGAAGCTCTCGCGGCGCACCCGGAAGGTCCAGGAGTCCACCGCGGCGGCGATGTGCGTGATCGTGCGGTGCCCGAGTACGGCCAGGTGGCCGACGACCTGGCGCATGCCGTCGGCGAGCGCCGGGTTGACGGTGGCCGCCGCACCGGCCGCACCGGGCTCGCTGTCCAGCATCACCAGGGGCAGCTCCGCCGCCGCGCCGCCGGCCATCCCGCTGATCGCGGCCACCGCCTCCGCCGCCATCGAGGAGGCGATCACCCCGTCCAGCGCCGCCCTGGCCGAGGCGAACGGATCGCGCGCCGGTCCCACGCCCTCCGGCGACGGGTAGATGATCACGCCGAAACCGTTGTCGGCGGCCACCTCGGCGGCGCCGGTGTAGACCCGGGCGAAGTACTCGTTGGTGAGCGCCGGCACGACCAGCAGCGCCGTCCGGGTGCGCCCGGTGCGCAGATCGCGGGCGGCGAGGTTGGGCCGGTAGCCCAGTTCGCGGGCGGCCCGCCGGACCGTGTCGGCGGTGCGCTCGGAGACCCGGCCGGGCCACTTGCCGCCCAGCACGAGGGAGACGGTGGCCTGCGAGACCCCGGCGGCCCGCGCCACGTCGCGTGACGTCGGTCGGGCGATCTGCGTCACCGGAAGCGTCCTTTCTCACTCTCGCGGGCCCGCCCCGCAGGCCCGACCGCGGCCGACAGCGCGTGGGCGGCTTCGGCGGCTGGACCCGGGACCCGGCGCCATGTTACGTATGACGGGCGAGGTTATACGTAAAACGAGTTGACGCGAAGCCGGACATGTCCGGGGGATGGGGACGGCATGGCCAGGGGATACGGCGAACTGCTGCGGGCGCGCCATGCCGTACGGCTGCTCACCGGCACCCTGGTGGGCCGCCTGCCGAACGCGACGGCGGCATTGGCGATCGTGCTCTTCACCCGGGCGCACGCCGGGGACTACACCCTCGCGGGCGCACTCGCGGCGGTCTACGGGCTCGGGAACGCCGTCGGGCAGCCGGTCCTCGGCCGCCTCGTCGACAAACACGGCCAGCCGCGCATCATGCTCGGCGGCGCGCTGGTCTCCGCCGCCGCCATGGCGGCCTTCGCCGTCGCCGGGCCCCGCCCGCTTGCCCTGGCGTATACCGCGACAGCGGTCGCCGGGCTGGCCACGCCGCCGCTCGAAGGCGGTCTGCGGGCGCTGTGGCCCACCGTGCTGGAGCGCGAGGACCAGGTGCACGCCGCCTACGCGCTGGACGCGGCCGCCCAGGAGGTCATGTACGCCGTCGGCCCGCTGCTGCTGACGCTGCTCGTGGCAGCCGCCTCCACCGGCGCGGCGGTGCTCGGGCTGTCGCTGATCGGGGTCGCGGGGACGCTCGCGGTGGTCACGGCGCCCCCCTCGCGGCACTGGCGGGCGGCGGAGCGGGAGGCCCACTGGCTCGGCCCGCTGCGGGCTCCCGGGCTGCTCGTGCTGCTCGGCTCGTTCTTCTTCGTCGGGCTGGCGCTCGGCTCCATAGCCGTCGCCGCCGTCGCCTACGCCGACGCGCACGGGGGCGGCATGGTCTCCAGCCTGCTGCTCTCCGCGCTGGGCTTCGGGGCGCTGGTCGGCGGCCTGTCCTACGGCGCGCGCCCCTGGGCCGGAATGCCCGAACGCAGGCTGCGGCTGCTGATGCTCTGTCTGGCCCTGTGCTACCTGCCCCTGGTGGCCGTGCCCGGAATATGGGTTATGGCTGCTCTATCCGGGTTGTCGGGTTTGTTTCTCGCGCCCGTGCTCGCCTGCGCTTTCGTCGTCGTCGACCGCCACGCGCCGGCCGGGACCGTCACCGAGGCCTTCTCGTGGATCGTCACCGCCTTCGGGGTCGGCGCGTCCGCGGGCACGGCGCTCGCCGGACCGGCGGCCCAGTACGGCGGCGTATCGGCCGGGTTCGCGGTCGCGGGGGCGGGCGGTGCCGTGGCGCTGGCCGTGCTGGCGGGCTGCGGCCGCGCTCTGATGGCGCCAACCGTGCGGCAGCGGCTGGAAAATGATCGAATCGGCGCGGTCGAACCCGGTTTCAGCGGCACTCATCGGGCGTAATGTTCAGTCATGGACCGCCGCATTTTCGGGCTGGAGAACGAGTACGGCGTCACGTGCACGTTCCGGGGACAGCGCCGCCTGTCCCCGGACGAGGTGGCGCGGTACCTCTTCCGCCGTGTCGTGTCATGGGGTCGCAGCAGCAATGTCTTCCTGAAGAACGGCGCCCGCCTCTATCTGGACGTGGGCTCGCACCCGGAGTACGCCACCCCCGAGTGCGACAACGTGACCGAGCTGGTCACCCACGACAAGGCCGGTGAACGCATCCTGGAGGGCCTGCTGGTCGACGCCGAGCGCAGGCTCCACGAGGAGGGGATCGCGGGCGACGTCTATCTGTTCAAGAACAACACCGATTCGGCCGGCAATTCATACGGCTGCCACGAGAACTATCTCGTCGCCCGGCACGGGGAGTTCTCCAGGCTCGCCGACATCCTCATTCCGTTCCTCGTCACCCGCCAACTCCTCTGCGGCGCAGGCAAAGTGCTGCAGACACCGCGCGGCGCGGTCTATTGCGTGAGCCAGCGCGCCGAGCACATCTGGGAGGGCGTCAGCTCCGCCACGACACGGTCACGCCCGATCATCAACACCCGTGACGAGCCGCACGCGGACGCCGAGCGCTACCGCCGGCTCCACGTCATCGTGGGCGACTCCAACATGTCCGAGACCACGATGCTGCTCAAGGTCGGGGCCACCGATCTGGTGCTGCGCATGATCGAGGCCGGCACGGTCATGCGCGACCTCACCCTGGAGAACCCCATCCGGGCGATCCGCGAGGTCAGCCACGACATAACGGGACGCCGCAAGGTCCGCCTCGCCAGCGGGCGCGAGGCCTCCGCGCTGGACATCCAGGAGGAGTACTACTCCAAGGCCGTCGACTTCTGCGACCGCCGCGGCATCCGCACCGGCATCATCGAGCAGGTCCTCGACCTGTGGGGCCGGTCCCTGCAGGCGATCAGCACCGGCGACCTCGGCTCCATCGGCACCGAGATCGACTGGGTGATGAAATACCAGCTCATCGAGCGCTACCGCAGCCGCGACAACATCACCATGTCGCACCCGCGGATCGCCCAGATAGACCTCGCCTACCACGACATCCACCGTCGCCGCGGGCTGTACTACCTGCTGGAACGCAAGGGCCAGGCCAAGCGGGTCTGCAACGACCTGAAGATCTTCGAGGCCAAGTCCGTGCCGCCGCAGACCACCCGCGCCCGGCTGCGCGGTGACTTCATCCGCCGCGCCCAGGAGCAGCGCAGGGACTTCACCGTGGACTGGGTCCACCTCAAGCTCAACGACCAGGCGCAACGAACCGTGTTGTGCAAGGACCCGTTCCGGTCGGTGGACGATCGGGTGGAGAAACTGATCGCCGGAATGTGATCAAAGCCGGTACGACATCGTCGCGGGGCCCCTACGTTTCTCGTACGGGGCCCCGCGTACGTCGTAGAGTTGCGCGCATTGCCCGATCCCGACTCCCAGTTGGACCGATGAACCACACAAAGATCGCACGCCGCCTCAGCGCGTTGCTGGCCGTGCCGACCCTGCTCCTGACCGCCGCCGCGTGCGGATCGAATGCCGGTGGTGGCTCATCAGGGGCCACGGCCCAGGTGAGCGGGAAATTCGGCGACAAGCCGGCCATCACCATCCCCAAGGACGCCAAGCCCGGCGGCAAGACGGTCGTCAAGACCATGATCGCCGGCTCCGGCACCCAGGCCAAACAGGGGGACTTCGTCCGCCTGGACTTCGAGGCCGAGAGCTGGAAGGACAGCAAGGACCTCGGCGGAACCTGGACCGGCTCGCCCGGTCAGTCGCCCAGGCGGCAGGACGTCGAGCGGATCGGCCAGCAGAGCCAGCAGCTTCCCGCCAAGGTCCTCGACGCCGTGGCCGGGCAGAAGGCCGGCAGCCGGATCCTCATCCAGGGCACCGCGGGCGACCTGGTCGGCCAGGGCCTCAACCCGCAGTCGGGACTGAGCGCCGGCGACACGCTGGTGTGGGTGGTGGACCTCTACGGTGCCGCCTCGGTCGACTCCAACGCCTCGGTCAAGGGCACCCAGGCGGCGCCCGATCCAGGCATGCCCGAGGTGAAGGCGGAGCCCGGTAAGGCGGCCGTCATCACCATCCCCAAGGGCGCCAAGCCCCCCACCGACCTGAAGCAGCAGGTCCTCATCAAGGGCAACGGGCCCGCGGTCCAGGCCGGCCAGGCGCTGATCGCCCAGTACACGGGGGTCACCTGGCAGGACGGGAAGAAGTTCGACTCCTCCTGGGACCACGGCGGCGCGACGGCCTTCCAGATCGGCACCGGCTCCGTCGTCAAGGGCTGGGACCAGGGCCTGGTCGGCAAGCACGTCGGCGACCGGGTGCTGCTGGTGGTCCCGGGGCCGCTGGGCTACGGCGCGCAGGGGAACCCGCAGGGCGGCATCCCGCCCAACGCCACGCTGGTGTTCGTGGTGGACATCCTCGGCACGGCATGATCACCGGTCTGAGAGACTGGTGGGCCGCAAAACGTACCGAGGAGCGACACACGTGAACATCGAGAAGCCCGAAATCGACTACCCGGGCGGCGAGCCGCCGACCGACCTGGAGATCGAGGACATCTGGGTCGGCGACGGCCCGGAGGCCAAGGCGGGCCAGACGGTCACCGTCCACTACGTGGGCGTGGCCTTCAGCACCGGCGAGGAGTTCGACGCCAGCTGGAACCGCGGCGCGCCGTTCCGCTTCCCGCTCGGCGCCGGAAAGGTCATCCAGGGCTGGGACCAGGGCGTGCAGGGCATGAAGGTCGGCGGCCGGCGGCAGCTCATCATCCCGCCGCA
>CAYNNX010000451.1:0-5434 GCA_964398515.1 uncultured Streptantibioticus sp. | reverse complement strand
GGTGCAGAGGCCAGGTCTTGTTCGGCCCATATGACCTTGCCTCCCGATACCGAGCGGGAGCCCCATCTGTGGGACAGCTGGGCTACGAGGAAGAGGCCGCGACCGTTTTCGTCGATGGTGCTTGCGTGACGCTGACGCGGGGAGTTGAGGTCGGTGTCGAACACTTCGCAGGTCAGGACTTGGTGGTGGATCAGACGCAGTCCGATCGGTCCTGTGCTGTGGCGGACGGCGTTGGTGACCAGTTCACTGACGATGAGTTGCGTGGAGTCTTCGAGGTATTCCAGGCCCCACTCGGCCAGTTGGCGGGCTGCCACGTGCCGGGCGCTGCGGACAGCGGTCTGGTCACTCGGCAACGTCCAGGAGGCGACCTGGGCGGGGCTGATTGAGCGGGTCTGCGCCAGGAGCAGGGTGATGTCGTCGGATGGTGCGTGGTCGAGGAGGCATTGCGTTGCTCGGGTGCAGAGGTCTTCCAGGGAGCGGCTCGGTTGTGCCAGGGTGGTGCCCAGGCGGCGCATTCCCACGTCGATATCGTCGTCGCGGGTTTCGATCAGGCCATCGGTGTACAGGGCGAGGAGACTTCCCTCGGGCAGTTCCACCTCCACGGCCTCGAAAGGGACGCCCAGCCCGAAGCCGAGTGGTGCTCCGGCGGGAAAGTCGGGGAAGGTGACCCGGCCCTGCGGGTCGACGATCACGGGCGGGAGGTGCCCGGCCCGTGCCATGGAGCACCGGCGGGTGACCGGGTCGTAGACGGCATACAGACAGGTGGCGCCGACAACCGCGGGGGGCTGCTCCGGGGCATCGGTGTCTTCCTCGGCCAGCCGCTGGAACGTGTCATCAAGGCGGGCCAACAGTTCGTCGGGGGGCAGCTCCATGTCGGCGAGCGTGCGTACGGCGGTGCGGAGCCTGCCCATGGTCGCGGCGGCGTTGATGCCGTGTCCGACCACATCACCGACCACGAGGGCCACCCGGGCGCCGGACAGCGGGATCACGTCGAACCAGTCCCCTCCGACGCCGGCGTCCATGTCGGCCGGCAGATAGCGCGAGGCCACCTCGACCGCCATGCCGCCCATCAAACGGTGAGGGAGCAGGTTGCGTTGCAGCGCGAGGGCCGTGCTCTGTTCGCGGGCGTACTGTCGGGCGTTGTCCAAGGACAGCGCGGCCCGGGTGACGAGCTCCTCTGCGAGGAGCAGATCATCCTCTCGGAACGGTACGGGGTCCTCGGTGCGGACGAACACCGCGACACCCAGCACGGAACGCCGCGCACGGATGGGCACGATCATCAGGGAGTGCACCCCGTTCTCACGGATCTTCCTCCCCCGCTCCGGGTCGCGGGCGAGCCATGTCCCAGCAGAGGTGTCCAGTACCGGTTCCAGGTGGGACCTTCCCGTGCGCAAGACGCTGGTGAAGGGCGAGGCCGGGGGGAAGGAGACCTTCTCTGTGCGCGCCCACGGGGATTCTGGGATCCCTGGGCGGATGGAGGCCACACCGGCACGGCGGACAACGGGAGGGCGACCGCTCATCGTGTCGATTCGGGTCGAGGGCTCTTCGCCGCGCGGGATGGAATCCGCCAGGTCGACGACGGCATAGTCGGCCAGCACGGGCACGGCGAGGTCGGCCAGTTCCTGCCCGGTCTGCATGACGTCCAGGGTGCTGCCGATGCGCATGCTGGCCTGGCTGAGGATGGCAAGGCGCTCGCGCACCCGCTGACTACCGGTGACATCCACGCTTATGGTGCACACCCCCAGCGCCTTGCCGTCCGCGTCCTGGAGGCACGAGGCCGAGAATGCGTGATCCCGGCGCGGATCTTCCGGCGGCCACGCCCGGTACTCGTGGACCCCGGTGATGCCGCTCTGCAGCGCCTGCCGCATCGCTCCTTCAAGGGCTTCGGCCTCGGAGCCGGGCAGTGAATCGGTCAGTCGACGACCGAACCGCTCGTCACGGGAGATGCCGTCGTGGCTCTCCATCGTGTCGTTCACCCAGGTGCAACGCAGCTGCGGGTCACGAACGACGATGCCGATCGGCGAGTGGGTGATAAGCGCCTCCCGCACCGATCCGTTCATCGCTTCCCGGGAGAGCGTGCCGATGTCGGTCACGGACACGAGCCACCGGACTGTGCCGTCCTGCCCCCACAACATCGAGATCCGCAGGTTGATGTTGAGCATGCGGCCGTCTCGGCGGCGCACCGCCATCGTGCCCCACCAGCCACTTTGGGCACGCCACTGCGCGATGAACGCCGATACCGTCGGCGTTTCCTCGGAAAATGACAGTACGAGTGCGACAGACCGGCCTACCACGTCCCCGGCGGAGTACCCGAGAAGCCGCTCGGCGGCCTGCGTCCATGCGACCACCGTCCCATGCTCCTCGAGCATCGCGACCGCCGTCTCGGATATCTCGTCCGTGTTCAAGTGATTATCGAGTGTTACCTCGTTAGTGCTGGTCATCGAGCTGTTGTCCTCACGTAGGTGGGGAAGGGTGGTATGAGGGTGCGGGAAGCCGATGACCGGACGGCTGCGGCTGCGGCGACCAAGATCAAGGCGGGGTGGACAACCAGAGCCGCATGTGTCCCGTCTCCGCTCTTGATTCCAGACGCGGGTGCAGGCATCAATCTGAAATGATTTGCACCTTTTTTGGTAATTTATCGAATAGTGCGCTGCGCCCTGATGCTCTACCTGCAACGCACGGGCGGCCAGTCGCAGTTCTCCGCGCTCCTGCAGGACCCGCCGCCCCGGTCCCCGGCCCTGCGCGCAGTCATCGACCTGGTGATGGCGAATCCTGCGGGGAACCGCTTCCTTGGTGAACTCCCTGGGCATCTCAACCTCAGCCCCCGCCACCTCACGCGGCTGCTCCGAGAGGAGTCGTCCACCACGCCGCCCCGCTACGTCGAATCGATCCGGTTGGATATCGCGAAGGCTCTACTCGACCGGGGGCATACCGCGACGCGGGCGGCGTCTTCGGCTGGTTTCCCGAGTTACGAGAGTCTCCGACGGGTCTTCGTGCAGGAGTTGTCAACCAGTCCCGCTGCATACCAGCGCCGCTTCAGCACCGTCCGCCGCACCCGGTAGCACCGACAGACGCCGACGGCAGTTGCAGCATCGCTTACCGTAGCTTTGAAGGCCGCAGGGGCGAGCCTCACCCAGTCCATACGCATCGTGTGCTCCAGGAGACGTACGGCGCTCTCGCGGCGTTTCATTCATCGTCATGCCCGCAACGCTACGGTTTGAGTAGTACGGGAGTATGGTCCATTTGTATGGCAGATTCCCGGACCAATTCCGCACCCGGTCCGCCCCCCGCGTTCGGCGCCGACCTGCATCTGGAGCTGCGCGGACCCGGGCTGCGCGCAGGGCTCACGGACGCCTTGAGGGAGGCCGTGCGCACGGGGCGTCTGGCGCCCGGCAGCCGGCTGCCGGCCTCCCGCTCACTCGCCGCGGATCTCGGTGTCTCCCGCAACACCGTAGTCGAGTCCTACGCCGAGCTGGTCGCCGAGGGCTGGCTCACCGCCCAGCAGGGCTCCGGGACCCGGGTGGCCACCCGGGCCGAGCCGCACCGGGCCGCGCCCGACGCTCCCCGCACAAGGCCGGACGAGCACCGCCCCAGGTACGGCCTGTGGACGGGCCATCCGGACCTCGCGAACTTTCCGCGCACGCAGTGGCTCACCGCGGCCCGCCGGGCTCTGACCGCCGCGCCACACAACGCCTTCGGCTACGGCGACGCCCACGGCCGGATGGAGCTGCGCACCGCACTCGCGGATTACCTGGCGCGGGCCCGCGGGGTGTACGCGGAGCCGGAGCGGATTGTCATCTGTTCCGGTTTCCACCACGGCCTGGCGCTGATGGCGCAGGCGCTGAGGGCGCGGGGGGTGCGAGGGGTGGCCGTCGAGGCCTACGGCCACGACCTGCATCGCGACCTGCTGGCGAACGCCGGTCTGCACACCCCGCCCCTCTACGTCGACGACCATGGCGCACGCACCGACGACCTCGCGCGACTGCACGGAGTGGGTGCGGTGCTGATGACCCCGGCGCACCAGTACCCGACAGGGGTCGCGCTCCGCCCGGACCGGCGCACGGCGGCCGTCGAGTGGGCACGTACTACTGGCGGCCTGATCCTGGAGGATGACTATGACGGGGAGTTCCGGTACGACCGTCAGCCGGTGGGGGCCCTGCAGGGCCTCGATCCGCAGCGGGTGGTGTACTTCGGTTCCGTGAGCAAGTCCCTGGCGCCGGGGGTACGGCTCGGATGGATGGTGCTGCCGGAGGAACTGATCCCGGAGATCTTGACGGCCAAAGGGCACGGCGACTACATGACGAGCGCCCTGGAGCAGCTGACGCTGGGGGAATTCATCGCCTCGGGCGCGTACGACCGTCATGTGCGCGCGATGCGGCTGCGCTACCGGCGTCGCCGCGATCAGCTGGTCGCGGTCCTGCGCGAGAGGGCTCCCGGCATTCGTGCGACCGGCATGGCGGCAGGACTGCAGACGGTCCTCGAACTCCCGCGTGGCACCGAGATTTCAGTGGTCCAGGCCGCGGCCCGGCAAGGGCTGGCGATCAGGGGGTTGACGCAGTTCCGCTACGAAGTGGCGGACTGCGGATGGCAGTTGCCCGAACGGGACGCCCTGGTGGTCAACTACGCGGCACCCTCGGAAAGTGCGTGGGCAGGCACACTGGACGCACTGTGCAGGGTGCTGCCCTAGACAGGGCTCCGAGGCCGCAGCGGGCGCGCCGTTGTCCGGTTCGGGAGTGTTCCTGCCGAGCTTCGAGGCGCTGGGGCCGTCGGTCTCAAGTGCCAGGAGGCACGGCCGGAATCGGCGGGATCCCTCAGGCCTGAAGCCGTGCTGTCACGATCCCGTCATCCGTTCCAACCGCCTTCTCCAGGTAGGCGAGTATGCCGGCGGCCGTGTCGGCGACGAAGACCAACTCCGCAAGGGGCGTCGGCAGGAACCCCTACTCGTCCATGCGCCGGAGCTGGAGTTTCAACGCGCCGGAGAAGCCGCCGTGTTCAGCAGCACCACGGGCTTGTCGCACAGTCCGTGCTTCCTCGGCTCCAGGACCGCGGTCGCTTCGTTCAGCGTGCCCACGCCGGGCATCACCACTACTGCGTCGGACACGGCGAGCAGCCGCGCCTTCCGCTCGGCGAGATCCCTGGCGAACATCATTTCATCGGCGTCCTTCCTTTCCCACTTCCGGAGAAAAGGACCGAGATCCCCGTGAGCCGTCCTCCCGACGCATGCACTCCGTCGGTGACGACCTTCACCAGCCCGGTATCGGATCCGTCCACACCAGAGTGTGGCCGCCCCCACCCATGAGCTCCCCGACCTCGCGGGTCGGCTGGGTGTAGTGCTCGTTGAGGTCACCGGCGGAGAGGAAGACACCGATGTTCATCGGGGCGGGCGCTGTTGCCGTCATGACCCGACCGTATCCGCCCACACATGTGGACCATT
>CAYNNX010000450.1:0-5479 GCA_964398515.1 uncultured Streptantibioticus sp. | reverse complement strand
TCATCTTCTCTGCCTTCGTCAGGTGTGGGACTGCCTGGATGCCGGTTAGCGATGGGAATTTGCGATGCTGTGTGTCGGCCGCAGCCGCTTGGCTGTGGAGTGCCGGTTTTTGGATGACAAGTATCCCCCGCACGCCCTATGCGGTTTCTGCATTGGGCGTGCGGGGGATCTCTACGCCGTGCCTCGGTCGGTGAGTTCTTGCAGTGCCCAGGGGAGTCCGAGTTGGGCGAGGGCTGCGAGTTGTTGGGTGGTGAGGGTGGTTCGTCGTTGGCGTGCGGTGTTGAGGCGTTGGAGCAGTCTGACGTCGATGCCGTCGATGGTCACTCGCCAGTCTGCGTGGACGGTGTGTCGGCCGTGTTGGTCGGTGAGTGGTCCGATGTGCTGGATGTGTTGGCGTGCGGCGTCGAGGAGGTTCTGGAAGCGTTCTTGGCGGGAGCGGCGCCGCCGGGGTGCTGCTTTGACCTCTGCCTCTTCCGGGCTGAGTCCGCGTAGGTCCAGTAGCTCCCGCTGTCCGGCCTTGAGTTGTGGCCAGCGTTGGTGCTGTCGGGTGAGCCAGCGTGTGAGGTCTTCTCCGCCGTATCGCACGCCCCCACCTCCCGCGCCGCCGCTGAGGAGTTCGGTGATGGTGCCGCCGTCGTCGAGGTAGAGGTCGACCAGGACGAGGTGGCGTTGCCAGGCGGCGTCCCATCCTCCGGGGACCCGCCAGGGGGCCCGTAGTTCATCGAGGGCTTCGATACGCGTGGGCCAGGTGGCGGCGAAGGAGGGGCGTCGGCAGTCGGTCCTGATCCGCCCGATGGGGTGGGCGGTGCCGTGGATGATGATGGTCTCGTCGCGGCGGGGGAGGAGGTGTCGGCGGTGCCGGGCGTAGGTGGCGATGGCTTCCCAGGTGTTCTGCCACCCCTTCTCCCGCGGTTCCCATTCCATCCCGAGCTGGGCCAGCCGCTCGACCAAACCCGCATCAAGCTCACTCCGGCGGTAGGCGATGCGCCAGGTCTCGATCTGCACCCCGAGCAGCACATCGCCTTCGCGGTGGTCCCGTGGCACGCGGAGATCTCCGGTGCGTTCCCGGTAGCGTTCGGCGGCCGCGATCGCTCGGGCGGCATCGTGCTCCAGCCCCTCTTGGACCCGTAGCCGTACGAATCGCGCGATCTCGGCGGGGGAGCGGTCGGTGAGGTATGGACATCATGAACTCGGCGATGCAGGACGGCCGCAAAGCCGACTCCGAACGCCGCTGGCAGCGGGTCGCCACCGCCATCCAGACCGCCGCCGACAGCGGGACGCCGATCAGCGTCTCCGGCATCGCCCGCCGGGCAGGGGTGGACCGCACCGCCAGAGGGGATCGGTGCCGGAGGCCAGGCAGAGTCGGGCGAGGAATGAGCGGCGTACGAGGTCGCGCATGCGGTCGACGGCGAACGCGAGGGATACGCCGAATATGGCGCCGTCGGGGACGGTCGAGACGGGCGCGATGATTTTGCTGAGGTCCTTTTGCGGGATGCTGCCGCCGTGGACCAGGCGGGAGCGCAGGTCGTAGAGCTTGGTGATGTCGTTGAAGATTGTTGTCCCGGTGTCTGTTGAGGTTGCCAGTAGTGCAGCGGCGCGGTTTTTGAGCCGGAGCGAGAGGCCTTCACCTTTGTCGTCTCCGGTGAGGACGGCCTCAAGGGCGGTGGCAAGGTCGACTATGCGTTCGAAATCGTCGCCTTCTTCGTGGGCCCGGTTGTACCGGTACAGGGCCGTGTCGAAGGATGTTGCCGCCATGCCGTTGCGTTTGATGACCGCAGCCTCGATGACGTCGTTGAGCGCGGTGAAGGCCAGCGCGTCGTCGGCGCAGAGCTGGATGGCGCGCTCAAAGCGGGGGTCCGGCCTCGCCGCGCTGAACGTCCTCGACTGCGGGCGGATCCCGACCACGAGGGAGGAGGCGCCGGTGATCTCCCAGCCGGATTGATGCGAACCTGCGTGGAGCAGCCGGGCAAGCAGCAGGAACCTGTTGATCGTTGCGGATGCCCCCGTCTGGCTGTGTACGGGTCGTCGCCTTGCAGAACACGAGCAGTGGAGACGAGGAGTGCGTGGGGTGGTGCGTAGATGAAGGGAAGGTCGCCGCCGAATGCCGCCGGAATCGCCGGGATCAGCTGCTGCGCTCGCTGGATGAGGTCGCGTGAGCCGGCCTCCGGGTAGACGGTGACCTCGCCGATCTGGACAGGTTCTTCCCCAGCGGTGGTGATGTGGGTGACGGCTCGACAGCAGTGGAGGGCGTACTCGTCGCTGTTCAGGATCTCCAGCAGTTCGTCAGCGGACGTGGTTACGGCCGGGCTGTCGGCTTCGAATACGCCATCGCCGAGCGCACACCGGGCGATGGCAGCCTCGAGGAATCTGAACACGTAGTGGTTTGCGAACTCGGCGTGGCGTCTCTTCAAGGGCTCAGCGAATCGCCCGGGATACGCCTGCTCCAGGGCCGATTCCAACTCCTGGAACTCGGGTCGGTGCATGATGTCCGGACCTGCGTAGTCCCGGCCGACGTGGACGAAGGGTTGGAAGACGGAGGCCGGGATGACGTGCTGCTGAGCCAGGATCGGGAACGCTGCGCCGATGACTGCGTGTGCGAGGGCCTTGAGGTGTTCCGCTTGGCTGATGCCGTCATGTGCGTGGTGGCCTGTCGTCTGCCAGGTCCAAATGGCGTGGTCCAGGGCGGGCGGTTCTACGCCGAGGCGCTCGGCTGCGGCGCAGACGAGTTGGACGGCACGTTCGCGCTCCAGCGTGCGCTCGGCGATGCCCAAGGCGGAGGCGATGAACCGGATCACCATGCGGTCCGGCTTGACGTCCGGTAGTCCGAGCAGCATGCGCAGGTAGCGCCAGGAGACGCCCGAGCTCTGGCCCGGCACCGCGGTCCACGCAGTCCGGGCCTGATCTTCAAGGTCGGTCGCGTCGGAGGCCCGGAACTGTGCAGCGGTGTTGATACCGAGGCCCAACAGGGCTGTGGCGGCCTGTTGAACTGCTGCGCCTTTCAAGGTGGCGTCTGGCTGGGTGGAGACGCGGTTTCTGGTGCCTATGTGGTCGATGAAGGCGTCGATGCCGCCCAGGTGGTCGTAGAGGGTGAGGAGGTCCGTCAGGTCGTCACCAGTGGCGTCGCCGCCCGTCAGCCTGCGCTGCGCGATGTAGCGGTTGATCACGCCTGTGGTGATGGCGTAGCGGGTGCCGACCGACCAAATGGCGTCGATCACTGAGTGGGCGTTTGATCTAGGTGGTCTGCCCTTTCTGTCCTAGTAGGTTCCTCGCCAGGTTGGTGTGGTCTCGTCCGTTATGCGCTTGGTGAGGTTGTCGATTGAGGCGACGTGGATCATGGCCTCGGAGCTGGCGGGAAGGGTCTCGTAATCGCGAGAAAGGCGCCGGTGCAACATGAGCCAGCCCAGACTCCGCTCGACTACCCAGCGCCTGAGGCTGTTGGGGTAGCCGGCGAAGGCCGACCACTGGGTGGGGGGAGGCAGTCTGTCGCGGCACGACGCGAGGACCTTCTCTAGGTCCTTGTCTTCGGACGTGTTGTCTGCCGGGACTGCACCGCTCATGCGTAGCGCTCCTGCCGAAAGCCGGGGAAAAAGGTTATCCCCGGTTCGGCGACCATCGCTGTGTGTTCCGCCCGTTGTCGGGTGCGGGGTGTAGCTGATGGAGCACGGGAGGGGCCGCGATGAGGGACGGCGGGCCGCCGAGGTCGACCAGGTGCGCACGCGCGCCGCACCCGATGCGCATGGTGTGGTGCGCAAGGTGCGGTCGGTGCAGCGCACCAGTGCACCGGGTGCGCATGCGCCGGGAGTGCTGCGCATCGACTCGCCATGGTGTGTAAGCTCCCCGTGGTCCGGTCCGCGGCTGCTACCGCGCCGGCTACCGACCCCCCTACCTCCAGCCGGTGCTGGCTGCTGCGATTCTCCGATCGCAGTCGCCAGCCATGCCCCGGTGAGTGCCGCTATTGACCGTGGTTTACCGTCCGATGGGGCACGCATCGGGCACAGAACGGGCACGGCCTAGGGGAACCCTGAGCCAACCACCGGGGTCTGGCTGGCCCCTTGGCACGACGTCCTACCGCGATGCGGCGCTTAGCGTCGTGGCATGAATTCGATCAAGGGATTCGCGACGGACACCGCCCGTGCGGCGATACTGCTCCCCATAAGCGTGGCCGAGCTTGCGGCGGCGCTGGCAGGGCGCCGCCCGCAGCCAGTCCGCAACGTGCTGCACGCTGTATTGGGGATCCTCCTCGGCGCGCTGGCGCTCGTCGCTGTCGGTGTGGAATTACTCTGCGTCTCACGTGGTGCGCTCTACGGGCTCGTCGACCGGGGGCCGTACGACCACTCCTGGGGTGGGCCTACCCGTACGGGAGCGTGGCTTGCGCACTTCGCCATCAGCCTGCCCTTCGCAGCCGCGGGCCTCGCGCTGCTCTGGCTCATCGCCCAGCTGCACCACCGGCTAGGTGCTCGGTTCTTGCACGGTGAGCGGGTCGGCCTCTGGGTGCTGCCCACCGCACTGCTGGCTTGCGCAGGCGGGGCAGTGTTCGTGGTGGCCTGGCTTCACCAGGCGTAGCGACCGGTGGGTTGATGGTCGGGTCGCCCGGGGGTGCGATTCCCCCGGGCGACCCGACCATCAACGTAAAGCACCAGTTTGGAAGATCGCGCATGCGGATGCGGTCTGAGCTGGCAAGACGCTGACCTGGGTGTTCTCCGTGCCCTCGCCGTGGTTCCCCCTTGTTTCCCGGTGGTCGCCGTCCGATCAGGCACGCAGGGGCGCGTATGTCTGCTCTCACTTCACGGCGCTGTGTGGCCTCTTCGAGTCACCCACCCACCATCCTTACCCACCACTCACCCCCCGCTTCCATCCCGTACGCCGTCGACCCACACACCGTGGAGCAGGCGAGGTTCAGGGCGTCAAGGTGGAGCGCGCCACTGTACGAACGACCTTGACGCCCTGGGCCGAGGAAGCTCAGCGCCAGGCGGCGGCCGCCGACAGAGCCTCCCTCTGGCCCTCGCCCGCCGTGGCGGCCGCGCGCGCAGGAGGCCGCGGGTCGCTTGCCCTGCAGCGTCGCGCCGCTGCCGCAGGCGTCGCACAGCTCGACGTTCGGGTCCGCGGCTGCACCGACGGTCTGCCCCAGCGTGTGCGTCGGTAGCGCTCTGCGAGGAAGCTGTCGGTGCGGGCAGCACCCGCCGCCTTGCCGAGCATGCGGGCGGCCGCAGCCGCCGCCGGCGTGTCCGCCTCCGGTCTGTCTCGTCGGCGGGGGCGATGTGGGCTGGTGATGTCAGGATGTGGTGGGCCAGGTGCGCAGCGCGTCGGCGATGCGGGCGGCTGTGCACTGCGGGTCGAGAAGCAGGTCTCGCAGGGCGGTGGCGTGCTGCTGGGTGGGTTTGACGGTGATCCCGGAGGCTTCCAGGTACATCACCCCGCAGGCGGCGGCCACGGTGAGGTTGCTGCGCTCCAGCCAGCGGCAGCGGCCGAGGGTGTCGAC
>CAYNNX010000449.1:0-5488 GCA_964398515.1 uncultured Streptantibioticus sp. | reverse complement strand
GGCCCGCGCCTGCGCCACCGCGGTGCGCGCCCGCTCCTCCTCGGCGCCGAGACCGGAGGCCATGACCCGCGTCCCCGGACGTAGCAGATCGCGGATCTGGTCCACGTACTGGTCGAGGCCGACGATGACGCTCGCCCGCCGCAGTTCGGTGCGGGCGCGCGGGGTGAGCAGGTCCCGGGCGCCCGGGCCGAGGCCGACGACCGCGAGCCGGCCGCGCGGGCGGCGGCGGGCGACGGCCGCGGTGGCCATCGCGGCACGTCCTTCGGGGGCCGACTTCCGCTTGGGCACGAGGAGTTCGCCGCCGGGTGCCGCGGCCAGCGCGGCGGCCTCGGCGACGCTGGGCGTGCCGACGGCGGCCAGCGGCGCGTCCGACGGGTTCGGCACCTCGATCGCGCCGAGCCGCTGCGCGGTGTAGGTGAGGAGCGGCACGCCCAGGTGCGCCGCCGCCTCGACGACGCCCGGCTCGTCCGCCTTCGCGTCCACGGTGGCCAACGCGGCGACGCTGCGCGGGGACAGGCCCGCGTCGGCGAGGGTGCCCTCGACGAGCTCCCGGACCTCGTCGGCGGGCGCGCCCTTGGAGGCGCCGACCCCGACGACGAGGGACGGCGGTCGCAGCACGGCCGTGCGGTCGTCCAACGGGGTCGCGCGGTCGCTGACGACCAGCCTGACGTCACTGTCAGTGGTGGCGGTTACGTTGGGTGGCAACGCTGGAAGGGGGTGGACGTCATGGGCGTCCAGGCGAACGGGGGACCCGTCGAGGATCGCGCGGCTCACGGCCGCGACCGACCCTTCGACCGGCCAGCCGAGGGTGTCCAGGCCGGGGACGCCGACCGCGTCGGTAGCCGTGGTCACCACCGGACGGCAGCCCAGCACGTCCGACACCTCGTGCGCCAAGTCGTTGGCGCCGCCCGCGTGTCCGCCCAGCAGGGCCACCGCGTGCTGCTGCGCCTCGTCCACGCAGACCACCCCCGGATCGGCCGATTTGTCGACAAGCAGAGGCGCGAGAAGCCTGACCACGGCGCCGGTGGCGAGGAAGCAGACGAGCTGCTCGCACTCGGCGAAGGCCCGCGTCACGGCGTCCCGCACCGGTCCGTCGTAGACGCGGGTCCGGTCCGGCCAGGCCGCTGCGAGCCGGTCCCGGGCCGCGGTGCCGGCCGCGGTGGCGGCGATCAGGCCGATCACGTGAGAGCTCCTTCGCTTGGGGGTGTTGCCCATGGGTGTGCGTTACGCGCGGGACGCGCGCAGCGCCTTGCGGGCCGCCGGGTCCGCCTTGCGGTGACCGTGGAAGTGGCCGGGGTGGTAGAGGTGGGAGCGGGTCCCGGACGCCGACAGCGCGGGCCCGACGAGGAAGAGCGTGTGCTTCCAGAGCTTGTGCTCCTTGACCGTCTCCTCCAGCGTGGCGACCGTGCAGCGCAGCAGCAGCTCCTCGGGCCACGTCGCCTGGTAGGCGATCACCACGGGGGTGTCGGGGGAGTACCCGCCCTCCAGCAGCTCGCCCGCCAGCTGCCCCGATCGGGCCGCCGACAGGAAGACCGCCATCGTGGTGCCGTGCCGGGCGAACTCCCGGACCTCCTCACCCGGGGGCATCGGCGTCTTGCCGCCGCCCAGCCGGGTCAGGATCACCGACTGCGCCACCTCCGGGATCGTCAGCTCCCGCTGCGCGAGCGCCGCGACCGCGGAGAACGCCGAGACCCCGGGGACGACCTCGACGTCGAGCCCCAAGCCGGCGCAGGCATCGAGCTGCTCCTGGGTGCCGCCCCACAGCGCCGGGTCACCGGAGTGGATCCGGGCCACCCGCAGACCCTCGCGCGCCGCGCGCTCGTAGACGGCGACCACGTCCTCCAGCGACATCGCCGCCGAGTCCAGGATCTCGGCGCCCTCCCGGGCGTGGTCCAGGACCTCGGCCTGCACCAGGCTCGCCGCCCAGATCACCACGTCGGCGTCGGCGATCGCCTTCGCCGCGCGGAGCGTCAGCAGGTCGGCGGCGCCCGGACCGGCCCCGACGAACGTCACCTTGGCGGTCACAGCTTGCCTCCTCTGGAGTCCCGCGGGGCGGGAGCGATCAGGGTCGACAGATACGGCAGCGGGCCGTCGAGCAGTTGGCTCGCCGGGCGGATCGACTCCTCCGGCAGCCCCAGCGCCGAACCCCACACGGCGCCTTCGGCGCGCCCGGTCTCCCGCAGCGCGCCCGCCACCTCCTCGGCGAGACGGCCGAACTTGTACGCCACCACGGTCCCGGGCCCCTCCAGCGCCTCCTTCAGCACGGCAGACCCGGCGGTGACGGGTACGAGCGTCAACGGCTCGGTGCCCTCGGTCAGTACGGCCCCGGAGCGGGCGGCCAGGTCCTGCATAGCCGTGATACCGGGCACGGTCTCGACGGCCACACCGGGCACGAGAGCGCTCACCGTCTGGGCGAGGTAGGTGAACGTCGAGTACACGTTGGGGTCGCCGATGGTCGCGAAGGCCACCGTGCCGTGATCCCGCAGCAGTTGGGCGACGCGTTCACCCGCCGCGTCCCACGCCGCCTCCCGGCGCGCCCGGTCGGTGCGCTCGTTGAGGGCGAAGACGACCCGGACGACCTTGGCGGCGTCCACGTAGTGCAGGACGGTCGCCTCGGCACGCCCCTGTTCCAGGGTGTCCATGACGGGCACGACGACCACGTCCGCGTCCCGCAGGGCCCCCACGCCCTTGACCGTCACCAGCTCCGGGTCGCCGGGGCCCACCCCGACGCCGATCAGCCGCCTGTTCATACGCCACACCTCTCCACACAGCTCCCGACGAACCCGCGGGCGAGCGAAGGCTCGGCCGCCCAGTGCACATGGAGGTACGAGGCGTGCACACCCTCGTGGACGAAACCCTCGACCCGCCGCTCCGGCCGGCTCCACCCCCAGGCGGGGGCGGCCCGGCCGGACCCCGGCGAACCGGCGGACGCCGCGCCCGCGCCCGGCTCGACCGCCGTGCGGTGGAACTCGTGGCCGCGCACCCGCGTCCCCGCCTTCGCCAGAACGCTGTCGCCCACGGCCACCGCCTCCCGGTAGCCCAGCGTCAGCCGCTCGGCCATCCGGGCGCGCACGTCCAGCACGCCGCACATCGGCGCCCCGTCCAACTCCCGTGCCAGGTAGAGCAGTCCGGCACACTCCGCGGCGATCGGGGCACCCGCGGCCGCCAGTTCCGCGACCGCCTTGCGCAGTGGCTCGTTGGCCGACAGCTCGGGCGCGTAGACCTCGGGGAAGCCGCCGCCGATCACCAGCCCCGCCGTGCCCTGCGGCAGCTCCTCGTCCCGCAGCGGATCGAAGGAGACCACCTCCGCCCCGGCGGCGGTCAGCAACTCGCTGTTCTCCGCGTACGAGAAGGTGAACGCGGGGCCGCCCGCGACGGCCACCACCGGCCGCCGCGCGGCGGGTTCGCCGGCCTGCACGGCCGGATCCCACGCATCCGCCTCCAGCGCGGGGGCGCTGCGGGCCAGCGCCAGCAGGCCCTCCAGGTCACAGCCCGCCGCCACCCGGTCGGCCATGTCGCCGACGGCGGCGAGCGCCTCGGCGCGGCGCTCGGCCACCGGGACCAGACCCAGATGGCGCGAGGGCGTGACCAGCCCGGCGTCCCGGCGCAGCACCCCGAGCACCGGCACGCCCGAGGAGTCCAGCGCCTCGCGCAGCAGCTCCTCGTGGCGGTCGGAGGCCACCTTGTTGAGGACGACCCCGCCGATGCGCACCTCGGGGTCCCAGGAGGCGAACCCGTGCACCAGGGCCGCCACCGATCGCGACTGCGACGAGGCGTCCACCACGAGGACCACCGGGGCCCGCAGCACCTTCGCCACGTGCGCGGTGGACGCCAGCTCCCCCTGGTGCGCGGCGCCGTCGAACAGCCCCATCACACCCTCGACGACGGCCACGTCGGCCCCCGCGGCCCCGTGCAGGAACAGCGGCGCGATCCGCTCGGGCCCGCACAGGTAGGCGTCGAGGTTGCGGCCCGGACGCCCGGCTCCGGCCGACGACACCGCCAGCGCGTGGTAGCCCGGGTCGATGTAGTCCGGCCCCACCTTGTGCGGCGAGACGGCCAGACCGCGCCGCGCCAAGGCCGCCATCAGGCCGGTGGCCACGGTCGTCTTGCCGTTCCCGGAGGCGGGCGCGGCGACCACCAGGCGGGGGACGTTCGAGGCCGTCACCACTCGATGCCCCGCTGGCCCTTCTGCCCGACGTCCATCGGGTGCTTCACCTTCGACATGTCGGTCACCAGATCGGCGGCGTCCACCAGCTTCTCCGGGGCGTTGCGCCCGGTGATCACCACGTGCTGGGTGCCCGGCCGGTCCCGCAGCACGGCGACCACCTCGTCGGTGTCCACCCATCCCCAGCGCATGGGGTACGCGAACTCGTCCAGCACGTACAGCCGGTACGTCTCGGCGGCCAGGTCGCGCTTGACCTGCTCCCAGCCCTCGCGGGCCGCCTCCTCACTGGTGGCGATGTCCCGCTGCACCCACGACCAGCCCTCGCCCATCTTGTGCCAGGCGACGGTACCGCCCTCACCGGAGTCGCCGAGGACGCGCAGCGCCCGCTCCTCGCCCACCTTCCACTTCGCGGACTTCACGAACTGGAACACCCCGACCGGCCAGCCCTGGTTCCAGGCGCGCAGCGCCAGGCCGAACGCGGCGGTGGACTTGCCCTTGCCGACCCCGGTGTGGACGATCACCAGCGGCCGGTTGCGCCGCTGGCGGGTGGTGAGTCCGTCGTCGGGAACGACACTCGGCTTACCCTGTGGCATCTACGCGGCCCTCCTGCGCACGTCCCGCACGAGCGCGGACACCGCGTCCGCGCGCAACTCCTCCAACGTCACCGCGGTCCCGGCGAGATCGCGGGCGAGCGCGCCCGCCAGACCCAGCCGCACCGGGCCCGACTCGCAGTCGACCACGACCGACGCCGTTCCCTCGGCGGCCAGCAACCGCGCCGCCCGTGACGCCTGCGCCACCGGCTCCACGCCACCGGTCGCCCGGCCGTCGGTGACCACGACCAGCAGCGGGCGCCGCGAGGGGTCCCGCAGCCGCTCGACGCGCAGCACCTCCCGGGCCCGCAGCAGCCCGGCCGCCAGCGGGGTGCGGCCCCCCGTGGGCAGCTTCTCCAGCCGGGCGGCGCCCGCCTCCACGGACGACGTCGGCGGCAGCGCGACCTCCGCGCCCGTCCCGCGGAAGGTGACGAGCCCGACCTTGTCGCGCCGCTGGTACGCGTCGAGCAGCAGCGACAGCACCGCGCCCTTGACGGCGGCCATCCGCTGCCGGGCCGCCATCGAACCGGAGGCGTCCACCACGAAGAGCACGAGGTTGCCCTCGCGGCCCTCGCGCACCGCCTGCCGCAGATCGTCCCGGCGGATCACCAGCCCGGGCCCGCTGCGCCCGCGTGCCCTCTGGTGGGGGGCCGCGGCCCGCAGGGTCGCGGCCAGATGCAGTTTGGTCTGCGCGCCCTGCGGGGGGCGGGCGCCCGTGGTGCGGCGGTGGTCG
>CAYNNX010000448.1:2112-5491 GCA_964398515.1 uncultured Streptantibioticus sp. | reverse complement strand
GGTCGGCGTGCTGGCCGATGCGCACATGCGGCACCTCGTGCACGCTCTCCCACACCTGGGTGGAGACGGGGTTGCCGGACAGGGCCGACCAGGTCGCCTCGCCCACGAAGTGCAGGGCGGAGGCGGTCGGCACCACGCGCACCTCGTGCCCGGACTCGGCGAACCGCCGCAGCAGCTCACACGCCTTATATGCGGCGATCCCGCCGCTCACGCCCAGGACCACCTGTGGCTTGCCCATCGCCTCTCCCGCCTGTGCAGCATGACACACCACGGGCCCGGCAGCCTGCGCCGCCGGGCCTGTGATGGTGTTCTGGCGCCCTTGCCGTCAAGGGCGTTGATCGTCAGGCCGACTCGACGGCCTCGGAGGTGAGCAGACCCGCGTTGATCTCACGCAGGGCGATCGACAGCGGCTTCTCGTGGACGTGGGTGTCCACCAGCGGGCCCACGTACTCCAGCAGGCCCTCGCCGAGCTGCGAGTAGTAGGCGTTGATCTGCCGTGCGCGCTTGGCGGCGTAGATCACGAGGCTGTACTTGGAGTCGGTGGCCTCGAGGAGCTCGTCGATCGGCGGGTTGATGATGCCCTCGGGCGTGGAGATGGAAGAGGACACGCTCTGCCTTTCGCTGCTGGGGGATCTGGGGTGGCCCCCAGGGTCATGTGTCGCTTTGTGTCATCAAGGCTAGCAGTTCATGCGCTACGTCCTCGACGGAGGTGTTGACCAGGGTGACGTCGAACTCCGACTCCGCGGCGAGCTCGGTGCGGGCGGCCTCGAGCCGCCGCTCGATCACCTCGGGGGGCTCCGTTCCGCGGCCGGTGAGGCGGCGGACCAGCTCGTCCCAGCTGGGCGGCGCGAGGAAGACCAGGAGCGCCTCCGGCATCGACTGGCGGACCTGCCGGGCACCCTGGAGGTCGATCTCCAGCAGCACCGGGACACCCGCGTCGAGCTTCTCCAGGACCGCCGCGCGCGGAGTGCCGTAGCGGTTGCCGGCGAACTCGGCCCACTCCAGCAGTTCGCCGTTGGCGATGAGCTTGTCGAACTGGTCGTCGTCGACGAAGTGGTACTGCACCCCGTCCTGCTCGCCGGGGCGGGGCTTGCGGGTGGTGACCGACACCGAGAGCCAGATCTCGGGGTGGACGCGGCGCAGATGGGCGACGACCGTGCTCTTGCCGACCCCGGAGGGGCCGGAGAGCACGGTCAGCCGCGGTTGTCTGGCCGGGGGTACGGGGGCCGTCCCCCGGGAGACTGCAGTACTCATGCAGTGATTATCCCGGTTCCCCGCGTCAGCGGAAAATCCCCGCCGCGCACCGGGATCCTCAGGCGGCGCCGCCGCCGAACTCGCGCTCCAGGGAGGCGATCTGGTTGGAGCCGAGACCACGGACGCGGCGGCTCTCGGAGATACCGAGGCGTTCCATGATCTGCTTGGCGCGGACCTTGCCCACGCCCGGCAGGCTCTCGAGGAGAGCCGAGACCTTCATCTTGCCGATGACATCGTTCTCCTGACCGGACTTGATCACCTCGTGGAGTGATGCGCCGGAGTGCTTGAGACGATTCTTGACCTCGGCGCGCTCCCGGCGAGCCGCGGCGGCCTTCTCTAGCGCGGCAGCGCGCTGTTCAGGGGTAAGGGGCGGTAGAGCCACGCCTACGTCACCTCGGATGTAGAACTGTCGGATATGGACCGGTGAGGAACCTAGTTGCTCCACACCTGCAGAGCAACGAGCAACGCGCTTCCTTGCGTTCTCTCGTCGGAGACTAGCGTCCGAACCCGCTCCCGTCAGCGAGAACAGGCGAAAAGTCCTGGTCAGACTCGATCCTGCCAGACATATCGGTCCAAATCGACCACAGTTCGTGCACAGTTCGACGCATTCTGTCGCCATGGGGCCACGGACCGCGTCCGGCCCGGCCGCGGCCCCCGCCCGTCTCAGGCCGGAACGACCGCCCGTACCTGCGCGACGAAGCGCTCCGCCGCGTCCCGCAGCGCCGTCGCGTCCGGGCCGTGCCGGAGCACGTCGCGGCTGACGCTCGGCAGGACGTTGCGCACGGCGGCGCCGAAGACCTCGGGGAGGTCCGCCGGGGTGGCGCCCTGCGCGCCGATGCCGGGGGCGAGCAGCGGGCCGCCGGTGTCCAGGTCGATCCCGGCCTCGGCGACGGTGGCGCCCAGCGTCGCGCCGACGACCGCGCCGAACGAGCCCAGCGGCGACTCCCCCGCGTTCTCGTCCCTCAGGTGGCCGAGCACGGTGGCGGCCACCGTGGTGCCGTCGGCCCCGGTCGCCCGCTGCACCTCGGCGCCCTCGGGGTTCGAGGTGAGCGCCAGCGCGAAGATCCCGGTGCCGCTCGCCCGTGCCGCCTCCACGGCCGGCCGCAGCGAGCCGTACCCCAGGTACGGGCTGACCGTCACCGCGTCGCTGAACAGCGGGCTCGCCGGGTCCAGGTACGCGGCGGCGTAGGCGGCCATGGTCGAGCCGATGTCGCCGCGCTTGGCGTCCATCAGCACCAGGGCCCCGGCCGCGCGCGCCTCGGCCACGGCACGCTCCAGCACGGCGATGCCCTTGGAGCCGAACCGCTCGAAGAACGCCGACTGCGGCTTGAGCACGGCGACCCGGTCGGCGAGCGCCTCGACCACGGTGCGGGTGAAGCGCTCCAGGCCCGCCACGTCGTCACCCAGGCCCCAGGCGGTCAGCAGGGACGCGTGCGGGTCGATGCCCACGCACAGCGGGCCGCGGGTGTCCATGGCGCGGCGCAGCCGGGCGCCGAAGGGTTCCAGCGATGTCATGCTGCGTGCTCCTTACGGACGGCGGCGCCCACGGCGTCCGCGAGGGTGGCGTACGGGCTCGCCGCCAGGCGTGCGGCGAGCCCCTTGTGGATCGCGCGGCACCAGAAGGGGCCCTGGTAGACGAAGGCGCTGTAGCCCTGGACCAGGGTGGCGCCGGCCAGGATGCGCTGCCAGGCGTCCTCGGCGGTCTCGATGCCGCCGACGCCCACCAGCGTGATGCGGTCGCCGACGCGGGCGTACAGGCGGCGCAGCACCGCGAGCGACCGGGCCTTCAGCGGCGCGCCGGACAACCCGCCCGCGCCGATGGCCTCGACCGCCTTCGGGGAGGTCTTCAGGCCCTCGCGGCCGATGGTGGTGTTGGTGGCGATGATGCCGTCCAGGCCGAGTTCGACAGCGAGGTCGGCGACGGCGTCGATGTCCTCGTCGGCCAGGTCGGGGGCGATCTTGACGAGCAGCGGCACGCGGCGCTCGGTGACCGTCCGGTCGGCCGCCTCGCGCACGGCGGTGAGCAGCGGGCGCAGCTGGTCGACCGCCTGGCGGATGCGCAGTCCCGGCGTGTTGGGGGAGCTGACGTTGACGACGAGGTAGTCGGCGTGCCGGGCCAGTCGCT
>CAYNNX010000448.1:0-2102 GCA_964398515.1 uncultured Streptantibioticus sp. | reverse complement strand
TCCGCCTCGGGGACGACCTTGGTCTTGCCGATGTTGACGCCGACGGTGGTCCTGAAGACGGCCTTGCGCGCCGCGAGGCGGGCCGCGACGGCGGCCGAGCCGTCGTTGTTGAAGCCCATGCGGTTGATCAGCGCCCCGTCCTCGACCAGCCGGAACAGCCGCTTGGGCGGGTTACCGGGCTGGGCCTGGGCGGTGACCGTGCCGACCTCGACGTGGTCGAAACCGAGCATGGCCATGCCGTCGATGCCCGCGGCGTTCTTGTCGAACCCGGCGGCGAGCCCGAAGGGGCCGTTCATCCGCAGGCCGAACGCGGTGGTGCGCAGCCGCTCGTCGCGGGGGGCGAGGACGGCGGCGACGAAGGTGCGCAGGACCGGGACGCGGGCGGCCAACCGGATCCAGCCGAACGCCAGGTGGTGGGCGCGTTCGGGGTCCATGCGCTGGAAGAACAGGCGGAAGAAGAGCTGGTACATGCGGGGCTTTCTGCGGCGAAGGGGTCGGCGGTGGGCACATCGCGCGGAGGGGGACACCGCGCTCGGTGTCCCCCTCGGGCCCTCAGCTCTCGCGGGCCGCGATCAGCCGCTGTGCGTGCTCCTGCAGGGAGCGCACCCCGACCTCTCCGCGGGTGAGCGCGTCGATGCCCTGCACCGCGGCGGCCAGCGCCTGCACGGTGGTCAGGCACGGCACGCCCCGGGCGACGGCGGCGGTGCGGATGTCGTAGCCGTCGAGGCGGCCGCCGGTGCCGTACGGGGTGTTGACGATCAGGTTGATGCGGCCCTCGTGGATGAGCTGCACGACGGTCGGTTCGCCGTTGGGGCCGGTGCCCTCGCTCTGCTTGCGCACGATCGTGGCCTCGATGCCGTTGCGCTTGAGGACCTCGGCGGTGCCGGAGGTGGCGAGCAGCTCGAAGCCGTGGTCGACGAGCGCACGGGCCGGGAAGATCATGGCCCGCTTGTCGCGGTTGGCCACCGAGACGAACGCCCGGCCCTTGGTGGGCAGCGCGCCGTAGGCGGCGGCCTGCGACTTGGCGTAGGCCGTGCCGAAGACCGCGTCGATGCCCATGACCTCGCCGGTGGAGCGCATCTCCGGGCCGAGGATGGTGTCCACGCCGCGCCCGGAGGTGTCCCGGAAGCGCGACCAGGGCAGCACGGCCTCCTTGACGGAGATCGGCGAGTCGGGCGGCAGCGTTCCGCCGTCCCCGCTCGACGGCAGCAGGCCCTCGTTGCGCAGCTCGGCGATGGTGGCGCCCAGCGAGATGCGGGCGGCGGCCTTGGCCAGCGGCACGGCGGTCGCCTTGGAGGTGAAGGGCACGGTACGCGAGGCGCGCGGGTTGGCCTCCAGCACGTAGAGGATGTCCCCGGCGAGGGCGAACTGGATGTTGATCAGCCCGCGGACGCCGACTCCCTTGGCGATGGCCTCCGTCGAGGCGCGAAGCCGCTTGATGTCGAAGCCGCCGAGCGTCATCGGAGGCAGGGCGCACGCCGAGTCGCCGGAGTGGATGCCGGCCTCCTCGATGTGCTCCATGACGCCGCCGAGGTAGAGCTCGGTGCCGTCGTAGAGGGCGTCGACGTCGATCTCGATGGCGTCGTCGAGGAACCGGTCGACCAGCACCGGGCGGTCGGGGCTGATCTCGGTGGACTCGGCGATGTAGGCCGAAAGGCGCGCCTCGTCGTAGACGATCTCCATGCCGCGCCCGCCCAGCACGTAGCTGGGGCGCACCAGCACCGGGTAGCCGATCTCGTCGGCGATCGCCTTGGCCTCGTCGAAGGTGGTGGCGGTGCCGTGCTTGGGGGCGGGCAGTCCGGCCTCGGCGAGGACCTGGCCGAAGGCCCCGCGGGCCTCGGCGAGATGGATCGCCTCGGGCGAGGTGCCGACCACCGGCACGCCGTTGTCCTTCAGCGCCTGTGCCAGACCCAGCGGCGTCTGCCCGCCGAGCTGGACGACGACGCCGGCGATCGGGCCCGCCTTCGCCTCCGCGTGCACGATCTCCAGCACGTCCTCCAGGGTGAGCGGCTCGAAGTAGAGCCGGTCGGAGGTGTCGTAGTCGGTGGAGACCGTCTCCGGGTTGCAGTTGACCATCACGGTCTCGTAGCCGGCGTCGCTCA
>CAYNNX010000447.1:0-5504 GCA_964398515.1 uncultured Streptantibioticus sp. | reverse complement strand
CGTTGACGTAGTGCACGATCGCGTTGATGTAGTTCTGCCCGGAGTAGGCCGATCGCGCTCCGTTGATGCCCAGCCAGCAGTCCTCGTTGAGCGGCAGTCGCACGGTGTTGATGCGCCAGGACCGCATCGCCGCGATGGAGGTCGAGTCGTCGGTGGGGCCGTCGAAGAAGCCCCCGCCCTCGATGCACATGTACTCCGCACCCGAGCGGTTCACCCCGCGCGGCTGGAACACGGCACCGTTCTGGTCGACGATCTGGTTGCCGGCGACGTGGATCAGCGGTGCCCCGCTCGGCGATGAAGACGGTGACGGAAACGGAGACGTGGAGGGACTCGGGCTCGCCCTCGGGGAAGGCGCGGTGCAGGCTGCCAGGGCCGCCACGACAGTCGCCACGATGAGGGGCACTGTGGCTCGGCGCCGAGACCGCTGGCCCGCTCGTGCTCTCTCCACCAGCCGACGGAACATGAGACCGCAGCCTCCTGCATTGGCCACCGGTGACGACGTGCAGTAGCTCCGTGAGCCGGCTGCACCCGCCTCCGTTCCGGACAGCGCGGGGGTGACGTCGTGGGTCGCCGAGAGACTACCCACGCCGACGCCGTGAACTGGGCATGTGTGCAGCACGGAGGGGACGGTCTCTCCACGCCCCACCACTTCACGGTCTCGATGACCGCGTCGTAGTCGACGCCGACGGCAGCCAGCTCGTCGAGGACCTGCCGGGGGGCGGAATAGAGGGCCCGGATCGAGTCGGCCGGCCGGTACCTGGCCGTGATCGGCAACGGCGCGCAGCGTGTGTTCGGGCATCGGGTTGACCGTGTTCGAGGCGACAGGTCACCACGTACCGGGTGTCCTCGTAGCGGGGATCCTTCACCCGGGCGAGGCCCTGTCGCCATCTGTGTTCGCGAGCCGGCGGCGGCCGCAGGGCCCAGGACTTGGCGAAGGGGTTAGGACAGGCTAACCTTCGTCGGGTCTGTGCAGTTCTTGTGCCCCGCCGGGCGGTGATCGGGCGGGGGGATCCGCGGCGAGAACACGTCCTGGGAGGCGGTTGGCGGATGTTCGTGTGCCACTGCGCGGTCGTCACCGACCGCGACGTCGTCGAGTCCATCGCGAACGGGGCCCGGTGTATGGCCGACGTGGCGCGCGAGACCTCCGCGGGGCGGGGCTGTGGCCGCTGCATCCCGACGCTGCGCATGTTGGTGTGCCAGCATGGCCCGGTCAGCGCCGGGCCAGCCTCGAGGGAGGGTGTCCGTGCAGCCGGTTAGTCCGCGGATCGTCGAACTGCTCAACGAGGCGCTCACGTTCGAGCTGACGATCACCAACACCTATTTCCTGCATGCCCGCATGCTCGATAGTTGGGGCCTCAACCGGCTGGGCAAGGTGTTCTACGACCTGTCCATCGATGAGATGCGCGACGCCGATGGCCTGATCCAGCGGATCCTGCTCTTCGACGGCCACCCCAACGTCCAGCGGCTGGGCGCGATCACCATCGGCGAGACGGCCGAGGAGATGCTCGTGCTCGCCGTCGACAGCGAGAAGAAGGCCGTCGCGCAGTTCAACGCCTCGGCGAGGGAGTGTCGCGATCTCGGCGATCAGGGCACCGCCGCGGTGTTCGAGGAGATGGTCCGCGACGAGGAGCGGCACGTGGACTGGTTCGAGGCGCAGCTGCAGGCCATCGAGCGCGTGGGTGCGGCGCAGTACCTCGCCCAGCAGCTACGACCCGGCGAATCCCCCTGAGTCTCCCGATCCACGGTCGACGGCTCGGAGTGGCGCCACGAACACCGATTCGGGGGTCGGTCGGCATGACTTCCCGCCCGTCCCCGCTTCGAGGGGGCGAGCCGGCGTCAGGTGCTGTGCTCGGGCTGGCAAACCAAGCCGGTGATCGGCCCGGCGCTGTGCCGGGGGTGGGGCCGCGCCTGCGGTGGCCGCCGCCGAAGGCTGGCTGCCATGCCAGGCACCCGCCCGAGCCACCGCGGCACCGTCTCGCTCTTGAGAGGTCATGCATGCGCGGCAGCCGACGATCATCGTGCGCGGCGGCGCGATCGAGGTCGTCCCAGGGGAGGGCGAACGATGGTCGGAACAGCATGCGCAGGAGGATGGGCCAGCAGTTGGCGCGGCGGGAACGATAGCCGTGTCGCTACCCCGGGCGAGTGAGCGAAACGTCGAGCAGCAGCACGGTCCTCCGCCCGCGTCACCCCAAAAGGGTGGACTGCCGCACATCGACCGCGGGGGCGGGCGGCCCGCGGATACGGTGCTGAGCGGAACAGGCCAGGTCCGTGGCCGGTCCAGCACGTCAGGAGCAGCGTTGACTCACTCACCACAGCCTGCCGCGCCGCTGAATCCGGCGCACCCGAGCACCGCGGAGATCCCGGTGGTACCGCCCTCGGGTGACCCCGCCGAGCAGTCGACCCAGGTTTTCGGCGCGCAGGCCCCGCCACCGACCCTCCAAGCGCCGGTCGTGCCCCCGCCGCAGCCCCTGACCTCGGATGACAACGCGCAGTGGAGCGGCCCGGTCGATTTCGTGCCCGGCTTCACCGGCGTCGGGGCGACGACGCCGCCGCCGTCGCGCAGGCGGTTCAGTTACGGGCCGCGGGCGCGGGCGGCGGTGGCCGGCATCGGCCTGGTGGCGCTCTCCGTGCTGCTGCTGGAGCTCGGCCTGGGGCGGGACTTCGGCACCGAGTCGTTCTGGTCGGTGGTTCCGCTGTGGTCGCTGTTCGCCAGCCTCGCCGCCGTGCTGGGGCTGCTGGCTTTCGTCCCGGATGCACCCGGCCGCAGCCGGCTGCGGCCACAATCCGGCTGGAAGGTGGCCGCAGGTGGGCTGGCCGGGCTGGTCGTCTTCTGGGTTCTGGTGGTGCTGCCGGTCGCGGACACCGACCGAGGGTTTCTGCTGACCGCCGCGCTGGCAGCTTTGGGCGTGGCCGTGTGGATTGCCCCCAGCCGGCAGGACTGAACCGGTCCTCAGCTGTATCGGCCGCCGCGCCCCTCGAAAGGAATCACGTTCGGGCTGCCTTGTTCGGTGCCGGATCCGGTCCTGACGGGTCTGGCGGGCAGGACGGGGTACGGCCTCGACCAGGGGCCTGTCGCAGGGTGGAGCGCTGATGGAACCGCAGGTACGCAGCCTCGCCGGGCGCTATGAACTGTCTGCCCTCCTGGCGACCGGCGGGATGGGCCACGTGTGGCGGGCCCGGGACACCGTGCTCCGACGCGACGTCGCCGTGAAGGTGCTCCGCAGCGAATTCACCGGCGACCCGGCCTTCCTCGCGCGGTTCCGCGCCGAGGCGCAGCACACCGCCAGCTTGATCCATCCGAACATCGCCGCTCTCTTCGACTACGGCGAGGTCCAGGACGGCGCCGGAGAGCACCTGGCCTACCTGGTGATGGAACTGGTCAAGGGAGAACCGCTGTCGGCCATCCTGGCCCGCGAGCACCGCCTGAACCCCGACCGGACGCTGGCCATCATGCGGCAGACCGCGGCCGGTCTGGCCGCCGCGCACGCGGCCGGCGTCGTGCACCGCGACGTCAAGCCGGGCAACCTGCTGATCGGCCCGGACGGAACCGTCAAGATCACCGACTTCGGTATCGCCTCCTCGGCATCCAGCGTGCCCCTGACCCAGACCGGCCAGGTCATCGGCACCGCCCACTACCTCTCACCGGAACAGGCGCAGGGCGGCAAGGCCACCCCGGCCAGCGACGTCTACGCCCTCGGCCTCGTCGCCTACGAATGCCTGGCCGGGCGGCGGGCCTTCGACGGTGAGAACTCCGTCCAGATCGCCGTCAAGCAGATCCGGGAGTACCCCGAGCCACTTCCCGGCGACGTCCCCGAGCACCTGCGCCTGTTGCTCGACCGGGCGCTGGCCAAAGACCCCGCCCAGCGGTTCCTCGACGGCGCGGCATTCCGGGACGCGGTCGAGGCCGTCCTCGCAGGACGGACGCTGCCGCCGCCGCTGCCGCTGTCGAACGCGCGCACAGCCGTGCTCGCGGCGCCCGGTCACCCGGTACACACCTCCGCCACTCGCCCGCTGCCCGCTCCGATTCATGCCGGCCGCCGACCGGGCAGGCGCATGCTGATACCGCTGATCGCGCTGGCGCTCCTCGCCCTGGTCGCGGTGGGCCTGCTCCAGAGTTTCGGTGGCCCCTCGGGCCCGACCGAGGGCCACACCCCCACGCCATCGACGGCACCGACGATCCACGTGACCGCCGGCGACTACGTGGGCCGACCGGTCGGCGACGTCGAAGCCGAGCTCATCGGCCTGGGACTGCAGGTTGAGCTCCGTCCCCTGCAGACCGCCGATGTCCCCGCCGGTGAGGTGATAGCACTGGACCCCGTGGGCGACCTGGTGGCGGGACAGCCGATCACGGTCACCCACGCCGTCGCCCCCGCCGGGCCCGGGCAGGAGGGAGGCGGGGGTGGAGCGGGCGACTGACCAGTGCGCCCCAGGGCGTCAGCTCTCGGGTTGCCTTCAGGCGGCCGGGACGCGAACCACCAGCTCCATGAGGCCGCCTCCGCACGGATGCCGAAGTTCCTCGCTGGGCGCGCCGAACAACCTGCAGTGGCGCACCGTGCTTGCCGATTCCGAGGGCCGCCCCGGGCGGGCGACGCTCGCCGTCGCTCGCTGGTGGCTGACCGGTTCCGACGGGCTGGAGGCCACCCGGCCGCCTGGTCATGGCCGCACCCTGTGGTATCCGAACGGCCCGTACCGGACCCAGCGGGTCCGGCCCGCCACCGTGGGCGTCTTCACGGGAGGTCGCTGCGGCGCCCGGCCCCGGCGCCACAGCGGGAGCGCACGCGCGAGCAGCATCCACGCTGCCAGCGCTGCGCCGGCCAGCCCTGAGGTGACCTGCGCTGCGGCAACCCATCGCTGCGGTGTGTAACTCAGCGACAGTGAGGCGTCGCCGCTGCCGGCGATCCGCCATCCGTTGGCGTAGCCGTCGGTCTGGATGTGCTCGGCGCGCCAGCCGGGAGGCAGTCCGGAGAGCTGCCAGCCCGTGGCGAAGGAATCGGCCAGTTCCAGGATGAAGGAGCCACGGGCACCGCGCACGCTCACGTCGCAGCTGGCGGCGGTGCAGCTGCTGCTCACCTCCGGCGGCCGGAGCGGGGTGAGGGGAGCGAGTGAGAGTCCGACCGGCGCCGAGGGCCGCAGCTCGATGTTGCGGTACTCGGTGACGGTCGGGCCGGCGCCGTCGCCGTCGGCGTAGACGTAGATCCGGAGCGCGCTGGTGCCCGGATCGGTGGCTACCTCGGTGGTCAGGGTGCGCCACGCAGGTCCAGCCCGCTCCGGTGCCGGGACGTCGGCACACCGTTCCGGCCCGACCTCCCACACGCACACGCGGGCCGGATTGCCGGACACCGTCCGGTAGGACACCGCCAGGCGATACCGGCTGGCGACCGACGTCTCCGCCGGCCCCGTCCAGGCACAGGCCGAGTCGGCCGACGCCCGGAGCTGCACTCCGCCCGGGATCGAGAGGGCACCCAACTCCGGGGATCCCGTCCCCGTGGCCGCGTTGCAGTCCC
>CAYNNX010000446.1:0-5505 GCA_964398515.1 uncultured Streptantibioticus sp. | reverse complement strand
CCCGCGGCCTTGCCGCCCGCGCCCGCCTCCGCCCCCGCCCCGCCCTCGCCGCGTCCGGCCGCCGCGACGCCACCGGTCTCGCCGCCCTGGGCGATCGCGGCGGCGGCCTGCCGGGACCCGCTCTCGGCGGAGGACCGTGGTCCGGGCACCATGGCGGCGTTGCCCTTCTTCTCGGACGAGGTGGTCTCCGGGGCGTCGCCGAGCAGAGCGGCGGGCAGCAGGACGCGGGCCACCACGCCCGCGGCCGGCGCCTCGCCGAGCCGTACCTCGATGCCGTTCTTGCGGGCGAGGGCGCCCACCACGAAGTGGCCCAGGAACTTGGTGGGTTCGGCCATGAAGCTGGCGGTGCCGGACAGGCGCACGTTGGCCTCGGCCAGCGCCTGGGTGTCCATGCCGAACCCGTGGTCGATGACGGCGAGCAGATAGCCCGCGCTGGTCTTGCGGCCCTCGATCTCCACGTCGGAGTCGGGCGGCGAGAAGCTCAGCGCGTTCTCCACCAGCTCCGCCAGCAGGTGCGCAACTTCGGCGACCACCGAACCCGAGATGTACGCGGGGTCGACGCGGCGCAGCGTGACCCGCCGGTACTCCTCGACCTCGGACAGGGCCGCCCGCACCACGTCGGTGACCGACAGCGGGGTGGCCCACGGCCGGGGGCTGGACTCGCCGGCGAGCACCAGCAGGCTCTCGGCGTTGCGGCGCATGCGGGTGGCGAGGTGGTCGAGCTCGAAGAGGTTGGCGAGGGTGGCCGGGTCGGCGTCCTCGTGCTCCAGCTTGTTGATGAAGCTGATCTGACGGCGCACCAGGTTCTGGTTGCGGCGGCCGAGGTTGACCAGCGACTCGGTGGCGTTCTTGCGCAGCACCGCCTGCTCGGTGGCGAGGTCGAAGGCGACCCGCTGGACGCGGTCGAAGGCGTCGGCGACCAGCCGCACCTCGGTCCCGGCCCGCTCCGGCACGGCCACCGGCGCGGGCGGGTCCTGGGCGGCTCCGGTGCTCTGCACGCGCGAGACCGCCTCCGGGAGCCGGGCGGTGGCGACCTCCCCGGCCTCGCGGGCGAGTGCGGTCAGCGGCGCGGAGACCGAGCGGGCCGCCCCGACGGCGAGCCCGCCCAGCAGGGCGACGGCGCCGAGCGCGAGCAGCCCGAAGAGGACCAGTTCCCGCAGCGCCTGTCCTTCCAGCTGCCGGGCACGGGCCGTGATGTCGTCGCCCATGGAGACCTGGACGGTCCGCAGGTCGTTGATGGTCTCGGTGAGGGCCTTGTACCAGGCCTCGTTGGGGATCGCGCGGTTGTCGAGCCGGCCCCCGCCCTGAGCGGCCGTCAGCGACCAGGCCAGCATCTGCCTGGCGTAGGGCCTGGTCCACACCGCGTCCACGCGGGCCTGCTGCGCGGCGGTGGTCCACAGCGGCAGGCTGTCGAAGTCGGCCGCCCTGGTGGCGCGCGCCTCGGTGAACTCGGTGTACCAGTCCCCCGCGAAGCGGCCCTTGGGCAGCGAGCCGGTCATCAGCGCGCGTTCCTCACCGGCGGCCTCCTTGCCGTTGTCCAGCGCGAAGAGCGCCTGGACACCGCCCCGCAGCACCGGGTCCTGGGCCTGTTCCAGGCCGAGGGTGAGGTGGGTGAGCGCCTTGTTGGTGTCGGTGAAGTAGTCGTAGGTGCGGACCAGGTCGCCGCGCCCGGTGTCGGCGGCGTGCCGGATCGCCTGGAGCTCGTCGACCCGGCGCAGCCCGTCGCGTACGGAGGCGGAGGCGGCGTCGTCGCGGCCGGCGACGAGCCGCCGTACGGCGGCCAGGGCGGTGTCGGTGCGTTTGCGCTGCGCGGGCATCTGGGCCCAGAACGACGAGGTGCCGCTGACGACGCCGTCGGTCAGGCCGCGCTCCTTCTGGTGTTCGTGGACGAAGTCCTGCAGGGAAATGAGCAGTTTGACTTCGCGGGCGGTCTCCGCGGCCTGCCGGTACTTGCCGACCTGCTGTGCGGCGACGACGCCGAGCAGGGTGATGACCAGGGCGAGGGAGACGACCAGGATGCGGATGAGCTTGGCACGGATGGTCCGCGGTGCGGTGATGTTCTTCCAGAGCGGCCCCGGGGTGCGCCGGCGGCCGTTGGGCCCGCCTCCCGCCCCGAACACGCTCCACGGACGGCGGTTACGGACCGCCCGGATGGTTGCGTCCACTAAAAGTCCTCGGAATCTGTCACTGCCGCGCGGGCGGCGAAAGCCGCCCGCCGTCAACGCAGAGGCCAACGAGACTCACCCACAGCGGTCACGCGATCATCAGTTCTTTTACATTGCCGAACGAGACGATGATCTGACGGTCCGACTCCGCACCCCGCCGACCTGCGGAATATGTGAAACGCACATGCCGCCGGGGGCGCGTGGGCCGTACGGACGCGCCGCTTCACTCTCCCGTGCGCTCCGGCGCGCAAATCTCTCGGCGCCCCGTCAGCCGCCGCTCACCCTCGGTGACCTGACGGAGCGCCATGTACACCTGTGCACCAGTACCGTCACGAATCCCCGGTCCGGTGCATTTCCACTTGGCGCATCCTCCGTCTCATGGACGACGATAGAAGGGCGGACGGAGCGGACCGTGCGGTGAAAGGAGGCGTCCATGGGTTCGGTGCGAAGGGCCAGCGCCTGGCTGGGGCTCGTCGACGAAGGCGGGGACGAGCGCTACTACGACGAGGAGTACACGGATTACACCGAGGGCCCCGAGCCGGCCGACTCCTGGGTGACCGACCCGCGGGTGCGGGTGGCCACCGAGACGGCCGCGGTCACCGGGCGCCGGATCGCCACCATCACCCCGGACGGCTTCCGGGACGCCCGCGGCATCGGCGAGCTGTTCCGGGACGGCGTACCGGTCATCGTGAACCTCACCGCGATGGAGCCGTCCGACGCCAAGCGCGTGGTGGACTTCGCGGCCGGTCTCACCTTCGGGCTGCGCGGCTCCATCGAGCGGGTGGCGACGAGGGTGTTCCTGCTGACGCCCGCCGACTACACGGTGGTCAGCGGAGACTCCGCCGGCCGCTCCGCCGACGGCTTCTTCAACCAGAGCTGACCACCGTGGCGGCGGCCGCTCAGCGGAACGCGTCGATGCCGGTGAGCGCCTTGCCGAGCACGAGCTGGTGCATCTCCACCGTGCCCTCGTAGGTCAGCACGCTCTCCAGGTTGGTGGCGTGGCGCATGACCGGGTATTCGAGGGAGATCCCGTTGGCGCCCAGGATGGTACGGGCGGTGCGGCAGATCTCGATCGCCTCGCGCACGTTGTTGAGCTTGCCGAAGCTGACCTGCTCCGGGCGCAGCCGTCCGGCGTCCATCCGCCTGCCGAGGTGGTGGGCGAGCAGGATGCCCTTGTGGAGTTCGACGGCCATGTCGGCCAGCTTTGCCTGCGTGAGCTGGAAGCCGGCGATCGGGCGGCCGAACTGCTCACGGGTCTTCGCGTACTCCAGCGCCGCCTCGAAGCTGCTGCGGGCCGCGCCCATCGCACCCCAGACGATTCCGTACCGGGCGTGGCTGAGGCAGCTCAGGGGGCCGCGCACTCCGGTGACCTCGGGGAGCACGGCGCCGGCGGGCAGGCGGACGTCGTCGAGGACGAGTTCGCTGGTGACGGAGGCGCGCAGGCTCCACTTGTGCTTGATCTCGGGCGCGCTGAAGCCGGCGGCGTCGGTGGGGACCACGAACCCCCGGATCCCCTCGTCGGTGCGGGCCCACACCACGGCGACCCCGGCCACCGACCCGTTGGTGATCCACATCTTGCGCCCGTTGAGCACCCAGTCGCCGCCGTCGCGCTTGGCGTAGGCGGTCATCCCGGCCGGGTCGGAGCCGTGGTCGGGCTCGGTCAGGCCGAAGCAGCCGATGACCTCGCCGGAGGCCATCCGGGGCAGCCACTGCCGCCGCTGCTCCTCCGAGCCGAACCGGTGGATGGCGTACATCGCCAGCGAGCCCTGCACCGAGACCAGCGACCGGATGCCGGAGTCGGCGGCCTCCAGTTCCAGGCAGGCGAGCCCGTACTGCACCGCGGAGGCGCCCGCGCAGCCGTAGCCCTCCAGCGACATCCCCAGCGCGCCGATGCTCCCGAGTTCGCGGGCGAGTTCGCGGATGACGGGCAGTTCGCCGCGCTCGTACCACTCGGCCACGTACGGCAGCACCCGGTCGGCGGCCCAGCGGCGTACGGTGTCGCGCACCGCGAGGTCCTCGGGGTCGAGCAGGTCGTCGAGGCCGATGGGATCCCTCGGGTCGAAGACTGTCGGGTCGGACGGCGGCAGTGCGCTGCCACTCATGGCGGGCCTCCGGCGCTGAGAGGGCGATCGTGTTCGGCGATCTTGACTGGGCAGCACGACGCTACGGCCGCGGCGGCCCGCCGTAAAGGCCGTCGGCCTCGGCGCGGGATGTGCTCTCGATCGCACCCGGCAGCCGCAGCGCGGCCAGGGCGCCGAGCGCCAGCAGGGCGGAGCTGACGACGAGCGCGACGTGCAGCCCGTGCACGAAGGCGCAGCGTGCGGCGGTGCGCAGGGTCGCCCCGGGAGCGCCGCCGAGCGCGTCGGCGATGCGGTAGGCCTCGCCGAGCGAGTGCGCCGCGCGGCCGGCCGCCGCCGGGGGGACCCCGGTGGCGTGGCCGACGCCGGGCGCGTAGGCGGCGTTCATCACGCTGCCCAGCACGGCGATCCCGGTGCCCGCGCCGAGCTGGTAGGACGTCTCGCCGATCGCGGCGGCGCCGCCGGCCTGGGCGGGCGGCGCTTCGCTGAGCATGGACTCGTAGGCGCCGAAGAGCGTGGTCTCCAGCCCGAAGCCGAGCAGGACGAAGGCGGCGGTGAGCAGCCAGGGCCGGTCGGTGGCGCCCATGGCGGTCAGCGCCAGGACCGCGCCCGCGGTCAGCACGAAGCCGGAGCAGACCATCACGCGCGGTCCGAGGCGGTCCAGAAGGCGGGAGCCGAGGAGTCCGGCGACCATCGCTGCGACGGTGAGCGGCAGCAGCCTCACCCCGGCCGACAGCGGTTCGAGGCCGAGGACGAGCTGGAGGTACTGCACGGCGATCAGCTCCAGGCCGACCAGTGCGAGCATCGCCAGCACGATGCACCCCACCGAGGTGCCGAAGGCGGGCCGGGCGAACATCGCGAGGTCGACCAGGGGGTGCGCGATGCGGCGCTGGCGGCGGACGAAGAGCCACATCAGCAGGGCGCCTGCGGCGAGCGGGGCGAAGGCGGCGGGGCCGGCGGGCGACGCACCCGCGCCGAGCTGTTTGACGCCGAGGACCACGCCGAGGATGCCGAGGGCCGCCAGAGCGGCGCCGAGCAGGTCCCAGGGACCGTTCCGGTCGCCGGTCGACTCGGGCAGCAGTGTGCGGGCGAGCGGCCAGATCACCGCCATCAGCGGGATGTTGACCAGGAAGACCGAGCCCCACCAGAAGTGCTCCAGCAGGAAGCCGCCGAGGACCGGGCCGACGGCCGCGCCGACGGCGGCGACCGCGCTCCACACCCCGATGGCCAGCGCCCGCTCGCGCCGCTCGGGGAAGACCTGG
>CAYNNX010000445.1:0-5537 GCA_964398515.1 uncultured Streptantibioticus sp. | reverse complement strand
GTCACCGCGAGCCGGTCACACACCACCTTGGTGGACGCGGCTTGCGTCCCGCTGGCGCCTGTGACGTCCTCAGCGCACCACGAGGGACAGTCGCCACGCCCGTCCACCTTTGCCTCCCTGCTGCTCCTGCTCGCAGCCAGTACCGGCTGGACCCGGTCGGTACCCAGCGGAAGGCAGGACATACCGGCGGTCTCGGCCGAAAGGAGCCGTGACCTTCGCCACCCACGCGCAGCGAAGACATCTGACCGAGCGACGGCGCCGCAGGCACCGCTGTCGTGGCGAATCACGCACCCGTGGCCGTTGGACTGCGTCACTGCTCCCGCGAGTACGCCGTCAAAGACGTCCGGCAGCAAACCTGTGGGACCGGCTGGACCGCACACTTGCCGGTTGTGGGTGCGCTGGGCCACGGGGTCTGCGCGCCCGCCGGGGACGGAGCTGCGAGTTCCGCAACTACGGGTCAGCGGCCGTCGGTGCTGGTGAACACTCTCCTCGCCAGCCCGTGGCACCAAAGGATTGCGGTGTCCCGACGCAGAGGGCGCGCCTCACCAGCGGGCGCGCAAGGACAACCGCCCCGGGCCAGGCCTAACGCCATTGGTATTCGGTTTCGGGCCGTCCGGCGCCGCCGTACCGGGGTGTCCGGGCCGCCAGCCCGGCGTCGGCGAGGTATTCCAGGTAGCGGCGAGCGGTGATCCGGGACGCACCGATCCGCTCGGCGATCTCCGCGGCGGACGACCCCTCGGCCGCACGCAGCGCCGCCACGACCGCGTCGAGGGTCTGGCGGTGCATTCCCTTCGGCATGGGCGCCGGACGCTGTGGTCGGGCGCCCTCAAGCGCTCGATCGACGTCCTCCTGGCCGGCCGCGTCGCCGCCGGCGATCAGGCGTTGCCGGTAGGCCGCGTAGGCGAGTAGCCGGTCGCGCAGCGCCGCGTACGTGAACGGCTTGAGCAGGTACCCGACCACGCCCAGGGCGGCCGCGGCCCGGACGGTGGCCAACTCCCGGGCTGAGGTGACCGCGAGGACGTCGACGTCGATCCCGGCAGCCCGGATGCGTCGGCACAGCTCGATGCCATGCGTGTCGGGCAGGTTCATGTCGAGCAGAACCAGGTCGACCGGCCCGCGAGCGAGCGCGTCCAGGGCAAGCGCCCCCGTTCTAGCCACGCCAGCGGTGCCGAAGCCAGGCGTGCGATCTACGTAGGTGCGGTGCGCCTCGGCGGCCCTCGGTTCGTCCTCGACGACCAGCACGCGGATCACGTCGCCCCCTCCCCTGGAGGAGCGGCGTCGGTGAGGGTGCGCACCGGCAGCGAGACCGAGAACTGCGCGCTTGGGCCCGGTCGCACGCTGATCGAGCCGCCGTTGCGCCGGATCGCCTGGGCTGCCAGCGCCAGCCCCAGCCCGCGCCCCAGTCCCTTCGGCATGGCGTAGGCCGGCTCCTTGGTTGACCAGCCCCGCTCGAACAGGTGCGGCACCGCATCCTCGGGGACACCAGGGCCGCTGTCCTCCACGCGGATCTCCAGCCGGTCCGCGTCCACCCAGGCAACGAACTGCACCTCGCCGGGCGGCTCCCCGGCGAGCGCCGCGTCGATGGCGTTGTCGAGCAGATTCCCGACGATCGTCACCAAGTCACCGCTGGGGATACCCGTCACACACACGGCGGTGCCAGGGTCGATCTCCAGCCGCACCCCCCGCTCGTGCGCAGTGGCCGTCTTCCCCAGCAGCAACGCGGCCAGCACCGGTTCCTCGACGGCGTCGACGACCCGGTCGGTGAGCTGCTGCGCCGACGCCAACTCCGCCGTGGCGAAGTCGACGGCGTCCTGCCCGCGCCCCAGTTCGATCAGCGACACCGTGGTGTGCAGCCGGTTGGCTGCCTCGTGTGCCTGCGCCCGGAGAGACTCGGCGAACGCCCGCACGCTGTCCAGCTCGCCTGTGAGCGCCTGCAGCTCCGTGTGATCGCGCAAGGTGACCACCGAACCGTTCGAGCGACCGGAACGGGCGAGCGCCTGGTTGACCACCAGCACGCGGCCGCCGCTCACATGCACCTGGTCCGCGATCTGCCGCTGGCCGGCCAGGGTGGCGCTCAGGTCCGGGGAGAGGTCGAGCTCGGTGACGTGCCGGCCGGACGGGTCCTCGTCGAGCGCGAGCAGCCGCCGCGCCTCGTCGTTGATCAGCTGCACCCGGCAGCCGTCATCGAGCAGCAGCAGCCCTTCGCGCACGGCGTGCAGGACGGCGTTGTAGTAGTCCAGCATCCGCGTGAGGATCGGCGCGGCCAGGCCACGCGTCTGGCGCCGCAGCCTCCGGCTGATCAGCCAGCTGCCTAGCGCACCGGCCAGCATGGTGGCGAGCCCGGTGCCCGCGATCCCCGGCAGCGCACGAGCCACGTCCGCGCCCACCTTGTCGAGCGTGATCCCGGCGGAGATGAGCGCGACGACCCTGCCGTCGGGGGCGAAGATCGGTCCGGTGGCTCGCACCGATGGACCGAGCGTCCCGGTGTAGGTCTCGGTGAAGTCCGGCCCGGGAAGCGCGGGCGCGAAGGTGCCGGTGAAGGGCCGGCCGATCTCCGCCGGATTGGGGTGGGTGTACCGGGTTCGGTCAGGGGCGAACACGGTGATGAATGAGGTCCCGGTATCGGCACGCACCTTCTCGACGAAGGGTTGCAGGACCAGCGTGGGATCCGGGCCCGTAACGGCATCGATGACCAGGGGTGTGTCAGCCAGGCTGTGCACGATCGCCGTCGTCCGCGCCTGAGCGTCACGGCGGACCGCGTCCCGGGCGTCCAGATAGGCAACCAAGGTCGCCGCGACCACGACAACCCCGACCACGAGCGCCTGCAGGAGCAGCAGTTGGCGGGCCAGGCTGGCAGGTCCGGGGCGGAGCCGGGATAGCAGAGCGGTCGGGTGCACGGCGACGAGTGTGCCGCCTGCGGCAGTGACCGAGGCCACGTACGAAATGAACGAATCAGTGACCGGGACCAATCGACGGCTCAGTGTCAGGCCTCACAGATCCGGTCTACACCGCCGTCACAGGAGATTCCATGGCCTCGCTCACCCAGCCCGCCCCGGCGCCCAGTCGGCAGCGGCGGGACCGCACCCACTGGCTCTATCTGGCCGTCGTCGCGGCGGTCCTGCTCGGCATCGCCGTCGGCTTCGCCTTCCCCGAACTCGCCACGAACCTGAAGTGGCTAGGCACGGCGTTCGTCGGCCTGATCAAGATGCTCATCGCGCCGGTCATCTTCTGCACCATCGTGCTGGGCATCGGCTCGATCCGGCAGGCCTCGAAGGTGGGGCGGGTGGGTGGCCTCGCCCTCGGCTACTTCCTCGTCATGTCGACCGTCGCGCTGGCGATCGGCCTGGTGGTGGGCAACGTCCTGCACCCGGGTGCCGGGCTGCACCTCACAGAGGCGCTGCGACACCAAGGAGCCGCGCAGGCGGCCACCGCCCACCAGAGCGGTGGGACGACGGACTTCCTCCTCGGCATCATCCCGACGACGCTGCTCTCGGCTCTGACCGCTGGCTCGGTGCTGCAGACCCTGCTCGTCGCGCTACTCGTCGGCTTTGCGATCCAGGCCATGGGCCGTTCCGGGGAGCCGATCCTGCGGGCGGTGGGTCACGCACAGAAACTTGTGTTCCGGGTCCTGGGCATGATCATGTGGGTGGCGCCCATCGGCGCGTTCGGCGCCATGGCCGCCGTCGTGGGGGCGACCGGCGTCAAGGCGCTGGAGAGCCTCGCTGTGATCATGTTCGGCTTCTACGCCACCTGCGCCGTCTTCGTGTTCGTCGTACTCGGCGCGCTGCTGCGCGCGGTGTCGCGGGTCAACGTCTTCTCACTGCTGAAGTACCTCGGCCGGGAGTTCCTGCTGATCTTCTCGACGTCATCCTCGGAGACCGCGCTGCCGCGGCTGATCGCGAAGATGGAGCACGCCGGTGTCAGCAAGTCCGTGGCCGGGATCGTGGTGCCGACCGGCTACTCGTTCAACCTCGACGGCACCGCGATCTACTTGACTATGGCGTCGCTGTTCGTCGCCGACGCGCTCGGCACTCCGATGTCTCTAGGTCAGCAGATCGGCCTGCTGTTGTTCATGGTCGTCGCATCGAAGGGAGCTGCGGGCGTCACGGGCGCCGGACTGGCCACGCTCGCCGGCGGGCTCTCCGCCCATCGCCCCGATCTGCTCGACGGCGTGGGCCTGATCGTCGGGATCGACCGCTTCATGTCCGAGGCCAGGGCGCTGACCAACTTCGCGGGCAATGCGATCGCCACGGTCCTGGTGGCCACCTGGACCCGCGAGCTCGACCGGGAGCAGTTGACCGCCGCGCTGTCCGGCGCGCGCCCCTTCGACGAGGCCACGATGCTCGACGAGCCCGCCACCCCGGCCACGGAAAGCACCAGCCCGCACCAGGAGGTCGTGACGCTGATGCCTGACCGGGCGCTAGCCGAGACGCACTGATCCCCGCCCAGACGCCGGGTGCCCCCGTTCCCCTCCGGGGACTGGGGCACCCGGCTTCCTCACTGGGGCTGAGCGCAGACGCCAAAGGGCGCACGACGAAGGGAGTTCACAGGAACACCGTTTCTGACCTGCAGCTTCGTCGGTGACTAGTGGCAGGCGGTATTAGCCTTAGTTGGACGTTGTGCGGACTGGCTGCGGACCACGACCTGCATCGGAATCTGAAGTGCCCCAGACCGACCGCTGCCCCCCCGCGGCAGTGTGCCGGCCGCCTTGGTCGCCGGAAGGGCGGGTTGTGGGAAGCGGGAGGAGTCCGGAGAGCAAGCAGCCGTTCATCTGTCTGTGGTGCTCCGGCATTGTTGTGCGGGCGGGGATACCGCAGCTGCGCCCCGGCGAGTTGCTGCTCCACGAGAGCGTGCAACTGCTCAATCGCGGCGGGACCCCGGAAGCGGCAGGCCACTTGGCGGCGCTTCTTCCCGAACGTGCCGGTGATCCCTCCACCTGGGGGCTTGCCGCCAGCCAGCGCTGTCGACGCTTCGTTCGTCGACCCAATCAGTGGTGGCTCTGCGCCAACTTGCCTGGAGGCGGGAGGGAGGCTGATCCGTCCGAGATTTCCGTCCCCGCGCCACCCACCCCGGGGCCGTGAACGCTAGTCTCGCCCGCACGGGGCCAGAGGCTGAGACCGGTCGGCCCCGGACCCCCTTCCTTGCCGGAGGGGCGAGGTGGCCGACGTGCACCAGCAACTCGAGGCGCTTCGTCCCCTGCCCGGATCCATCACGCTGGAGCACGAGCGCGGCGAACGAGTGCTGTGCCTGCGAGGGGACGTGGACAGCGCCGTCGTCGCCCACTTCCAGAGCCAGCACGGCCGGGCCGCGATCCCGGTCGACGCGATCGACGCCGGCGCGGCGACGTTCATCGGTTCCGCCGGGCTCGCGCTGATGGTCCGCTGCGCAGAGGCATCACTCCGGGCGACGCGGCGGCCGGTACTGCGCGCGACATCACATCCGGTCGACAGGCTGCTCGAGCTGGCCGGGATGGAGCTCCTCTTCACGCGCCCGGAAGCAGCGCAACCGGCCGGCGGCCAGGATCAGCCCACGGCGGG
>CAYNNX010000444.1:0-5541 GCA_964398515.1 uncultured Streptantibioticus sp. | reverse complement strand
CGACGTGCCGGGCCTCGTCCATGGTCTGGGTGGCGGAGTAGAACTTCGCGTCCAGGTCGGGGGCGGACTCCACGATCCGGGCGGCGCAGACCATCGCGCCCTGTTCACCGTGGAGGAACTGGCTGAACTGCCAGGAGGCGTAGTGCCGGCGCAGGTCCCGCTTGTCCTTCTCGCTCAGTTTCGCCCAGTGCGGGGTGTCGTAGAGGAGGAGGTTCTGGTCGGGGATGCCCAGCGGGTCGCAGGGGTCCACCTCGATGTCCCAGTCGATCCGCCTGGCGCCGTCCCACTGCTTGTCCTTGCCCTTCTGGTAGAGGGCGAGCAGGCGGTCCCGGCCGTCGTCGTACTCCCAGGTGAAGCGGGCCCGGCCGGTGGAGGGCACGGCCCACTCCGGCGACGCGGGGTTGTTCGCGTAGAGCTCGTGCGTCGACACCGACGCCTCCTCCCCTTTCCGGTTCCCCTTCTTCCGGTTTTCCGGCTCTTCCGGTCTCCCCGGGATCACTGCACGTCCGAAGGGCCGTCGCAGCGTCACACGGGCCCGGTACGGCGGTCAACACACGCGGGCGCGGCCGCCGGGCCGGAGCACCGGCCCCGACGCCCCGTCGACGGATCGTCTCACAACGGGGTGACCGGCGGTAACCCCCAAGCGGGCGGCCGGACGACCTCCGATGCGCCGTCCGGTACGAGCCGGTGCGATGCTGGGGGCGTGCGCAGCGAGGAGACCGAGTTCAGCGGCGGCCCGCTGGACGGCCGTGTGATGTCCGTCCTGGTGGGCCCGACCGGCAGGCCGCCGAAGGTGTACACCGTGCCGGTGCCGGGCGCGCCGGGCGAGCCCGACTCCGTGCTGGTGTACCGGCTGGCCCCCGCCGGGAAGCCGCGGCGCACGCGCTGGCGGTACGAGTACGACCCCGGCGGCCGTCCCCCGCGCGGCCCGCGCTGGCCCTGGTCGAAGCGGACCGGCTGACCGACCCGAACGCGGCGCGCCGCATCCCTCCTGGGCCGCGGCGACAGGGCATCCGCGTCCGCGGCCGGGAGCCCCGGCGCTCATCGGCGACCACACCCCGCATCTCGCGCCCCTCACCCTTCACCCCTCTCCCGGGAACCCCTGGAGTTGGTGGTTCGTATCAAATGGACGAACCGTCCCGTCCGCTGATGGCAAGTCATGACAGGATCAGGCCAGGCGAAGACGGTGTCAGGGGTGCCTTGTCGTCCAGACGGAGGTGAGGGGATGTCAGTGGTACGCCGACCCCGGGGGTGGGCGCGCGCTGCGCTGGTCTGCGCGGGTGTGGTGACCTCCGCGGTGCTGGCGCTGCCCGTGCAGAGCGCGTCGGCGGCCCCCGCACCGCCCGGCACTCCGGCTCCCGCAGCCTCCCCCGCCGCGGCCGACGCCTCGCTCACCGGGCTGCTCACCCGGCTCCAGGTGCTCTACCTCAAGGCCGAGCAGGCCACCGAGGCCTACGACGGCACGAAGGAGAAGCTCGACAAGCAGCAGGCCCAGGTCGACTCGTTGAACAAGCAGCTCGCCGACGAGCGTGCCGCGCTCGCCGCGGGCAGGGATCTGGCGGGCGCGCTCGCCCGGCAGCAGTACCAGGGCGGCGGCATCTCACCGTACGTGCGGCTGCTGCTCAGCGAGGATCCGAGCGAGGCGCTGTCGCAGGCGCACATCCTGCGGGAGGCGGCCGGCAACCAGGCGGCGTTGGTGGCGCGGCTGCGGGCCGGAGAGCAGCGGCTCGCCGATCTGACCGCCAAGGCGCAGGCGTCGCTGGCGAGCGTGCGCGCCCTCGCCGACCAGCAGCGCAAGGAGCGCGACGACGTCAAGGGCAAGCTCGGCGATGTGGAGAAGGCGGTCGCCTCGCTGACGGGTGCGCAGCTCGCCGAGCTCGCCCGGCTGGAGCAGAGCGGCATCGACGCGGCGCAGAAGGAGTTCCTCGCCTCGGGCAAGCTCGGCACCGGCAGCCGCCTGCCGTCCGCGTCCGGCCGGGCGGCGATCGCCTACGCCTTCGCCCAGCTCGGCAAGGCGTACGTGTGGGGGGCGACCGGGCCGGACTCGTTCGACTGCTCCGGGCTGACCTCGCAGGCCTGGGCGCACGCCGGACGGGCGATCCCGCGGACCAGTCAGGAGCAGTGGGCGCAGCTGCCGAAGGTGCCGCTCAACCTGCTGCGCCCTGGTGACTTGATCATCTACTTCCCGGGCGCCACGCACGTCGCCATGTACATCGGCGAGGGGCTCGTGGTCCAGGCGCCGCGGCCCGGCGGGGTCGTCAAGGTCTCCCCGATCGCCGCCAACCCCATCCTGGGCGCGGTCCGGCCCGACGCGCAGGAGTCCCCGCTCTCCGACTACCGGTTGCCGCTGATCCCCGACGGCGCCGAGCAGCCGACGCCGATGGGCGGCGCCGGCTGAACCATCGGCGAGCGGGATCCGATCAGCTGACCGAGGCGAGGTAGGCCGCGGCCAGTTCGGGGTCGAAGAACCAGTTCTCGAAGTCGGCCGGGTTGTCGAAGCCGTTGGCGAACCGGTTGGCGACGGTCTGCAACTGCCCGGCGGCGCCGATCAGGTTGAGCACGTGCTCGGGCGGCGGGGCGAGCATCGCGTTGGTCCACTTCGTCACGTGCCGGGCGTAGTCCCAGTAGCGGTCGAAGGTGGCCTGCATCCACTCGCGGTCGAAGGGCTTGTCACCGTGGTCGACGATGCTCGCCAGGTACGAGGCGGCGCACTTGGCGGCGTTGTTGGAACCCTGGCCGGTGATCGGGTCGTTGGCCACGACGACGTCGGCGACGCCCAGCACCAGCCCGCCGGAGGGGAGTTCGCCGATCGGGTTGCGCACGGTGGGGGCGTAGCGGCCGGCGAGCGTGCCGTTCGCGTCCGTCAGCTCGACGTCCTTGGCCCGGTCGTACTCCCAGGGCAGGAACTGCTTCATCAGCTCCAGCGTGACGTCGAGGTGCTCCTGCGGGTCCTTGATGCTCTCGAAGACGTCCAGCGGGCCGCCGGGGATGCCCTCCCAGAACAGGATGTCGCCGGGGCCGGAGGTGGTCAGGGTCGGCATGATGAACATCTCGCCGACGCCGGGCACGAGGTTGCAGCGCACCGCGTGGAAGTCCGGGTGCTCCGGGCGCGGCCCCAGCCCGTTGACGTAGGCGACGGCCAGCGCGCGCTGCGGGGTGCTGTACGGGGAGCGGGCGGCGTCCCGGCCGAACATCGAGACCAGTTCGCCCTTGCCGGCGGCGACGAGCACCAGGTCGTAGCGGCGGGCGAAGTAGTCCAGGTCGGAGACGGCGGCGCCGTGGATGACGAGTTGGCCGCCTCGCTCGGTGAAGGCCTCCATCCAGCCGGCCATCTTCACGCGCTGGTCGACCGATTGGGCGTAGCCGTCCAGGCGGCCCACCCAGTCGATCGGCCGGGAGCCGTCGGGGCCCGCGACGGAGACGCCGAGCCCCTCGATCCGAGGGGCCTCGCCCTCCCAGAAGGCGAGCCCGAGGTCGCGCTCGTGCTGCAGGGCGGTGGTGAACATGCACTGCGTCGACATCACCTTGCCGGCGCGTATCTCCTCCGCCGTCCGGTTGGACATCAAGGTGACCTCGTAGCCGTGGGACTGCAGGCCCAGGGCGAGTTGGAGGCCGGACTGGCCGGCTCCCACGATGAGTATCTTGCGCATGGTTCCTCGTTGATCTCGGATCCGGGGGATCGCCGCCCCGGATCGGCTCACTCCGGCAGGGCGTCCAAGGCGTGCCCGCACAGCGCGAGCAGGGCCTCGACCACCGACCGGCGCTCGCGGGCGTCGCAGATGACGACCGGTATCTGCGACGGCACGGACAGCGCCTCGCGCACGTCCTCCTCCTCGTAAAGGGGCGAGCCCTCGAAGTGGTTGACGGCGACGACGAACGGCAGGCCCGAGGTCTCGAAGTAGTCGAGGGCCGGGAAGCAGTCCGCGAGCCGCCGGGTGTCGGCGAGGACGATACCGCCGATCGCGCCGCGCGCCAGGTCGTCCCACATGAACCAGAAGCGCTGCTGGCCGGGCGTGCCGAACAGGTAGAGCACCAGGTCCTGGTCGAGCGTGATCCGCCCGAAGTCCATGGCGACCGTGGTGGTGGTCTTGTCCGGTGTCCCCTCGAGGACGTCGGTCTCCTCGCTGGCCCGGGTCATCAGCGCCTCGGTGGTCAGCGGGGTGATCTCGGAGACCGCACCGACGAAGGTCGTCTTGCCCACGCCGAAGCCGCCGGCGATGACGATCTTGGCGGAGGTGGGTGCGCGGCTGGTGTCCTTCTGCCACGCCTGGATGCCCTCCTCCGCCTCGGGGACGGGCGTGATCGCCTCAGAGCCTGCGAAGTCCACCGAGCACCCTTTCCAGCAGTGCGCGATCCGGCTGTCCGGGCGCGTGACCGGTGCCGTAGACGCGGATCCTTCCCTGGTCGGCCAGGTCGCTGAGGAGTACCCGGACGACCCCCAGCGGAATGCGCAGCAGCGCCGAGATCTCGGCAACCGAGCGCATCCGCCGGCACAGTTCGACGATGGCCCGCAGTTCGGGCATGACGCCGGCGCCGATGCCGCCGGAGGTCAGCTCCAGCCGTGCCCGCGGCCCGTCGATGGTGGCATCCACTGTTGCGACGAATGTCTCGACCAGCAGGACGTGTCCGAAGCGGGTGCGGCCGCCGGTGAGCGCGTAGGGGCGCACACGGGACGGTTTGCGGTCCGCGCCGCGGACCGGTAGCGAAGGCCCGGGCATCAATGCTCGCTTTCCTCGGGGGTGCCCGTGCTCCGGGCCTTGCTCAGCTCGCTGCGCAGTTCGGGGGTGAGGACGTGTCCGGCCCGCCCCACGAACAGCGCCATGTGATAGGCGACCACACTCATGTCGCACTCTGGTGAAGCGTGGACGCCGAGCAGTGAACCGTCGCTGATCGCCATGACGAACAGGCAGCCGTTGTCCATGGCGACCACCGCCTGCTTGACGCGCCCGGCGTCCAGCAGCCGTGCGGCGCCTTCGGTGAGCGAGGCGAGGCCGGAGACGACGGTGGCCAGGTCGCCACCCGACTTCGCCGGTCCGGAGGGGCGCGGTCCGGCCGCGGGCACCGGTGCCTCTCCCTCTGCTTCCGACGAACACAGCAGCAGCCCGTCGGAGGAGATCACGGCGACCGAGCGGACGCCGGGCACCTCCTCGACGAGGTTGCCCAGCAGCCACTGGAGGCTGCGTGCCTCGTGGCTCAGGGCGCTCGTGGCGCGATCGGTACTCGATGCGTTCACCCGCGTGCCTCCTCGGAGGGTTCACTGGTTGTCGCCTCGGGGTGCTGTTCCGGGGCGGGCAGCGGCATTTCCAGCGTTCCGGTGGCTTCCGCCTCGGCGTGGCGGCGCCCCTCGCGCAGGCCCTGCGCGAAGCCGCCGAGCCGCCGCCGCAGCGAGTCGGCGTCGACCGGGCCGCTGCCGCCGCGTGCGGCCGGCTCGCCGTACAGTCCGCTGGTGCGCGGCACCCGCTTGGGCAGGCCCTTGCCCGTGACGCTCTCCTCGGCGGCGGGGGCCGCGGGGCGGGCGGCGCGGGGCCTGGCCGGAGGGTC
>CAYNNX010000443.1:4043-5553 GCA_964398515.1 uncultured Streptantibioticus sp. | reverse complement strand
CTCGACGAGCTCCCAGGCGAGGGGGCGGCGTCGAGGGCACCTTTCACGCGGCGACGCCGACGACGCCGGCCGCATCCCGAAGACGGAACTCGACAACACCCTGACCACCTGCGCGGTACATGAGCGCACGACCAGCTCTTGCCCATCCTCGAGAACGGCTCAACGACCGGAGCCCCGGGGTTGATACCGGTGTGACTTCAGCGATCCCTGCCACCGCCTCGAAAATCACGGCCGCAGACTCCGCAGCCGACCTTCCCAGCCAGGCGCGGTGTGGTGCCCGCCGGGAGGGGACGGCGCTGTAGGAGAGGCCGTTGATCGGTACGGCCCGGGCCGCCGGTGAGCGGACGACGGTGCCGGCCGGCTCGAAGCGAAGCGCCTCCGCCGTCCCCGTGCGTTATTTGCCGGGCCGAGCAAGCTTGGTGTGCGCGCCCGGAAGGGGCGCAACCCCTCCAAGCCCTGCACGCGGTCCGGCAGTCGGCAGGAAATCCGAGCCTGCGGGAGCTCGAACGACGGGCCTCCGCAGGCGAAGTCAGCTGGCCTCCCCGCAGTTCACTGGCCGCGGTACTGACCGGCCAGCCGATGCCGTCCAAGGCCCTGCTGAACACCTTCTTGAAGGTCTGCGGCGTCCCGCGAAGCGCTCTTCAGGGCTGGGAAGACGCGCGACGCCGGGCGGTACAGCGCCGCCGCTTGTGGGGACGGCGGGCATACGGCTCCTGGTGACTCCGGCCGGTGGGGCTCAGGCGTGTTCCTCCCGTCACACATGCCAGGATGCGGTCATGCCTGAAACTGACTTCGCCGACGCCGCCGCGGAAGCCGCGCGCGATCTGTACGAGAGGCTGATCGCCGCCTGGAACCGTCGTGACGCTCACGGTTATGCCACGCTCTTCGCCTCCGATGGTGCCGTGATCGGATTCGACGGCAGTCAGATGAGCGGTTCGCAGATCGAGGAGCAGCTCACCCAGATCTTCAAGGACCATCCGACTGCCGCGTACGTAACGAAAGTGCGGAAAGTGCGGGGGCTTGGCAGCGGGGATTCCGCGGTGGTGCTGCGCGCGATCGTCGGGATGGTCCCACCTGGTCAGACCGAGCTGAACCCGGCCGTGAACGCGGTCCAGAGCATGGTCGCAGAAAAGCACTCGGGGAGCTGGCGGGTGGCGCTGTTCCAGAACACCCCGGCGCAGTACCACGGCCGGCCGGAACTCGCCGAACAACACACGGCGGAAATCGCCCAGGTTCTCCGTGAGGGGCGCGCCGGCGACACGGACGGCTGACTCCAGGCCGCGTGCGCTGGCAAGTCAGGGGGTCTGCCGACGGGCCGCGGGCTGAGCCTTGCGCGGGTGAGGCACCCGGTCATCAAGGTGATCGCCGCCCAGGAGATCAACGAGTCGGGCACCCGCAGGAACCGCACACGGTCGCGGACATGGCGCCGAGCGCTCCCCATCGGGCCAGGGGCGGCCCGTCAGGCCCCCGCGTCCGGCAGATTGGCCCGCTACCGCCGATACGTTCGGGG
>CAYNNX010000443.1:0-3943 GCA_964398515.1 uncultured Streptantibioticus sp. | reverse complement strand
GGGGTCGGGACCGGTCACCACCAGCACAGCAACGACCGGCACGGCACAGGCCTCAACAATGGCCACCGAGGCGGGCGAGCACCCGGCTTCGACCACGGGATCCACCGGCGTCCCGACACCGTGGACGGTACTTTCAACGCGTTCAAGAACTTCCGCGCCATCGCGATCCGGTACGGCACAACCGCCGTCTCCTTCGAGGCGGCCGCGACCACGTTCTCGCCGTCTGTCGCGGCCCCCTGTCCATGGGCCATAGGGGCCATCAATTGCCGCCGTTCGATGGATGCGGCGGTCGCGTCCGATGAGGCTGCCGTCCGACTGGGACACCTTCCTCACGGGGGTACGAGGGATACACCCTGCCCGAAGAGGAACCCGGTGTCGTGTGGGTTCCGACTGCTTGCCTGCTGTTCACCTGTTGGTTGCAGGAAGGACGCTCGACGTGTCTGCTCCCGTTGTCCTCATCACGGGCGCGCTCACCGGTATCGGCCGCGCCACCGCCTTCGCTTACGCCCGCCAGGGCGCGAACCTCGTCGTCTCCGGCCGCCACCAGGACGTCGGCGATCAGCTCGCCAGGGAGCTCGGCGACCTCGGCGCCAAGGTCGAGTTCGTGCGTGCCGACGTGCGTTTCGACGCCGATGTGAAGAACCTCGTCGACCGCACGGTCGCGCGGTTCGGACGGATCGACGTCGCCTTCAACAACGCCGGCACCGAAGGAACACCCGGCCCGGTCACCGAGGTGACCGACGAGAGTTACCAGGCCACCTTCGATACGAACGTCAAGGGCACACTGCTGTGTCTGAAGCACGAGTTCCGGGTCATGAGGGAGCAGGGCGGCGGCAGTATCGTCAACGTCAGCTCGGTCTTCGGCCTGATGGGTTACCCCGGCGTGACCGAGTACGTCGGCAGCAAGCACGCTGTCAACGGCATCACGAAGGCGGCCGCACTGGAAGGCGCCGCTCACGGCATTCGGGTCAACGCCGTCGCCCCTGGTTTCACCCGGACCGCGATGTATGAGCGGTTCACCGGCGACGACGCCGCGCGTGACGCGGTCAATGCGGTGCTGCCCCTGCGCCGGGCGGGTACCCCCGAAGAGATCGCCGAGGCCGTCCGGTACCTGGGGTCGGACGAGGCGAGGTACGTCACCGGTCATGTCCTCACCGTCGACGGCGGCCTCATGGCGGGCGGCCCCCTGATGCCGGGCTCGTGAACCGCAAGGGCTGCATCGGCTGTACCGGCACCGGCAGAGCGCGAGCTGTCCGCCGTCGGGCCGGTCGTCGCGGCGGCAGAACACGGCGCCGGCCTGGGCGCTCCCGAGCTCGTGCCACGGTCCGTCACCTCACAGTCGCCCGCCCCCCGGCGGGACTGCCGTGCCGCCGACGGCCTGGCACCATGCCGGCCGCCGGTCCGCGCGGGGTCGCCTGCGACACAGGGTGCCGCGTCTTCACCGTGCACGGGATCGTCACCGACGACGTCATCGTGGCCGGTGACGATCGCCCGCTTCCCGCACCCGCTGTTCGAGTACCAGATGGTCTCCTCGGAGCACTGGGGCACCGCCGTCACGCAGGCCGGGGTAGCGGCCACAACAGGTCGACCCGGGACCGCTGCGGCGCCCGCACCTGACGGTCCCGGTCTCCTGGCCGAGCCGGTCCGGGCTCGACATCCAGTCCGTGGGCGTCCCCACCTTCTGCGACCCCCAGACTCCCGGGACAAACAGCCCGGCACGGCACCGTGGGTTCTGGCCGTGGAGGATTTCGTGTTCGGGGAGGGGCACGTCTAGGGACGTGACCTCGACGACTGCCTCATGCGAGTCGAGGACACGGGCTGAGGCCGCTGTACGGCCGTGCATCAACCCACTGCCGGTACTCGCAAGGCCCACCGGCCAGGTGCAGGGGCCGCCACGGGGTGACGGCGGGCGGCTTCCGGGTACTGGGGGTGTGGATCGGGTCCGACTCGGGCCCGGCCCCCCCAGCCGACAAGGCGGGAAGGAGGGCGTCACAGATGTCCAAACGCACGCGTAAGAGGCGTATGCGGCGCAAGCACAAGGCGAACCACCGCCATCACCCTGCGTGAGAGGCGGGCAGCCGATGGGCAGGCCCGGGGGATCGAGGCCGGTACCGGGATGCCTCGGACCTGCCCGCAGCCACGACAGGCCGGATGGGCGGGCACGGACTCGAGCGTCCTGGCTCTCCCGGGGCCCGCGAGGGGCCGGAAGCCGACCCGGCACCATGCCGATGCCAGTCCGGTAGGACTGGTCCTCGACGCCATATCGACATATGGCTCTATCGACTCCCTATCGGGGGTTCCCATGGCCCAGATCAGAGCGACGCAGGATCCGGGAATCGCCGTCGACCTTCCCCACCCGGACGTGGAGATGATCAAGGACGCGGCTGAGCCGGTTCCGGCGATCCGGGAGAAGGTCGTCGAAGCCGCCGTGATCGTGCCGGTCGCCGGTCCGATCATGACCGAGGCCGCGTCCTCCACCGCCGAGGCCATCGCCCGGCGCAAGGAGGAGCTTGTACGGACTGACGACGGGCACGGGGTGGAGGTGGTGTTCGACGTTCGGGCGCTGACTCTCGGGGAGTGGAACGTCACCGCCGTCAGGCCGCTGCCCAGCACCGTTCCGTCCGTGTCGATGGTCGAGACCTTCACACTGGTGAGCAACTCCCCGCCGACGGCTGCGGAGGCCGGGGAGGTCCTCTTCGTCTTCGCCGTGACCCAGGACGGCCAGATCGTCTTCAACGAAGTGGCGGCCGATGGTGGCTTCAGCGGCTGGCAGCTGGTTCCGGGCGACATGGTCACCCAAACCGCCCCGGCGGCGGCCACGCTGGGCGATGAAGCGGCGGTGTTCGCAACCTCGCCCGAGGGGCGGATCCTCGTCAACCGGATCGCGGCCGACCGGTCGTTCACCGGCTGGCAGGAGGTGCCCGGAGAACTCACCGTGGATACCGCGCCGTCGGCCGCCCGGCAGGGGCAGAGCGTCCTGCTGTTCGCCAGGGGCCCCGAGGGGCGGGTCCTGTTCAACCGGTTGGCATCCGACGGCAGTTTCAGCGGTTGGCAGGAACGCAGCGTCAGGTTCGAGTGAACCGGCTTCGAGCAAGCCCGGCGGACCGAGGCGGTCGTCGCCGGTGGTGGCCCTGGCCTCGGCTCGTGCGTGTCCGGCTGCACACCTGGCCGGCGTCGGCCGCTGCCGCCGCGCACTATGCCGCGCCCTCCACCTGGTGTTGCGACCATGGCCAGGTGTTCAGGGGCCTCCCCGGCTTGCGAACGGTATGGTCAGGCCGCCGTCACCTGCGCGGCCGAGGCATGCCGGGACGGCGTCGCGTGCCGCCGCTTAGGGGCGGTCACCAGCCGATGCCGGTGCGCGGATCCGAGGCGAGCGGTTCGCCGCCCGCCTCGCTGAACGCCTGCAGCGCCTCCACCAGGCCGGCGCGCTGGGCGGTGGGCATGGCGTCGACGATGCGAGCGATCTCCGCCCGTCGCCGTTGGGTCGCCTCGCGCACTGCTCGGCGTCCGGTGTCGGTGAGGGTGACGAAGATTTCGCGGCGGTTGTCGGGGTTGGGTTCCCGGTCGAGCATGCCTGCGGAGACGAGGCGGTCGACCATGCGCATGGCGGTGGACGGCTGGACATCCAGGTGCTCACCGAGGCGGGAGATGTTCATCGCCCCGCGGCTGTCGAGGAGTACGAGCATGCGGAACTGAGGCAGCGTGAGGGCGTCTTCGACGGCGGTGAGGGAGCGGGCGGAGACCGCCATGAGCAGCCGGGAGGCGGTCAGGACGGCGCTGACCACCTCGTCCGCCGCACCGTCGGGCGCCTCGCTGCCGGGGGAGGAGGCGGCGAGGGGTGCGCGCTTCGGCATGTGCACCTTCTACCTCCCTCCTCCGAGGGCTTGATCCGACCGATGTCTCACGGACTGAGCGTAGGTTGCGCAGAGCAACACCGGTCATG
>CAYNNX010000442.1:0-5564 GCA_964398515.1 uncultured Streptantibioticus sp. | reverse complement strand
ACGGCGGGCTTGAGGATGACCGGGAACGGCCCCGCGTACCGGGCGACGTCGGCCCGGTTGAGCACGGGTGTCGACCGCGGGGAGGAGATACCCAGCCGACGCGCGAGTTCCGCGGTCTCCCGCTTGTCGTGAGCCCAGCGGAAGCTGTCCCAGCACGGCGTCGTCAGGCGGTAGCACGTCGCCAGGGCGTCGTGCTCGCGGGCCACGAAGGCCGCCGTCACGTCCGCCGTGGGAAAGAGCACCCATCCGCCGGTGCTCTGCCGCTCGGCCAGGTCGAGGAGGAACTGCCGACGTCCCTCGTTCTCCTCATCGGGCCACAGGAGGTCTCTCGCCGCATAGCGCGACAGTGCCGCGAGGCGGTGGTCCTGACGGGCGCGGACGACCCACACCGGGATGCCCCGGCGGCCCAGGCTGCGCACGGCGCCCAGCGCCCGGTAGTCCCCACCGAGGACCAGCGCTCCTCTCATGGCGCGCTCATCACGCGGCCATCGGCGATCGGTCCGCCGGCCGGCCGGCACGCATCGCCGTCGCGACCCGGCCGATCTCCCGGACGGTGAAGGCAGTGCCGGCGACGAACCGCATGAGCGGGCCGTACCGCCACGCGGCCGGTGCCCCGACGAAGTGCAATCCGGGGACCGACGACTCGAAGCCCGCACCGAGCACCGGGTAGCCGTGCGCCTGCCGGATTCGACCGAGCAGATCAGCAGAGAGGAACGGGTAACGGGCGAGGTCCACCCGGTATCCGGTGCCCAGCAGCACATGGTCGACGGTCACCTGCTCCCCGTCGTGGAAGGACACCGTCACCCCCTCCGTCCCCGCCTCGGCGGTGAGGACCTCTCGGCCCAATGAGATCGGGATGCTGCCCAGGACGCGGTCACGGAGCCAGGTGGCACCCGCCGGCCGGATCGAGCGCCGGTCCACCCTGTGCCGGGTGGTCTCACCCAGCCGGGACAGGACCTGCGGGACCTCGACCAGCCGGGACATCAAGGGTGGGCCGACCTCGGCCGGCGCGTAGAGGAAGGTCGACACCGGACCGAGCCGCCGCGGCCAGGAGGTGACGGGACGCAGCCAGTGAACGGTTGCGGCGCGGGCGGCGATCTGAACTTCGGCGCCGCTCTCCGCCATGAGCGCGGCGGATTCCAGTGCGCTCTGGCCGGCTCCGATGACCAGCACCCGTCGGCCGGCGAACACGCCCAGATCGGGGTGGTCCGAGGCGTGCGAGACCCGGTCGGCGGGCAGGCCCCGGAACGGCGCCGGGATCCGCGGAAAGGTGCCGATCCCCGCGGCCACGATCAGCCGCGTCGCCGTGAGCTCGTCGCCGTCCTCCAGTTCGAGGCGGAAGGCGCCGTCGGCCCGGTCGACCCGGGTGACCTCCCGGGTGTCCAGGTCCGGCACTGCCTCCCGCTGCACCCAGCGGCCGTACTCGCTGAACAACCGGAGCGGGATGGGGCGGCGGATCGGCGTGCCGGTGGCAGAGCTGTAGGCGTCGAGGCTGAACGGCCCGGTGGGGTCCCCGATGCTGCTCGCCACGTACGGCGACCGCAGCAGCATGCCGCGCGGCATGCGGGCCCAGAAGGACATGGGTTGCCCGTTGACCGTGACGTCGACCCCGTGCGCCCGCAGCGCGCCGGCTGCAGCGAGGCCGTAGGGGCCCGCACCGAGAACCGCGACCTGTGCTCTCACTCCTCGTTCTCCTCCCTGGTCATCCCTGTCTGGGAAAGCGCGGAAGTCGCGGCCGGCCGCCGCCGGAGCAAGCGGTCGAAGACTCCGATGTAGTCGGCGGCCTGGTGATCCCAGGCCAGGCGTTCCTCGACCGCTTGCCGGCCCGCCGCGCCGAGCCGCCGGCGGAGGTCGGGGCGGTCGAGCAGTTCGTCGATCAGGTGGGCCATCGCCTTGACGTCGCCGCGCGGTGCGTACAGAGCGGCCTCGCCGGCCAGCCCGCGAACCTCGGTGAGGTCGAAGGCGACGATGGGCACCCGGAACGCCATGTACTCGCTCACCTTCACGGGAGCGACGGTGTCGTCCATACCGGGGTCGATCGCGACGTCTGCGGTGGCCAGGTAGTCGAAGGCCTCGTCATGGGAGAGAAAGCCAGGGAAGCCGATCCAGTCCTCGACGCCGAGCTCGCGGGCCAGGGCCCGGGTCTCCTCGAAGGTCTCACCATCACCCACGAACGCGAAGGTGCAATCGGCCCGGCCCTGTTCGCGAACCAGTTCGTGCACCACCCGTACGCCGAGGTCGAGCCGATCCTGCGGACCCATGGCGCCGATCCAGCAGACCATGTGCCGGCGGCCGTCGCGGAGCTGCGGCCGCGGAGGCCGGGGTGTGGTGAGGGACAGCGGCGGCCCGTTGCCCACCACCGTCACGGTGTGGCCCGGCAACCCGACCCGCCTGCGGATGATGTCGGCAAAGCTGCCGTTGGCGGGCAGGACGGCGTTCGCGCTCCGGAAGGAGGCCTTCTCGGCCAGCAGCAGTGCCCGATAGAGGGGCCCCCGTGTGCCGCCGTAGCGGGCGGCGTACAGCTCCGGCGACGTGTCGCGGAGGTCGACGACGGTCACCTTCCCCAACCACCGCGCGAGGATTGCGAGTGGAAAGAAGAAGTCCGGAGGAGAGCACAATTGCAGGACGTCGAACCCCGGCCGGACGGCCACCCGGGCGAGCGCCACGAGCGCGAAGAGGAACGACAGGCCGTACTCCCGCACGAAGCCGAGCTTGCTGGCGGCGTCCCGCAACGCCGGGTACTCGATGACGTCGATGCCGGGGATGTCGTGGTTCTCCGGATGCCGGCGCGTGACGACGGTGACCCGGTAGCCCGCGTCCACCAGACTGCGCACCTGCTTCTCCAGCCGCCGGTCACGCCCCAGCGGCTCGTTCTCGACGATGGCGAGGACTCGCGGGCGGCGGTCGGATCGGCCGGCCATCAGCAGAACACCCGGTAGAGGAGGGCCCCCGCGCGCGCGGTGACGGCGTCGGGGACGGCGGGATCCGTCAGCAGCCCGGTCAGCGACCGGAGGGTGTCCTCCACGTCCGCGGAACGCCCGGCGGGCGGCCCTCCCACGTTGAGCGTTCGGATCCGGCTCTCGGTGCTGGCCCATTTCCGCTTGTAGGCGACCAGGCCGGGCTGATCGAGGTCCGACAGCCCCCAGTCGAGTGCCCGGAGGCCGCGTGCGTGGGCCCACCGGATCGCCCTCCAGTGCAGGGCGTCGTTGGGGCGGTGCGGCAGGAACTCGGCCAGAGACGCCCCGAACTTGTAGTAGACGGTGTCCTGCCAGACGAGGTAAATCGCGCCGGCGACAGGACGGCCGCCGACGTAGGCCAGGGCGGTCCGGATGGCGTCGTCGGGCGCGAACGCCTTCCAGATGCGGGTGAAGAACTCCAGCGGCTGGGCCAGCAGCCGGTACTTGCGCCGGCGAAGGTCGACGTGCAGCCGGTGGTACTCCTCGACGGCGTTCTCGTCGGCACTGAGGACGACGTCGACACCGGCGCTCTCCGCCGTCCGGATGTTGCGGCGGGTCTGGGACCGGAACGCCGCGTGCAGGTCCTCGAGGGGCCGGTCGAGCGCGGTGCAGTGCCAGGCCGCCTCGCCTGCCGCGGCGAACCGAGGATCGGACCCGGCGGGCGAGCCGCTCAGACAGCGCAGGGTGAACGGCACGTCACCGGCGAGGGCCTCGCCGCTGACCGCTGCCCACGACTCCGTGTCGGCGGCCATGGGATCGCCCCGATCGGAGAAGGGCAGGGCCACCCGCCGGCGGCCACGCAGGTCGCAGACGTCGACCCAGGCGAGGCCGCTCACCGGCCGGCCTCTCTCGTCCAGGGCGACGCGGGCGGTGGGTTCGAACCCATAGGTGTCGCACACGGCGCTGAGCCACGGCGGCGAGGTGAAGAGGCTGCCCCCGGGGCCTGACGACAGCTGCGCCCACAGCGGATCCATGCGCGGATCGACCGGTCGCGTGGAGAGCGTCATCTCGCCCCTCCGCCGCCGAGCAGGGCCGGGATGGTCAGCAGGAGGATCCTGAGGTCGCCGCCCAGGGAGCGCCGGCTGACGTAGGCCACGTCGAGCGCCAGCATCTCCAGCGTGCCGAGGGCGCTGCGCCCTCTCACCTGCCACAGCCCGGTCAGCCCCGGCGGCACCGTGAACCGGTCGTCGAACTGGCGTGGGAACATCTCCGCCTCCCACGGCAGGCAGGGCCGTGGGCCGACCAGCGTCATCTCTCCGCGGAGCACGTTGAACAGTTGCGGCAGTTCGTCGAGGCTGGTGGCTCGCAGGAACCGGCCGCAGCGCGTGATCCGAGCGTCGTGGGCCAGCTTCGTGCTGCCGTCCTCGGTCGTGTGCTCGCCGCGCAGCTCCGCCGCGATGAGCGCCCGATGGGCCAGGTCGTCGCCGTCCAGGCACATCGAGCGGAACTTCAGCATCGTGAACGGCCGGCGGTCCCGGCCCACTCGCTGCTGGCGAAGCAGGGCGGGCCCCGGGCTGTCCGCCCGCACCGCGATGGCGATCGCCAGCAACACGGGCGACAGGAGGAGCAGCGCCAGGGTGGCCACGGTGATGTCCAGGAACCGCCGGACCAGTTCGGGCCACCGAGCGGGTCCGCACAGCGCGGGCGCGGTGGTCGCTCGACTCCTCGACCACGGGACGGCAGTCACCGGGTCACCTCCTCGAGGACTGAGCAGACGCGTTCCACCTGTTCTGTGGTGGTCGTCGGCGAGAGGGGCAGCGAGAGGATCCGCTCCGCCGCCGCCTCGGCCACCGGCAGCGGTCCGTCGGCGAAGGCGGCGAAGGCGGGCTGGCGGTGGCACGGCTTCGGGTAGTGGATCCCCCAACCGATGGCGGCCCGCTCGAGGGCGCTGATGACGGCGGCCCGGTCCGGCACCTCAGCGACGGCCAGGTGGTACACCGGCTCCACCAGCGGATGGTCGGCGAGGGGACGGCAGCCGCCGGGAAGGCTCCGCCGGTAGTGCTCGAGCATCGAGCGGCGGTGTGCGTTCTGGGCGTCGAGTTGGCGCAGGCGCAGGCCGAGGGCGGCGGCCTGCAGGGTGTCCAGCCGGCTGTTGCGGCCGCGCGCGACGTGGAGGTCACGGTCCGCGTCCGCACGGCCGTGGTCGGCCAGCCGCCGGATCCGGCCGGCCAGGTCGGGGTCACCGGTGACCACGGCGCCGCCGTCGCCGAGGGCACCGAGGTTCTTGCCGGGATAGAAGCTGAACGCCGCGGCGACCCCGAGGCTGCCCGCCCGCCGGCCCGCGAAGCGTGCGCCGTGGGCCTGCGCCGCGTCCTCGACCAGCGCGAGCCCGTGCCTGGCGGCCAGCGCGGCGAGTCTGTCGACGTCCGGCATCTGCCCGAACAAGTGCACGGCCACGACGGCGGCGGTGCGGGACGTGACGGCTGCCGCGGCGGCGTCCGGGTCGATCTGCAGGGTATCGGGGAGCACGTCGACGAACCGGGGCTGCGCGCCGACGGAGCAGACCGCCTCGGCGGTGGCGACGAAGGTGTTGGTCGGAACCAGCACCTCGTCGCCTGGGCCGATCCCGAGGGCGGCGAGGGTGAGCTCGAGGGCGTCCGTTCCGTT
>CAYNNX010000441.1:0-5572 GCA_964398515.1 uncultured Streptantibioticus sp. | reverse complement strand
GGGTCTGGTCGGTCCGAAGCGACCGCGCGACGGCGTTCGGCCGGTACCCCAGCGCCTCGACGGCGGCCAGCACACGCGTGCGTGCGTCCGCGCTGACCGACGGGTGCGCATTCAGGACACGTGACACCGTGGCCACGGACACCCCGGCCGTGGCGGCGACATCCTTGATACTCGCCAACGCCGGATCACCTCCTCGTGAGACTCCCTGGTGGAACGGACGGCGGTATAACCGCGGAGTCGTGTAATCGATTCCATGCCTGGCCGCAGGGAAGATTGGAAACGGTTACATGGCGCGATGCAAGAGGTTGAAGGTTGCCCGAAACCTAATCGTGACCTGGCGGGGTGGACTCGGGGCGGGCGATCGCGGTCCGCCGGATCGGCGCAACTTCGCCGATGGCGGCAGCCGCCCTCGACGGCCCGGACGGCCAGTGACCCCGTTCCGGTCGGTCTCGGTTCGTCCGGCGGCGGTACTCACCTGATCGCCTGCTCGTCCGTTGCCCGGGGGCATCATCGGTCAGCCGCGGAGTTCGAGCGTGCCCCGCGTTCCGTAGTGATCATCCGGCGACCTGGGCCGGGGGTCCTTTTCCAGGGCCTGGTGCCAGCCGGGGAGAGAGAGGGGGCCGGCGGTGGTGGCGGTGGCGTCCCGCCAAGCGGTGTAGCCATCCGGACCACGCCGGTTTCGGATGGCCTGTGATCGGCCGGCCCGGCCGAAGCTCCGCGCCGCCGCGCGAGCCGGTCAGGGCGGCGGTGCCGCCCGGTGCCCGGGAGTGCCGGCCGAACCCGGCCGCGACCTGCGAAGCCGCGAAGGCTGACCGGCTACACCACTTGGCGGGACGCCACCGTGGTGGCAGACGACATCTGTGCGGCCGCCCTCGGGGCCCGGTACCTGGTCGGGGCCACTGCTCTTCCGGGCCGCTCGCCCGCTTCTGACCCGTGCTGGAGCGCCCTTGAGGCGGACCATGGAAGCACGGCACTGAGGGGAAGCGAGCGGCCCAACGGTCACCTGCTCACTTCGTGTCGAGCAACTCCGCCGCGTCCGCGGGGTGGGCCATGGCCAGTGCCGCCCGCCACCAGGCCGAGCGCGTGGTCCAGGTCGCCGCCGCCCTGAAGCTCGGCCTCGCCTGACCTGCTCCGTAGGGCGGCCGTCCCAGGGGGCGCCGTGCGCCTGTCCGCACCGCAAGTCCGGCGGCCGACACGCTGCCGGACTTGCGGTGCGTGCTTCACCGGGCCGCGGGGCGCCCCTATGGCTTTGGTCAAGGTGATGGGTCGGTGTCCGGTGACAGGTGACCTGACAGCACGACGGCCATGAGCGACGAGTTGGAGCCGCCTCTTGAGCGGTCTGGCGATGAGGGCATGCGGCCTTGTGACTTCTGTGGTCACCAGGTCGTTGTGGGCTCCGTCGACGAGCGTGACTGTCCTGTCTGCGGGGAGCCTGATGATGCGGATCGGTTAGGTCCTCGACCCCGCCGCCGGGCAGCGACCAGAGCATGGACGGTCCACCTCATCGCCTGACACGCATGGGGGGAAGCACCCACCGCACACATCGAACTCGCGTTCTCGGCGACGGTCGAAATCTGGCTCAGCCAAGATTTCCGTGAAGCCGGTCATGAGGCCGCCGCGGTTGTGACTCTGTGTTGTCGGCGGTCGGCAGCCACGAGGAGGACTCGCTTGCGGAGCAAGGGATGGCTGGCACGCCCGCCATCTGCCGCTTCAGCAGCTTGATGTCCGTCACTCTGCCCTCGACGCAGCCCGAGCTCCACTCCGTACTCAACCCGAGGATGACCGCATCGAGATCGGTCGTGAGTCCGTCGGCGAAGGCACGCAGACCGTGGCGCTCGTCCGCGCGAGCGGCGGCGATCCACTCTGGCAGCCGATCCGCGCTGCGGATAGCCATCATCGCCGCGAAGGACCGGACATGCCCGGTCGCGGCCTCCAACTCAGGGCAACGGGCAAGGATCGCCTTGAGGTTCTGCCGGTCGTCGTCACTGCCCGCGACCCGGCGTTGGCCGCCGAAATCCGGCAGGGCGACGTCTTCGGGGTGCAGGAGGGAGCGGCGGGTGCGGAGGAACTCGCCCAGGTTGATCGTTGTGCTCATGCGACCATTGTGGCCGGTCGCGGTGGTGGCTGCCTGGCCCTGCCGGGGCCAGGCAGCCACCATCCGCCGGTCAAGAGGCGGGGATGGCGGTCACCAGGCCCCCGTCGACGGCGATGTCCTGGGCGGTGATGTAGGACGACCGCGGGGAGAGGAGGAAGGCTACGGTCTCGGCGATGTCCTGGGCTTGGCCGAGCCGCTTCAGCGGCACCTGGGAGCGGATGGCCTCGTGCGAGGCAGGGTCCGGGTTGGCGGCATCGAACATCTCGGTGACGATGTAGCCCGGGCTGAGCGAGTTGACCCGGATGCCGCGCTCGGCGAGGAGCCCGGCGTGCGGGCCAGGTTGTGGACGGCAGCCTTGGTGGCTGCATACACCGGTGCGACGGCCAGGCCCCGGTGCAGCGTCCACGACGCGTTGATCACGATGGAACCGCCAGCCGCCGCGTCGAGCAGCGGCAGCACCTTCTGGATCGTGAAGAACACCCCCTTGAAATTGACGTCGACGCTGTGATCGAAGTCCTTCTCGGTGACCTCGCCACTGCGCTGGAACACCCCGACCCCGGCATTGGCGAACACTGCGTCCAGACGCCCGTGGCGTTCGCGGATCAGGGCAGCCAACCGGTCGAGATCGGTGAGGTTGGCGGAGTCAGCCCGGACCGTGAACACCCTGGTCGGACGCCTTGTCCAGTTGTTCGGCTGCGCGGTTGAGGCGGGGCATCGTCGCGGCCGGTGATGACGATATGGGCGCCGGCCTCCAGGAGTAGACGCGCGGTGGCCAGGCCCATCCCGATGGTTCCGCCGGTGATCAGGACGACGCGGTCGTGGAAGCCGGTCACATCACTGCTGCTGTCGGTCATGACCACAGCTTCGCCACCACCCTTCGGGCCAGCCAGGCCCAGATCAACCTGGGTCTCCCAGGGCCACCCCGCTTCTAGGAGTAGCAGAGACAGCACCCTGGGACAGACCCACCAGGGCCGACCCGAACATCTCACGACACGACGCACACCGCCCCGGCTCCGGCGTCAGCCCCCGAAGGCTTCAGGCGCAGACCACTAACTAAGGCGGCCGCTCCATGCGCACCCATCCCTGACCCGCCTGCCCATCCACAACTCCCGGATGACCGGGCGGGTGGTCGAGTACCCGATCGACGAGATGAACCGGCCACGCGGGGCTAAGGACGCCCAGTTGCGGATCCCGCCGAGTGAGCCGGAGATCGGGACGCGGTTCGGAGCGCAGGACGAAGCGGGGGGGGGCGAGTGGGTGGACACCCGTTCCATCGGGAAGGGGCGGTCGCCGTCAGGGTGGGGGATCGGGCGTTTTTGGGTCGATTCCCAGGGCGTTCAGGAAGGCCGTGGCCGCAGGAGCTGATCCGTGCGCGTTCCACACGACGTGTTCGACGCGCTGCGGGGCGTCTTGTACGCGCAGAACGTGCAGCCCTGGCAGGCCGGCCGCGACGGCTTCGGGGACCATCCCGATGGCCAGACGAGCACTCACCAGCTTGACCAGGAAATCGACGGTGGTGACTTCGAAGGCCACGTCCGTGGTCAGTCCCGCCGCCGCGAACGCGGTCTCCCGCTGACGCCGGGCGGCCGAACCGGAGGGGAAGTCGACGAAGGTCTCCTCCGCAAGGCGTCGCAGATCGGTGCGGGTGTGGGCGGCGAGCGGATGGTCCGGGGCGACGATGGCGACCAACTCGCCTTGGGCCATAACCCTGTTGCGCACCCCGACAGGTTCCGTGCCGGGCACAAGCCCGGTAAAAGCGATGTCCAGCAGTCCTTGGCGCACCTCCTCCGTCAGCTGCTCGCTCATGCCCATGCGCAGCGTGATACGCACGCGCGGGTACCGCTCACGGAATCGTCCCAGTTCACGGGCGAGGTTCACACACGCCACCGTGGAGATGGCGCCGACCGCGAGCTGGCCACGCAGACCGGCCGTCACCGCCTCCACCTCGGCCCGGGCGCGCTCGGCGGCATCCAGCGCCTGCCGGGCCACCGGCAGGAACGCCTCCCCGGCCGCGGTCAGACGCACGCTACGGCTGGTCCGGTCGAACAGGCGCGCACCGAGATCCTTCTCCAGACGGGCGATCTGGTGGCTGAGTGCCGACTGCACGACATGGCAGCGCTCCGCGGCCCGGGTGAAGCCGCCGGTTTCGGCGACCGCGACGACATAGCGCATCTGCTGCAACTCCACCCATCGATCATAGATAGAGATCGATGAGATGAAAACGATGTGTTGGACTCATCAATCTCGGGCCCCGAGACTCGGGCCAGGAGGTTGATCCATGACACAGATACCGCGGGCGACTCAGCGCGCACAGACCGGCCGGTCCGTGCAGGAGGCGCCTGAACAGGCCCCAGGACTGGGGCGCGGCACCCTGCTGCTGATGTCCGTCGCGGCCGGACTGGCGGTGGCCGGCAACTACTTCGCGCAGCCGCTGCTGGACGTCATCGCCCGTGACCTTCACCTGAGCACGTCGGTCTCGGCGCTGGTGGTGACCGTGGCCCAGACCGGTTACGGCATCGGGCTGCTGATCCTGGTACCGCTCGGTGATCTACTGGAGCGGCGGCGACTGGCCGTGGTCCTCAGTGTGCTGACCGCCGTCTTCCTGCTGATCACCGCGACCGCCACGAACGGCGCCCTGCTCCTAGCGGGTACCGCGCTGACCGGCATGACCTCGGTGGCCGCGCAGGTGATCGTCCCCTACGCGGCGACGCTCGCCGCGCCCCACGAGCGCGGGCGGACCGTCGGCACCGTCATGACGGGGCTGCTCCTGGGCATCCTCCTGGCCCGCACCGCGGCCGGGCTGCTCGCCGATGTCGGCGGCTGGCGGACGGTCTACTGGGTCAACGCCTGTCTGATGGTGGTGATCGCCTTGCTGCTGCGGCTCCGGCTGCCCGCACTGCGAACCCCGGCGGGACTGGCCTATCCGGAGCTGTTGCGCTCGACCCTCGCCTTGGTGGCACGCGAGCCGGTGCTGCGATGGCGCGCGACCCTCGGTGCCCTGGCCTTCGCCGCATTCAGCGTGCTGTGGACAGCGGTCGCGTTCCTCATGTCCAGCCCGGCATACGGCTGGTCGGAGTCGGCGATCGGTCTGATGGGACTGGTAGGCGCGGCGGGATCGCTGGCGGCCTCCGCGGCTGGCCGGATGGCCGACCGCGGGCTCGTGCACCGCGTCACCGGTGCCTCAGCGGTGGCCCTCCTGCTCTCCTGGGTACTGCTCGCGGCGGGCGGATCGGGCGGTGGCTGCGCGCTCACGGCCCTGCTGGCGGGCGTGATCCTGCTGGACATGGCGGTGCAGGGCATCCACATCAGCAACCAGAACCTCGTCTACGCACTGCGCCCGGAGATCCGCAACCGCCTGAACTCCGTCTACATGACGCTCTACTTCGTCGGCGGCGCGGTCGGTTCCCTGGCCACCTCCGTGCTGTGGGGCACGGCCGGCTGGGCGGGAGTATGCGCGGGGGGCGCCCTGCTGTCGGC
>CAYNNX010000440.1:0-5572 GCA_964398515.1 uncultured Streptantibioticus sp. | reverse complement strand
CAATCACAGTTAGGGAGTCTGGTGTGATTGAGTGTCCTGGTGTCTGTGGATCTTGGTGTGCGTCAAGTTGAGTCATGGCGTGAGGTGTTGGCGGGGTTACACGGGCGGTTCGCTGCACGGTTTGCCCGCTCGGGGCCGCGGGGCCGGGCGCTGGAGTACATCGCCGGGCTGACTGCGCCGTTGGAGCGCAAGAATGGCTGGTCGGTGGCGGAACGAGCCGGTGAGGCACATCCGATCGGGATGCAGCGACTGCTGGGCGAGGCTGACTGGGACGCTGATGGAGTCCGCGATGACGTGCGGGACTTCATCGTGGAGAGCATCGGCGACAAGAACGCGGTGCTGATCGGTGACGACACCGGGTTCTTGAAGAAGGGCACCAGGTCGGCTGGCGTGCAGAGGCAGTACTCCGGCACCGCAGGGCGGACGGAGAACTCCCAGATCGGCACCTTCCTCGCCTACGCCTCCCGGCATGGGCGGGCGTTGATCGACCGGGAGTTGTACCTGCCGAAGTCCTGGACCGACGACCGGGAGCGGTGCCGGGCGGCCGGCATCCCGGACGAGATGCCGTTCGCTACGAAGATCGAGCACTTCCAGGCCATGCTCCAGCGCGCCTTGGACGCGAAGGTGCCGTTCGCGTGGGTAACCGCGGACGAGGCATACGGGCAGGTCAAGCGACTGCGGTACTGGCTGGAGCAGCGCGCGGTCGCGCACGTGCTGGCGACCAAGGTCAACGACACCGTCATCACCCCCCGGGGAGCCGAGGTCCGGATCGACGCCTTGGTGGCCGGCCTGCCGCGGCAGGCGTGGAAGCGCCTGTCCGCCGATCCGGGCGCCCACGGACAGCGGTTCTATGACTGGGCCCGGGTGCCGATCCGGATCCGGTGGGAGAACGGCTTCGGCCACTGGGTACTGGCCCGCCGCAGTCTCACCGATCCCACCGAGATCGCCTACTACGTCTGCTACGGCCCGGTCGGCACACGACTGAGGGACCTGGCCCAGGTGGCCGGAGCCCGGTGGCAGGTCGAGGAATGCTTCCAGGCCGCAAAGAACGAGTGCGGCCTGGACCACTACCAGGTACGCCGCTACGACGCCTGGTACCGGCACATCACCCTGTCCATGGCCGCCCTCGCTGCACTGACCGCCATCCGCGCCCCGGAAATGTCAAAGGGGGCAACGATCTTGGACAAACCAGCCTGATACCCCTGTCCGTCGCGGAGATCCGCCTCCTGATCGGACTGCTCCTCCATCCACAACACCTCACCCCGACGCACCATCTGCACTGGTCATGGTGGAGACGGCTCAGTCAGACACGCGCTCGCGCAGCTACTACAAACGCCGAGGCCAGACCCCATAACTGTGATTGCAGTACTAGGCCAGTGCTAGGCCGTGTCTGACAAATGATCTCTGCGAAGCTGAGGTGTCCGAAGCTGTCGGAGGGGTCATGGGGATCGATCTGATCGCGTCCGGCGGAGTGGTGTAGCAGCGATCTTCGCGGGGGCGGCTTCGGCGCCTGCCCTTTCGGAGGAGCCGACGCCATCTGCGCCAACACTGAGGCCGACGCACCGTCAGGGATGCGAGGACTACTAGCACCCCTGATTCCACGTGCGACCTGCGCCTTCGTCCTTGATTGCTGCTACACCACGTGAGGGGGCATACCGGGGCCAGCCACGCGGTTCCCGGGTTCGGTAAGGCGTTGACATAGACTGTGCAGGTGGAGCGCACGGATCCAGGGCTGATGCTGCCGGAGATGCCGCTCCGGGAGCTTGAGTGTTTCTCCGTGCTGGTCCACCAGCTTCATTTCGGTCGCACGGCTGAAGTGCTCGGCATTTCCCAGGGGCGCGTCTCTCAATTGATAAAGCGCCTGGAAAACCGGGTGGGCGCTCCAGTCTTTGAGCGCACGAGCCGCCGTGTCGAGCTGACCGCTCTGGGACGGGCGCTGGCGGATCAGGTGGTACCCGCCTTCCGTCAGCTTCGCGAAGGTTTTGACGCTGCCCGTGCCAGTGCTGTGGCGGCGGACCGTCCCATGCGTGTCGGTTTTCAGTGCGCCGTTTACGAGCCGGTTGCCAAAGCGATCGCGAGCCTTCCCGAGAATGCTGCGCAACTTGTGGAGCTCTCCTGGGGGGATCCGTTCACACATCTGCTTCGGGGAGAGATCGATGTGGCCATCGTTCTTGCTCCCTGTCACGAAAAAGGCACTCGCCTAGTGCTGGAGTTTTCGCGGCAGCCGATGTATGTGGCCGTGTCCAGCACGCACCGCTTGGCTCGTGGGCCGGGTGTCTCCGCCGGTGAGTTGTCCGATCTGGGTTTGATCGAGCCGCTGGGGCCCGCACCCGACTACTGGCGCGAGGTGAACGCGCCGAAGAGGACTCGCAGCGGGCACGAGTTGACCTACTCGGCGGGCGCCGGGACGATCCAGGAGGCGCTCTCGACCGTGGCCAGTACGCGTCTGGGTCTGTTGTTGTGCGAGGCGAGCACCAGGTACGTCCGCCGGCCGGACATCCGCTACCTGCCAGTTCCCGATATGGAGCCGACATCCCTGCTCGTCCTGGAAAACGAGCGGAAGCAGCACGGCTTGACCGGTCGGTTCGCCGAGCTTCTGGTGAAGAGTGCGAGCTGAGAAGCTGCCACTGCGACCAGCGGCCGCTCGCGTCGGCGAATCTCGATTGCCACGCCGACCTGCTACAAGCGGCCCAGGCAAGAGCCTGAGCCGCAAGAGCTTCGTGTGAGAGGGTGAAGTCACCCTGAGCAGGCAGTGGTTTCCCGCTCCTTGCGCCGGGAGCGCGGAGCTGTCGGTCGCGGACGTGACGCGATTGCGATGATCAGTGCGACCAGCGCGATCAGCGACGCGGAGAACATGACGGCATGGCTTCCCGCGCTGTCGATGACGAGCCCGCCTGCGAGCGCGCCAAGGGCGATGCTCGCGTTGAACACGCCGGCCCACAGTGCGCCCGATGCCTCGATGCGTTCCGGGTCGGCTTTGCGGACCCAGGTCTGTGTCGACACCGAGACCCCGCCGTACGAGAAGCCCCAGACGATGAGCGCGATCAGGGCCGTGAGGGTGCTCGCTGCCGCGAACGGCAGCAGGACCGCGGCCAGCGCTATGCCGGCCAGCGCCATGGCCACGGCCGCTTTCGTGTACCGGCCGGCCAGGGGGCCGAGGGTGAAGTTTCCCGCGACGCCGGCCAGGCCGTAGGCCAGGAGGCCGACCGCGATCGCGCTCGCGCTCATGCCCGCGTCGAGTTCGAGTACCGGGCGGACATACGTGTAGCCGGTGAAGTGGCCGAGCACCACGAGCGCCGTGATCGCCAGCCCGGCAGCGACACCGCGGTTCCTCAGCGTGTCGACGATTCCATCGACCCTGCTTCGCTGGTGAACCGGGAGCGCCGGAAGCGCGATGACGAGGACGGCCGCGGCGGCCATGCCGAGGAGCGTGAGCGCCCAGAACGCGGCACGCCAACCCAGGAGCGCCGCAATGTACGTCCCCAACGGCACGCCGAGGACCGAGGCAATCGAGACCCCCGAGAAAATAAGCGTGGTGGCAAGGGCGATGCGGGGACCGTCGGCAAGTCTCGGGCCCAATCCTGCGGCAAGTCCCCATACGACGCCCATCGAGACTCCGAGGAGAATCCGGGCGGCAGCCAGCACCAGGAAACTCGGCGCGAGCGCGGTCAGTGCATTCGCCAGGGACAGCAGGGTCATGAACGTGACGAGCACCCACTTGCGGTCGCGAAGGCCGATGAGCGCCGGAACGAAGGGAGATACGACGGCTGCGATGATCCCGGTGATCGTGAGGGAAAGACCGGTGACACCGTCGGAGACCGAGAGCGTCTTCGCCATAGGGGTCAGCAGGCCCACCGGCATCATTTCAGAGGACACGACCGTGAATGTGCTCAGCGCCACAGCGATCACTGGTGGCCAGCGATACGTAATTCCGTCCGCCGCCCGGTTGACCATATCCGAACTCTTCATGTAGCCAGCTCATCAGCCCTGGCTGGACGCAACAAGATCGATTCGCTCAAGCATCTATTAGCTGCACTAATAGACAAGCCCCGAGATCGTGTTCGGCGGAGTGGTGTAGCAGCGCTCTTCGCGGGGGCGGTTTCGGCGCCATCGAGGCGTTCGTCCCGCAGACTCGCCAGCCCGGGATGGAGGCCGAGGTCGACTTCGGCGACGTGACGGTGCGGCTCGTCGGCGAGCTGGTGGTCTACGACAAGAACGTGGAGGTGGCCCGGCACGAGCGGCTGATCGCCAAGGGTGGCTGCCGGCTGGAGCCGGACCACTACCTGGAGGCCCTCACTTGATGTTGTCGGTTCTTCGCCTGCTGTGCGTCAGCGGAAGGCGGCTCGGCGGCAGCGCCGCCGAGCAGTAGCGAGCGTTCGCGGCCTGGAATCGTGGTTGCCGACCAGCTCACTCCGTTACGGGCAGGCACTCGGCGAGCAGGTCGACGATGTCGCGCCAGGCTCGCTGCGCGTGGCGTGGGTGGTAGCCGACGCCGGGGCGCACGCTGTGGTCGACCGGCGGGTGGTGGAAGGCGTGCAGGGCTCCGCCGTAGACCACGAGGCGCCAGTCGACGCCCGCGGCCTGCATCTCGGCGGTGAATGCGTCCCGTTGCGCGGGCGGCATGATCGAGTCTTCCGACCCGACCCCGGCCCACACCGGGCAGCCAATGCGCGCCGCCTCGCCCGGTCGGCCCGTGGTCAGTGCGTTGACTGTCCCGATCGCGCGCAGGTTGACTCCGTCGCGTCCGAGTTCCAGCGCGATCGCGCCCCCGGTGCCGTAGCCGACGGCGGCGATCCGGTCGGGGTCGGTCCGCGGTTCGGCGCGCAACACGTCGAGCGCCGCGTAGCCGATGCCCCGCATCCGGTCGGGGTCGGCGAGCAGCGGCATGCAGCGGGCCAGCATCTCCTCGGGGTCGCCCAAGTAGCGCCCGCCGTGAAGGTCGAAGGCCAGCGCTACGTATCCCAGCTCAGCCAGGGCATCGGCTCGGCGGCGCTCGACGTCGCTGAGCCCCATCCCCTCCGGCCCGACCAGGACCGCGGGCCGACGGTCGACACCGGCCGGGAGCGCGAGGTGCCCGATCATCGTGAGGCCGTCGGCCGGGTACTCCACCGTGCGCGTTGTAACCGTCGTCATGAGACTGGACGGTAGTGATCGTCGAGCCCGGTCGAGCCCGTGTTCACCGCTGGCAGAACAACGCGGGCGTGCCTCTGAACTGCGGCGATGGCTCACAAGATCCGTTACAAACCCCGTTCCCAACTGCGTTCTCCCGAAACCGCGGACCGCTGGACCTGGCTGCTGGTCGTCGCCCACACCCAGCTCCGCCTCGCCCGGCCGCTCGCCGCCGATCTCCGTCGGCCCTGGGAGAAGCCGACCAAGCCCGAACGTCTCACCCCAGCCCGGGTCCGCCGGGGGTTCAGGAACATCCGAGCCCACCTGCTCTGCCCGGCCCGTGTTCCCCAACCTCGTGGCGCCGGTCCCGGACGGCCGCCCGGGACCAAGAACCGCCGTCCCGCCACCCGCTACGACGTGGGCAAGACCGTCACACGCCCCCAGACCCTCAAGGCCACCGCCA
>CAYNNX010000439.1:3427-5608 GCA_964398515.1 uncultured Streptantibioticus sp. | reverse complement strand
CGTGGCGCCCTTCGGGAAGCCGGTGGTGCCCGAGGTGTACTGGATGTTCACCGGGTCGTCGCAGGACAGCTGGGCCTCGCGGGCGGCCAGGCGTTCGCGTGGGACCTGCTCCGCGGCCTCCAGCAGCCGGTCCCACGACGGGTCACCGAAGTGGAAGACCTCGCGCAGCGCCGGGCATGCCGGGCGGACCTCGGCCACCATCGCGCGGTAGTCGCTCGCCTTGTGCGCGACGGAGGCGAAGAGCACGCTGACGCCCGCCTGGTCGAGGACGTACCGCAACTCGTGTGTGCGATAGGCCGGGTTGATGTTGACCATGACGGCGCCGATGCGGGCGGTGGCGTACTGCACGAGCACCCACTCGGGGCAGTTGACCGCCCAGATGCCGACCCGGTCGCCCTTGGCCACGCCGTACCCGAGCAGCGCGCACGCGATCCGGTCGACGGCCGCACCGAACTGCGCGTAGGTCCACCGGCGGCCCCCGGCGAAGTCCACCAGGGCCTCGCGCTCGGGCCAGCGGGCGATGGCGCGGTCGAGGTTGCGGCCGACCGTGTCGCCGAGCAGCGGGGTGGTTCCGGTGCCGCTCACGTAGGAGAGCGACGTCGTCCGTTCCTCCGGGATTCCGGTCACCGCGGGGCCTCCTCGTCGTGGTCGCCTCGAAGTAGCATCCTGCGACGAGTGATCTGCGTCTCACCACCCCCGGACGGGGGTGCGCGGGCCCGGGTGTCAGGAGGTGGGAGCGTGCCGGAGCCGGGAGGGGCGGGCGAGGTACGGGCGGCGCTGTCGCGGCTGCGGCGCAGCAGCGGGGTTCCGGTGGTCTTCGGCGGCCTGCTGACGGACGCGCGCGGCTTTCGCATCTCGGAGCTGGCGGGTACGACGACGGACGCCTTGCGGGGGCTCGCGATCTGCGCGGGCAGCGGGCTGGGCGGCAAGGCGGTCACGCTCGCCCGGCCGGTCGCGGTGGCGGACTACCGCGGTTCCCGGGTGATCAGCCACGAGTACGACGCGGCCGTCGCCGCCGAGGGGCTCTGCTCGGTGCTCGCGGTGCCGGTGGTGGTCCGCGACCGGGTGCGCGGGGTGCTCTACGGGGCGCTGCGGCAGCGGCTCGTTTTCGGCGACCGTGCCCTGAACGCCGCGGTGGCCGCGGCCCGGGAGCTGGAACAGGCGCTGGCGGTGCGCGAGGAGGCACAGCGGCTGCTGTCCGAGCACCGGGCGCCGGTCGACGGCTCGGCGGCGTGGGAGGAGGTACGGGCCGCCCACGCCGAACTGCGGGCGCTCACTCACCAGGTGGCCGACGCACGGCTGCGGCGGGACCTGCTCGTCGCGTGCGGCCGCCTGGCCGCGGCGTGCGGGCCGACGGCCGGGGGCCCGCCCGGCGGAGGCACGCTGGCGCCGCGGGAGGTGGACGTGCTCGCCTGCGTCGCCTCCGGTGCCACCAACGCGGCCGTGGGCGAACGGCTGGGGCTGCGGCCTGAGACGGTCAAGAGCTATCTGCGGTCAGCCATGCGGAAGTTGGGCGCCCACACCAGGCTGGAGGCCGTCGTCGCCGCCCGCCGCGCCGGAGTGCTCCCCTAGCGTCGCGCGGATCGCGGGGGCGTAGACGGCGGCGATCTCCTTGTGGCTGAGCGCGGTGACGCCGGGCAGGCGCAGCAGGTAGCGGGTGCCGGCCAGGCCCAGCAGTTGGGCGGAGAGCAGGCCTCCGCGGCGGATCTCCTCCTCGGGGCCGATGACGGCGACGAGCCGGGGGCGACCTGCTCGGCGAACGTCTCGCGCACGCGCTCGGCCGCCCGCTCGTTGGTGACGGCCGAGCGCAGCAGCACGAGCGGGGTGTCCAGGCCGGGGTCGTCCTCCCGGCGGTCGAGGAAGGTGTCGATCGGCAGCCGCGGCAGCTCCTGCGGTGTCACGGCGGTCCAGTCCGGCAGCCGCAGGCCCACGGTGAGGGCCGCGTCGAAGAGCTGTTCCTTGCTGCCGAAGTACCGCAGGACCACGAGGGGTCGATCTCCGCGTCGGCGGCGACGGCCCGGATGGGTGGTGCGTTCGTACAGCACGATGTTGATCAGATCCGCCGGGCGGTTCTTCGAGACGGCCTCGCTCCTCATCACCGCCTCGGCGATCTTGCGGCCTCCGCCTTGTCGTACGACAGGCCCGTCCGCTGCCTCACGGCGGTCCGCTGCCGCTCCGCCG
>CAYNNX010000439.1:0-3327 GCA_964398515.1 uncultured Streptantibioticus sp. | reverse complement strand
GCCCGCCGGATCGCCGGCCGGTGGCCACTTGGAGGTGGGAGTAAGAGCACTCCCAAGGGGCCCCACCCGCTCCCACCCCGGGAACGACAAAGGCCGCTTCCGTTACTCACGGAAACCCCTTCAACCTGCGGCTTTGCAAGTCAGGACGACAGGATTTGAACCTGCGGCCCCTTGACCACCAGCTGTGTAGCAACTCTCTGCGATGGATCGGTTCGCCACCGAAGCGAGCGGTTCAATACCCGCTCGCCGTCGTACAAGGTCACCGGGGGCCGGACCCACCAATTCATCGGGGCGAGCCGCCATGACGGGAGGGGCACGCCGTTCCAGCGAACCGCCGACCGCCGCCGCGCGATCCGGTCCGCCCTGGCCGGCGCGGGCTGGCCGACGTCGCCCTCAGCAGGGATGTCAGCGGGGACGAACCGCTCCCCTTTCAGCGACCGGCCGGTCGTCCGTGGAGGTGTCTCCAGCCGGTGACCAGGAGAGGTCTACGCGCGCCACGTCTGCCCTCCGCGGTCGTCGCCCCCATGCCGCAAGCGGGCAGGGGCCTGCGCCGCCCGCCGGGGGTACGGTGGAGCTGTCGAGGACGTCCCGCGTATCGGGCCCGTCAGTCGCGCGAGGGCGTACGCGGAGCGGCCACGGACCGAGCGCCGGGCGTCGTGGTTCCGCAGGACCCGTCGGTGCAGCGGACGGGATGATGGATCTATGAAGCCGCTGGACGAGGCAGACCAAAGTCCGATCGGCGCCATCGGGCGGGTGACCGTTTCGATCCCACCGGACGGGCCGGGCGAAGTGCTGGTGGCGGTGCGCGGCGGGACCGAGGCGTTCGCGGCCTGGGCCGAGGAACCCATCGGCAAGCACGCCCTCGTGATCGTCGTGGACTGTACCTCGGCCCGCTCTGTCATCGTCGCGCCCTTCCCGTAGCCGTAACCGACCCGACAGGAGGCCTCATATGTTGTTCTGGCACGTTCCGGCGCCCAACGAGGCCATGCTCATCTCCGGTTCCAAGCGCCGGGCGCAGGACACGCAGTTCCGGATCGTCACCGGACACGGCAGCTTCGTCCTTCCCATCAAGCAGAAGGCCCGCATGCTCTCTCTGGCACTTCGGGAGGCGGAGATCGTCGAGGACTGCGTCACGCAGCAGGGAATCCGGCTCAACGTCCGCGCCGTCGCGGTGTTCAAGGTGGGCGACGACTCAGCGTCCATCGCCAACGCGGCCCGTCGCTTCCTGACCGAACAGGACCACATGGAAGAACTTTCCGGCCGTATCTTCGCCGGTCATTTGCGCTCCATCGTCGGTGGCCTGACGGTTGAGCAGATCATCCGGGAACGGGACAGGGTCGCGCAGGAGGTCAAGGAGGCGAGCCACACCGAGATGGAAAAGCTGGGCATCGTCGTCGACGCCCTGCAGATCCAGGAGATCGTCGACGCAACCGGATACATCGACAACCTTGCGGCCCCGCATGCCGCAGCCGTCGCCAGCCAGGCCCGGATCGCGCAGGCGAAGGCCGACCAGGAGGCCGCGGAGCGCGAACAGCAGGCCGCCGCCCTGAAGGCCGAGTACGAACGCGACACGGCGATCAAACGGGCAGGCTTCCTGGCCGAGACCGAGCGGTCCAACGCCCGTGCCGCGCAGGCGGGCCCACTGGCTGAGGCCAAGGCCTCGCAGGAAGTCATCGAAGAACAGACTTCTCTGGCGCAGCGTCAGGCCGCCCTCGCCGCACAGCGGTTGGAAGGGGAAGTACGCCGCCCTGCGGACGCGGAGGCGTACCGGCAGCGCACCCTGGCCGAGGCCCAACGCGACCGGGCGAAGTTCGAGGCGGACGGCCGGGCCTACACAGAGCGGACCATCGCGCAGGCGCAAGCCGAGGCCAACAACGCCCGGGCGGCGTCGCTCAGGGACGGAAACCAGGAACTCATCGCGGCGAACCGCGTCGTGGAAAACCTTCCGGCGCTCGCCGAGGCGGCCGCCCAGGGCATCGCCGGATCCCGTCTGACCATCCTCAACGGCTCCGAAGGTGTCAACGAGGTGGCGTCGGGTGTCGTCGCGCAAGGGCTGGCGATCCTGGAGACGCTGCGGAACTCCACCCCGGCACCGAACATGGACGGAGCGACCTCCGCACCAGCCCCGGAAAAGGCCTGAGTCGGCGCGCCGAGTGCGGCATCCTTGAACTGGTGGGCGAGCGCGAGCGCCCACTTCAGTTCGGGCCGGACCTTGACGCGGGTGCTGATTTATTCGCGGCCGGGCGGTGAGCGTCGGATTGCGGCCAGCCGGGGCCAGCCCGGGCGGTCAAGACGTTCGCCCAGCTCTAGGGGGCGAAGTTCCCCAAGGCCGTCAAGAGGATCACCGACGGCCAGGAATACTTGCTGGCAATCTACGACTTCCCCGCCGAGCATCGAGTCCACCTTCGCCACCGTCCCGCTGCGCAGCAAGGTCACCTGCGGGGCGGGCTCCCGCACCGCCGCCCCGGCGATGGTCTTCAAGCTCATCGAGTCCGACCAGGCCCGCTGGCGAGCCGTGAACGCACCCACCTCCTCGCACTCGTCCACGCCGGAGCCCGCTTCGAAGGCGGCCAGCTCATCGAACGCCGCGGGACCCGTGCAGCATGAACTACCTCAGCAGCAGCCCCGAGCCTGACCCCTCAACGCCGGAAAACCTCCCGTGAAACGAGCCGAGACACGCGTCGATACCTGTATCTTCTACCTCTTAGGCGTGATCGACTCCGTCGACAACGACATCGTGCCCGCACGACTCGCCAGGCACTGCACCGATCCCGGCGCCGCCTTGCGTAGCCTCGACGAGCTCATGGCCGGCCGCGAGATCACCAGGAACTCCTTGTCTCCACGGATAGTCCACGTGCGGGAGATGGGCAGCGGCGGGTGCCGACCGCCCCGCAGCGACCCCGAGACGACCCGTACGCCCGATTGACGACGACCGGCCCCCACCGGCTACCCGAGGCTGACCTCACAACCGGCACACAGGGTGACCCAACCGCCCTTGGCGGCCCATAGGTTCGTGATCGAACCCCCCACGACGATCACGAGGACGGACATATGTACGGCAAGGCATCGGCTCCGGAGTACCAGGGTGCCCTGGGGGCGCGGCTGTCGGTGAACTCCTCCTACGAGGAGGTGCTCGCCCAGGCGACCGAGGAGCAGCGGCGCTCGGTCCTGGAGTACGCGCGCGCCGGGCTCGCGGTCGCCGAGGCCAATCGCCGCCTGGGCCAGGTGGAGGCGGCCGAGCGCGCCTGGCGGGACAGCTATCGGGCCGCGCGCCGGGCGGGGGACAGCGCGGCGATGGCCTGGGCTCTGTGGAGCGGCGGCACGCTG
>CAYNNX010000438.1:0-5617 GCA_964398515.1 uncultured Streptantibioticus sp. | reverse complement strand
GAGGAAGAACACGCTCGGGAACGAGCCGATCCTGAATTGGTGCAGCGCAGGCGGGAGGTCTTGGAAGATGTCTTGAGAATGATGTCGTCGTCTAAGACGCCGGATCACCAGATCATGCGGTGGCGGGTCCGCCTCTACTGCGGACATATCACGGAGGCCCAGCGGCACTGTGAGAACGCTGAACCGACACTCCATGGATCATCCAGCATGCAATGCCCGGAATGCGGTAGGGATCCGTCGGCGATCGTGGCCTTTGAACCCATCGGACTCGCGGGCGAGCCGCCTACTCGCCCGGAGACGACATCCCCTCGACGGCAGAGGAAACCAACGCGCATCGAGCTCGAACGCCGGGTGGCCGCCCTGGAGCAGGAAAACGCGCGCCTTCGAGCTCAGGGACATTCGAGCTAACTTGCTCTGGGTGCCTACCTACGGTCAAGCGTTCCCTGGATCGCGCGCCAAGCACGTCGCCTTGCGGATGATCAGATATTGAGCGGCGTTCTCGACGCAGCAGTGCCGGCGGACGTGTAGACCGAGGAAGAGCGTGGCCAGCGCGCTCCAGGGCTGCACCGGTGCCGGGACAGACCGCGAAGTGTGGGTGGGATAGCTTCGTCGCCCTGGCCGAAGTCGAGGATGCCCGTGACCTCACCGAGGTCGACGGGGTACGGACGATCGGCCCACCTGTTGGAACATGGCTCTATTATTACCTAGGGGGGAAATGAGCGAGAGGGACTTGACTGGCAAGACCTTCGAACGCATTACGGCTGGTTTTCTCCGCCACCATTACGACATTAAGGTTCTGCATGATGTGCGACTTCGTGGTCGCAGCGGGACTGTCCGCCAGCTTGATAGTGCGGGGCATGATCTCAGCGGAGGGCTTATCGTCGGGGAGTCCAAAGACTACGGAAATACCCTAGGCATCGGTTACGTCGACCGGTTCGATGGGTTCCTGTATGACGTCGGCGCCGCTGCCGGTGTCCTCTTCAGCGCTAAAGGATTCACCGGTCCAGCTCGAAAGCGTGCCGCTGTTGCGCTAACTCCCATCGAGCTAGCACTTGTCCAATATGGCATCCCTCGAACTCCCGAGGAGATGCTCAATGAGGATACGTGCCCTAACCCTAACTGCTTCTCGCCAGACATCAGTTGGGGTTACAACACCGACGGCGGCGCGTACATAACCAGTGGGGTGTGCGACTTTTGTGGCACTGTCGTCGTTGTCTGCCCTGTTTGTGGCACGCTCAACGGTGAGCATGTGTCAGTAATCACCTGCGAGACCTGCGGCTTCGAAGTTAATAGTGATCACGAATGGTGGGACTCGGGAGACGCGAGGATCACCATTGTCGGATAGGCGCGGTCACTTTGGCTGCCCTATAGCGCCTTTTGGTACACCTGACCCGCCCAGCAGACCCGTCGGCCAGGTCGGTTGTCGAACGTAAGTGAACGCTCGTCGGACGGCTCAGCTCATTCAGAACCTGTCGCGCGGTTCTTGCCATGCATCCCCCAGCGGTGTCCGCGTGCTCTGACCGACCGAGATCGGTAGTTCGGGTCATTGGGGCGCACACAAGGGCGCGAAGTGGGCTCTGGTACAGAACCGGCCACGCGAGCGCCGGAATGGACTGCCCGCAGAGGTAGGATCGCTACCGGAGCCTGACCACCGATACCCCGATCATGCAGGCCCGGGCCGGTGCGCCCATTCCTGGTCGAGGATGCTGAAGACTTCGGAGTCACGCCAGCCGTCCCGGGTCAGCGCGGTGTGCCGGTGTCGGCCCTCGTGGGTCATGCCGAGCTTGCCCAGCACCCGGGCCGATGCAACGTTGCGTGGATCGCAGGTCGCATAGATCCGGTGCAGTCCTATCGGCCCAAACCCTCTGCCGAGAAGTTCCCTGCCGATGGCTGTGCCCACGCCTCGACCCCACACCCGAGGATGCACGAGATAGGAGATCTCGCCCTGGCGGTGGGCCAGGTTGCGGACCTTCAGCTCGCCGATACCGACGAGTTCACCGTCGAGGCAGGCCGCATACACGAATCTCGTCTGCGGGGACTGCAACCGGGCATCCACCGCGCCTTGGACGAAGTCCCGCGTCTGTTCCTCGGTGTTCGGCCCCCATGCCTGGTAGCGGCAAGCCTCCGGCAGGCTGGCGAAGGCATGTACAGCGTGGCGGTCACTGACAACGAGCTCGCGCATAATCACCGAGGTTTTGATCACGAGCCGATCCTGTCAGGCCAGCATCGCCAAATACCAACACACAAGTCGCGGGCTCCCACAGATCAAGATCGCATCTTATCGTGCGGCAGCTCGTTAAACGGGATCCAGCCAGGAGCCAGCAGTCTGGTACCGAGCGTCGTAGAGCGATGTTGCCCCGGATGTTGAGAGCAGTTCCGACAGGGAGAATGGCACGCCACCGGCGGGCGCGCATGGGTGAGGTGGCTCGGAGCCTGAGCGGTATAGGCCAATTCTCGGGTCGCTGTACCGGTGCCGGTCCGACTTGATGTAGATCCCTGAGGCCGGCGTCCCGTCGCTCCCTGCATCGACCCACAAGCCCTCGCTGCAGGGCTAACTCACGGGCTAAGCTCTCGCCTGGGAGCTGCCGGGCGACCGGGTTTCTTATGGGGGACAGGTGGGTTCTGGGTCTGTGGCCTCGCCATTGTCGACGGGTGGCGCCGGGACGATTTACGAGTACCGCGTGGCCGCTCTCGTGCTTGCCGCGCTGCTGCGCGGGGACCGGGTCACCGGGCTGGAAGTTCCGCTCACCGAGGTCCGGCTCCAGCAGCGGATAGCCGGTCACTACCTGGACGACGTGATCGCGGTCGCCGAGCACGATGATGCGACGCCGTTGCAGGTGGATTTTCAGGTCAAACGGCGGGTTGACCCCGTGCCCAGCGACAAAGAGTGGCAGTCGGTGGTCGGCCAGTGCATCGAGACTCTTCGGGCCGATCCGGAGCGCGTTCGAGAACAGCATCATCTGCTTGGCCTGGTAGCCAGCGGGCACGCCGCGCACTTGAGCGAGTTGGCGGTATTGACCCGTTGGGCGCGGGAGCACGACGATGTTGACTCCTTCAAGACGGTGATAGAGGCCGAAAGCGGCGGCCCCAATGCGCAGGTCTGCGGCCGATGGCAGCACTTGCTGACCACTGTGGAGGATCTCCTCGGCGCTCAGCGGGCTTCCAGCCCGCCGGAGGCAGATATCGAGGAGTCGGCCTTCCGAGTCGCTGCGGCCCTGCGGGTGTGGGTGGCAGAGGCTGAGGAGGGTGAACGCGACCACCGGGACACGCTGAACCGGCTCGGTGACCTGCTGCCGCTCTCCCAGCCGAATGCCGCGCAGGATGCCTTTTTGAACCTGGCCGCCATCGCAGAGGCCCGAGGCCCCCGGGCGGGCGGGGTCAGCGCCGCGGCCCTTCGGGCCGAACTGGAACGCCGACATGTGCTCCTGGCCGCAGATCCCCGGCAGCGGGCCGACCTCGCAGAGTTGGACCACTGGACCGGCGTCTTCCTCGAGGCCACACGCGCCGCAGTGGCGGACCAGCTGCACCTGCCCCGGACCGAGCTGTTCGGCCAACTCGCCAATGCCGTCGTCAACCATGAGCGGGTACTCGTAAGCGGCCGGGCAGGCTCGGGCAAGAGCGCCCTGGCCCGGCTGGTCGCGCGGGAGATGCGCGCGGGCGGGGCGACCGTGGTCGCGTTCTCCTTGACGGAGCGTTCCTGGCGGACACTCGCAGAGTTGGAAGCGGACGTCCACGCCCGCTTGGACACCACCCTCCCGGGAGCGGCTACCATCAGCCCCAGGCTGCTGCTCATCGATGGTGCGGAACAGAGCCTCACTGACGCCGGCGCTCTACTCAAAAGTGTCCTGCAGGTAGTGCCCCGCGGGCCGGACGCCGTGCCGTGGCACGTACTCGTCACGGCACGGGATGAAGCAGCCGACGCGGTCGCACGCACGCTCGGCGAGGGTTCCGGGACCGCACTGCACCGTATGAGGGTCGGCGACCTGACCGATAGCGAGGTGGGCGAGGTGCTCGCGGCCTTCGGCGGGCTGCGGTCGCTGGACCGGCATGAGCGCCCCCGTCGACTACTGCTGCGTCGCCCCTACCTGGTCGACCTCCTGGTACGCGGCAGCGCCGAACTGGGCCTGCCTGAAGGCATGTTGGCTGAGGAGGACGTCGTCCAACTCGCGTTCGAGCGGCTGATCCGCCGCGCCGGGGGCGAGCTGCCCGGCCAGGGCGAACCGGAGGCCCGCTCCGATGTCTATCTGGCGATGGCCGATACGGTCATCGCTGGCGGCACCTTCGCACGGCTGGACGGAAGGGATGCCCAGGCGCGGTCCGGGCTGGTCAGCGACAACATCCTTGACCGAGTGAGGGCCAGCTTCCGGTTCAGCCACGACGTGCTGGCCGATTACGCGGTGTCTACCCGGCTCCTCGAACCTGGGGGCGCCGAGCTCATCAGCACGCTCACCGAGCCTCGGCGGCTGCTACGCGGCATTCGGCTGTGGATGCAACGCGAACTGGCCGATGCCACCCTGAGCGAAGGCGGAGATGATCTTGCCAATGTTTGGGTGTCTCTACGCGAAGTGGCTGACGGTCTGGCTGCTTCCGACGGGCCCCGGTGGCGGGACGTCCCGTACGAGGCGCTGCTGAACATGGGCCCGGTCGACGAAGCCCTGCGCCAGCTCTCGCGCTCTCTCGCGTCTGGGGACGGCGCTGACCTGGCGCGGCTCATCGATGTCACGCAGCGGCACGCGCGGCCCCGGCGCGACGATGAAGACGACACCGGCCCCGAGCTGGACGTCACCTTGTCCGCACCCGTCGTGGGCCTGCTCGCCGACCTCGGCGAGTGGGTTCCTCCGGCACTGTGCGCTGCGGCGGCGCGTCTGACGTGCTCGCACCTGCGGTCGCTGTCCGCCCCGCCTCAGGGCGAAGCGAGCGAGCTTGTCCCCCGCGCCGCCGAGCTTTCCCCCGCGGTGATGGCCTGGGCACGGAATCTACAGCTGCGCCGCGAGGCACGGGACGCTATGGAAGCTCTCGCTATCCTGGCCGCCTACCTCGACGATGAGGCTGAAGACTTCCTGCTCTCATGCGTGCACCAGGACGCGCAGCGCATCGGCCAGGCATTCGAGGAATCTCGCGCCGCCCGGGCCCTGGCCCAGTTCCGGCCGCGGCTGCTGTTGCGGCTCGCGTTCCTCTACTTCCTGGGCCGTGATCCCGACTCCAGCCCAGCCAACGCGCCCGCCGTCCCCCCGAGGGCCGCCAGGCGTGGCTTCGGTGGCGCGGTCGACCGCGACGGCGTCCGCGCCCACGCGCCCCGGCGGAAACGCGCCCCTGTCGGTATCGACGACCTGGCCCACCCCTCTCGCGGCCCGTTCGCCGCGCTGCTTGAAGCAGATCCGCAATACGGGCTGCGCCTGGTGGGCGCGGTCGTGGACGCCGCAACCAGGGCCCGCACCGCCACCGACGCAGCCTACGGCCAGCGCGAACTCTTCCTCGAAGTGCGGCTCTCGCACTGGCTACAGTCCCGGACCTACCACGGAACACCAGCCGCGTGGGGCTGGTATCAGCGGCTGGGCACCGTAGCCTTCCCCGCCATGTCGGCGTTGATGGCGCTGCGGGCCTGGGCCGCCGACCG
>CAYNNX010000437.1:0-5654 GCA_964398515.1 uncultured Streptantibioticus sp. | reverse complement strand
CGGCCGCCGACGGCGTGGACGGGGCCACGCGCATGGTGTGGGACGAGTGCGCCGCGGTCGGGATGCCGCGCGCGGTGGTCGTCACCCATCTGGACGCGGCCCGTGCCGACTTCGACGAGATGACCGCGATCTGCCAGCGGGTCTTCGGCGGGGACGACCCGGACGCCGTGCTGCCGCTCTACCTGCCGCTGCACGGGGAGCCGGGCCCGGACGGGCATGCGCCGGTCGCCGGGCTGATCGGGCTGCTGTCCCAGCGCGTCATCGACTACTCCTCCGGCGAGCGCGTCGAGCGCGATCCGGACCCGGAGCACCTGCCGCTGATCGAGGAGGCCAGGAACCGGCTCATCGAGGGGATCATCGCCGAGAGCGAGGACGAGACCCTGATGGACCGCTACCTCGGCGGCGAGGAGGTGGACCTCAAGACGCTGGTCCAGGACCTGGAGCGGGCGGTCGCCCGCGGCTCCTTCCACCCGGTGCTGGCCGCCGCCCCGCCCGCCGAGGGCGCCCGGCAGGGCCTGGGCACGGTGGAGCTGCTCGAACTGATCACCGGCGGCTTCCCCACCCCGGTGGAGCGCGAGGCTCCCTCGGTCACCACGCCGCAGGGCGGTCCGCGGCAGCCGCTGGAGTGCGATCCCGGCGGCCCGCTCGCCGCCGAGGTGGTCCGCACCTCCTCCGATCCCTACGTGGGCCGGCTCAGCCTGGTGCGGGTCTTCTCCGGCACGCTGCGCCCCGACGAGACCGTGCACGTCTCCGGGCACGGCCTGGAGGAGCGAGGGCACGAGGACCACGACGTGGACGAGCGGGTCGGCGCCCTGTCGTCGCCGTTCGGCAAGCAGCAGCGGCCGGTGCCCAAGGCGATCGCCGGCGACCTGGTGTGCGTGGCGAAGCTGAACCGCGCGGAGACCGGCGACACCCTGTCGGCCAAGGACGACCCGCTGCTGATGGAGCCGTGGGTGATGCCCGACCCGCTGCTGCCCGTCGCGATCCAGGCGCACAGCAAGGCCGACGAGGACAAGCTCTCGCAGGGCCTGGCCCGGCTGGTAGCCGAGGACCCCACGATGCGGCTGGAGCAGAACCAGGACACCCACCAGGTCGTGCTGTGGTGTCTGGGCGAGGCGCACGTGGACGTGGCCCTGGAGCGGCTGCGGACGCGGTACGGGGTCCAGGTGGACGCGGTGCCGTACCGGGTCTCGCTGCGGGAGACCTTCGGGGAGAAGGCGGCCGGCCGCGGACGGCACGTCAAGCAGTCCGGCGGACACGGGCAGTTCGCGATCTGCGAGATCGAGGTCGAGCCGCTGCCGGTGGGTTCGGGTATCGAGTTCGTCGACAAGGTCGTCGGCGGCGCCGTGCCGCGCCAGTTCATCCCCTCGGTGGAGAAGGGGGTCCGCGCGCAGGCCGCGAAGGGGGTGGCCGCGGGCTACCCGGTGGTCGACGTCCGGGTCACCCTGCTGGACGGCAAGGCGCACTCGGTGGACTCCTCCGACGCGGCGTTCCAGACGGCGGGCGCGCTGGCGCTGCGGGAGGCCGCGAAGCAGGCGCGGATCCATCTGCTGGAGCCGGTCGCCGAGGTGCAGGTGCTGGTCTCGGACGAGTACGTGGGCCCGGTGATGAGCGACCTGGCCGGGCGCCGCGGCCGGGTGCTGGGCACCGAACCGGCGGGCCCCGGGCGGACGTTGGTGCGCGCCGAGGTCCCCGAGATCGAGATCGGGCGGTACGCGATCGACCTGCGCTCGCTGTCGCACGGCACGGGCCGGTTCAGCCGCACGTACGCCCGGCACGAGCCGATGCCGCCGCAACTGGCCGCCAAACTACGGGAGGAGCAGGACCAGCAGTAGCCCGGCACGGCACTTCGAGTGCGCCGTGCCCGGGAGCCCGGCCGTGCCGGTCGCGGGCGGAGGCCGCCGCGTCTCCGCCCGCGCCTGTGCGCCGGGGGAATGCGCCCTCGCGCTGGGGGAGGAAGCCGATACGCTGTGCCGTGATCTCAGCAAGTGTGGCAATCCGATCGCCGTGCGGTTGCGCGGCGGCCGCACCGGGCAAGGAGCAGGTCAGGTCGCCGCGCGTCAACTGGCGTCGTGCGGTGGCGGGTTGAGGCCGGGCGAGTTGGGGGCGTCTTTTGTCTGTACTGTCGAATTTCACGGGAGCGGATTTCGACTTCAGCCCGGGCGCGCAGGTGCCGCTCTTCGGTACGGACAGCGGGCAGACCGCCGCCACCCAGGCGCTCTCCTCCGCCGCGTACCGCGACGGCTCGGTCGAGAACCTGGTGGCGGCGAACCCCGAAGCGTCGGTGAAGCCGCCGCGGTTGTCGCTGTTCGAGCCGAATCTGGGTGAGGCGTTCTCGCGCGCCGTCCAGCTGCGGATGCTCGGCGGCGCACGCAAGGAGACCGTGCAGGCCTTCGGCATGGACCCGCAGAGCGTGGTCGAGCACTGCCTCGCCGCCAACCGCATACGCCAGGAGCGCGACAGCCGCCTCACCGTGGTGATGGTGGTCTGCGGGCTGCTGTTCCTGCCGGGGGTGCTGGTCTGGCTCTGCGCCTTCCAACTGCGGCGCACCCTTTCGAAGTTGCAGGGCCGGGCCGGCGCCCTGGGCAACGTGGTGCTCGTGGTCATCGCGGGCTTCAGCGTCCTGCTGGAGCTGCGGCCGCCGGTGTCCGGGTTCTGGGCGCTGTACCTGCGGGCGATGATGGTCCTGCCGGTGGCCGGCTGGTACGTCGCCAAGCGGATCTGCGAGAAGACCGCCGTCGACCTGCGGGACCGCTGGACCGGTCTGCTCGACGGCGGGGGCATCGGCGCCAAGATCCCCGAGGCGGTGCCACGCCACCCCAACGACGCGCGCGCCGAGCGCCTGCGCCAGTCCCTGGTGACCCTGGCGACGGAGCAGAGCAGCAACGTCGTCTTCTACGCCGGCCCCAAGGGGATACTCGGCATGGGCTCGCGCTGGGGCGCCTGGCAGCTCGCCGAGGAGCTGGTGCCCCGCGAGGCGGGCCAGGAGATCCACCCGTTCCGCAGCTGGGACGTCATACGTGCCATCCAGGACCGGCTGGGCGAGCTGGAACGCGGCCCACTGCACACCGGAGGCTTCCCGAAGCCGTCGATACGACACTGGATCGTCGTGCCGACCGGCGAGGGCGCCAAGGAGATCAGCCGCCCCACGGGTGCGGAGGTCGAGGGCTTCACCGTCAAGGACTTCGAGGTCCAGCGGATCTGCAACGAGCAGCAGTTCGGCAGCGGCAACCGCCACTACCTGGGCGTGCAGTTCGTGCTCTGGGACGGCCAGTTGGTGATCACGCTGCTGATCACGGTGACCGTGCTCTACAAGACGCTGCGGATCGAGGTCACCGGGCATGCGCTCGGCCCGGTGAACTCGCTGTTCATGGCGAAGCCCAGCCCGAAGGAGAAGGAGGTCGCCAAGAGCGTCAAGTTCTGGGAGACCCGCAAGGTGCAGCTGCCGCTGGTCGACTCCGCCGAGGTGGTGCGCCTCGCCGCGCGCGCCCCCTTCACCTGGTTCCCGCCGGTGCTGGACTTCCTGGGCGGCCACCTCAACCTGCCCGAGCCGTTCGGGCTGCGGCACGCCTGGGCCGACAAGCCGTGGAAGCACCGCTTCATGGCCGACGACGCCCTGCGGGCCGCGACGCCGGTCCTGCGCGTGGTGCACTCCGCGGCGATCTCGCTGCTGGAGGAGAACGGCGTGGACACCGAGCGCTTCGGCAACCGCTCCCTCATCCTCAGCGGGCTGGTCCAGGCCGTCGAGCCGAAGCAGGCCGACGACTACAACGCCTGATCAGCCGGTCACGCCTGCTCGCCGCGCGGCCAGTGCGCGGCGAGCATCGCCCTGGTGTCGGCGAGCAGTTGCGGCAGCACCTTGGTGTGGGCGACGACCGGCATGAAGTTGGTGTCGCCGCCCCAGCGCGGCACCACGTGCTGGTGTAGGTGGGCAGCGATCCCGGCGCCCGCGACGGAGCCCTGGTTCATGCCGATGTTGAAGCCGTGCGCACCGGACGCCGAGCGGAGCGCCGTCATCGCGTGCTTGGTGAACTCCGCGAGCTCCGCGGTCTCCGCCTCGGTCAACTCGGTGTAGTCGGCGACGTGCCGGAACGGGACCACCATCAGGTGGCCGCCGTTGTACGGGTAGAGGTTGAGGACCGCGTACACCTGCTCACCGCGTGCGATGATCAGGCCGTCCTCGTCGGCCTTGGCCGGGATGGAGCAGAAGGGGCAGCCGTCCCCGGCACCGGGGCCGGTCGGCTTGTTCTCACCCTGGATGTACGCCATGCGGTGCGGGGTCCACAGGCGCTGGAACGCGTCGGGCGTCCCCACTCCGATCTGCTGCTCCGGCTCAGTCGTCATGCGGGCCAGCATATTCGCCCGACTGCGGGGGCGGCCCGGTCGGGGCCGCCCCCGTGCGATCCCACTCCGCGGATCACACCTGGACGCGGCGCTCCACGACGTCCGCGATCTCCGCGATCGCCTCGGCGACGGGGATCCCGTTCTTCTGCGAGCCGTCCCGGTAGCGGAAGCTCACCGCGCCGTTCGCGACATCCTCGTCGCCGGCGATGACCATGAACGGGACCTTGGCCTTCTGCGCGTTCCTGATCTTCTTCTGCATCCGGTCCGCGGACGAGTCCACCTCGACCCGCAGCCCCTTGGCCCTGGCCTGGGCGGCGAACTCCTCCAGGTACGGCACGTGGGCGTCGCCGATCGGGATGCCGACGGCCTGGACCGGGGCGAGCCACGCCGGGAAGGCGCCCGCGTAGTGCTCCAGCAGGACCGCGAAGAAGCGCTCGATCGAGCCGAAGAGCGCGCGGTGGATCATCACCGGGCGCTGCCGGGAGCCGTCGGCCGCGGTGTACTCCAGGTCGAACCGCTCGGGCAGGTTGAAGTCGACCTGGATCGTCGACATCTGCCAGGTGCGGCCGATGGCGTCCCTCGCCTGGACGGAGATCTTCGGGCCGTAGAACGCGGCGCCGCCGGGGTCGAGAACGAGCTCCAGGCCCTGCTTCTCGGCCGCCTTGCGCAGCGTCTCGGTGGCCTCCTCCCAGTTCTCGTCCGAGCCGATGAACTTCTCCGGGTCCTTGGTGGACAGCTCCAGGTAGAAGTCCTCCAGCCCGTAGTCGCGCAGCAGGTTGAGCACGAAGGTGAGCAGCGAGTCGAGCTCGTCCGCCATCTGCTCCTTGGTGCAGTAGATGTGCGCGTCGTCCTGGGTGAAGCCCCGGGCGCGGGTCAGGCCGTGCACCACACCCGACTTCTCGTACCGGTAGACCGTGCCGAACTCGAAGAGGCGCAGCGGCAGCTCGCGGTAGGAACGGCCCCGGGCACCGAAGATCAGGTTGTGCATGGGGCAGTTCATGGGCTTGAGGTAGTAGTCGACGCCCTCGTCGAGCTGCATGGGCGGGTACATGCCGTCGGCGTACCAGTCCAGGTGGCCCGAGCGCTCGAAGAGCTTCCCCTTGGTGGCGTGCGGGGTGTAGACGAACTCGTACCCCGACTCCTCGTGGCGCTTGCGCGAGTAGTCCTCCATGGCCCGGCGGACGATGCCGCCCTTGGGGTGGAAGACCGCGAGGCCCGAGCCGATCTCCTCGGGAATGGAGAACAGGTCGAGCTCGGCGCCGAGCTTGCGGTGGTCGCGCTTCTCGGCCTCGGCCAGGAACTCCAGGTAG
>CAYNNX010000436.1:2387-5663 GCA_964398515.1 uncultured Streptantibioticus sp. | reverse complement strand
CCTGCCGGCCCAGGGCCTGGCGCTGACCGCGCTGGCGGCGGCGCTGGTGCTGGCGGGCGGCCGTACGGCTTGGCCGTGGTCCGCGCGGGGGGCTCCCGTGCCGGAGGGCGCGATGGGCGTGCCCGGGGATGCGGCGGAGGGTGACGTCGAGGGCGTCTCCGCGACTCGCCACGGGCCCCTGGCGGCCTCCGCGCCGGGCGGCTCGGGGGCACCCGGTCCGGGGCCCAAGTCGCGGGCGCCGGAGGCGGGCGCATGATCGCCGGGCTCGCCGTCGCGCTGCTCGCGGCCCTCTTCTACAACGTCGGCATCCTCGTGGAGAAGGCGGCCCTCACCGCGCTGCCCGAACTGCGCCTGCGTGAACCGCTCGCGTTCCTGCGCACGGTGTTCGGGCGGCCGTTGTGGCTCGGCGGGTTCGGGCTGATGCTGCTCGGGCTGGTCTGCCAGGTGGCGAGTATGGCGCTGCTGCCGATCACCGTGGCGCAGCCGCTGCTGGCCGTCGGGCCCGCGATCGTGGTGGCGGGCTCCGCTTTGGTGCTCAAGGAGCCGCTGGGCAGGGGCGATTGGGCCGCGCTGGCCCTGATCGGGGGCTCGCTGGTGATGCTGGGGCTGAGCTACGACCCCGGGCGCGAGCACGTGGACCGCGCGGACCACCCCGCCGCCGTGCTCGCCGTGGCCGTCGCCTCGGGGGCCCTCGCGCTCGCGGTGTTCGCGGCGGCGGCGCGAACCGGGCGGGCGGTGGTCTACGGCGCCGCCGTCGGGCTGCTCAACGGCGTGGGCGGACTGCTCGGCAAGGCCTGCGGGGCCGTCGTGGCGCGGGAGGGCCGGCAGGCGCCGCACACCCTGCTGTTCACCCCGTATCCCTATCTGGTCTGCGTGTTCTCCCTCGCCATGCTGGGCGCGTTCCAGATCGCCCTGCAGCGCTCCCGCGCCGCGATCCTGGTTCCGGCGCAGGTCGTCGTCGGCAACGCCCATGTGATGGCGGCGGGCACCGTCGTCTTCGGCGAGCGGCTGCCCGCGGATCCGGTGCGGCTGGCGCTGCGGCTGACCGCGCTGGCGGTCTCGCTCACCGTTCTCGCGGTGCGGCAGGGGGCGGCCGCGGACCGGCCCGTGCGGCCGGGGCCGCCCGCCCGGCAGTCCCGCGTCAAGGCCGCTGCCCGGCCGCCCGGTGCAGCGCCTCCTCCACCACCGCCGTGAACCGCTCCACCGTCGTCGCCCACTGCAGGTCCAGCGCCCGGCGCCGGGCGCTGCGGCCCATCGCGGCACGCCGCCGGGGATCGAGGGCCAGGCTCGCCCAGGCGGAGGCGAAGCCGCTCTCGGTCGTGGTGAGCAGGCCGGTGGCGCCGCTGACCACCGAGTCGCGCAGCCCGGGCACGTCGAAGCCGACGGCGGGTGTGCGCCGCACCGCCGCCTCCGTGATCACCAGACCCCACCCCTCGACCTGCGCGGGGTGCAGCAGCAGCCAGGCCTCGCACAGCAGCCGGTGCTTGCGGGCCTCGGTGATCCGGCCGGTGAACCGCACGGCGGGGCCGGCCAGCCGCTCCAGCCGGGCCCGTTCGGGGCCCTCGCCCGCCACCACCAGGGTGCCGCCGACGACCGGCCGGACCCGCTCCCACAGGCGCAGCAGCAGGTCGATCCGCTTGTAGTCGGCGAGCCTGCCGAGCGCCAGGAAGAGCGGCTCGGCCGCCTCCGGGCCGATCGCGGAGGCGTCCTCGACCCCGTTGGTGATCAGCCGGATGCGGTCCCGGTCGACCCCGATGGCCTCCAGCGCCTCGGCCGTGGAGGGCGAGACGGCGACGAAGAGGCTGCCCCGGTGGGCGCGCGGCATCAGCACCGTCTCCGCGTACCGGCCGACCGTGGCGATCGGCCGGGGGAAGCGGATCGGCCACAGCTCGGTGTGCACATGGTTGACCAGGCACACCGTCGGGGTGTCCCGCAGCCAGACCGGCGCGAGGTACGGCAGTCCGTTGCACACCTCGACGAGCACGTCGCAGTCGCCCAGTCTGCGCCGCCCGGCCAGCGGCGCGCTCAGGAACTGGCTGTACGCGCCGCCGTTGCGGATCACCCGGTACGGGCGGTCCGGGGCGACCGGGCCGCCGCACAGCAGGGTGACCCGGTGGCCGCGTTCGACCAGGCCGCGGGCGAGCCGGTCGACGAGGAGTTCGGAGCCGCCGGCGTGCGGGCTGGCGAGGTCGCGGCCCGCGAGGAACGCCACGTGCAGGCGGCGCGTCGCGGGGGCGGACCGCGGCGGAGGGGGCGCCGGCGGGCGGGTGCGTGAAGGACCGGTGCTGGCCATGGGGAGCGAGCCTTTCGCCTTGCCGGGAGACGAGAGGTGCATAGGTGCCCCGCCCGAGCGGGAGAGGGAGCATGGGCGGCCCGGGCGGGCTACCCAACGGTAGGCAGAACCTGACGGTACGTCAACAACTGTGCGGGCCCCACCCCCGCCCGCGGCTCCCCCTCGTAGAATCGACCGGACGGCAGGGGGCACGATGAAGCGCGACGAGCACGGACGGCGGCGGCCCGGCGGCCCCGAGGACCTCGGCGGACCGGGTGGCCCCGACGGCTCCGATGGGGCGAGGCCGTCCCGGCAGCGGCTCGCGCCCGAGGACCGCAGGGCGGCGCTGATCGAGACCGCGCTCGACCTGTTCGCCTCCCGGCCCTACGACGCGGTCTCGGTGGAGGACCTGGCCCGCGCCGCCGGGATGTCCCGGCCGCTGCTCTACCACTACTTCGGCGGCAAGTTCGGCGTCTTCCTCGCCGCCCTGCAGTCCTGCGCCGACCGGCTGGCGGCGGCCGTGCGATCGGCGGCGGAGGGCGCACCGCAGGACTGGCTGCGCGCGGGGCTCGCCGCCTACCTCCACCACATCCGCGAGGACGCGCTCGGCTACACCACCCTCCTCGGGCACGGCTCCGGCACCGCCACCAGCGAGGAGGAGGCGATCCTGGACAGCGGGCGCGAGCGGATCCTGGTCGCCGTGGTGGACGCCATGGCCCTGCCCGAGGTGCCCGCGCTCCTGCGGTCGGTGCTGCGCGGCTGGATCGGCCTGGTGGAGATGGTGTGCCGCGACTGGCTGCGTACCGGCGCCCCGGCCGAGGACGAACTCACCGGAATACTGCGGGAGTTGTTCGTCTCGGCCGTGCTGACCGCAGGGCGGCACGATGAGCGGGTGGCCCGGGCGCTGCGCGGTGCCCGGGGGCTGGCGGGCGCGGGCATCACCACACTGCCGGAGCACCCGGCGGACGCGGTGGCCGCGACGGCCTGACCGCCCGCTCGGGCCG
>CAYNNX010000436.1:0-2287 GCA_964398515.1 uncultured Streptantibioticus sp. | reverse complement strand
CCGGAGCACCCGGCGGACGCGGTGGCCGCGACGGCCTGACCGCCCGCTCGGGCCGCTCGTCCGTGGCGTGAAAGTTATTGACACGTTGTCAACACCTCCCTAACGTTCCGTCAGCGCGCAACCGTTCGGTCCGGACCCGGTGCTCCAGCGTCGTCCAGGGAGACGTCATGCATGGCCGCCGCATCGTCGCGTTACTCGCCCTGGGCGGCGGGATCTTCCTCCTCGCCCTCGGCCCCCTGCTCCGCTGGTACGTACTGCCCCACGTGCAGGTCGCCCCGTACGACGAGGACTTCACCGACGTCAGCACCGGGCCGGGCCGCTACCTCGACCAGTCGGACGGGCGGATGCGCCAGGGCGTGCTGACCGCGACCCGGCACACCCTCGGCGACGCGGGTGCCGGGCGCGCCGCGCACAAGGCCGTGTGGGACGTCTCCATCCGCCTGGACACCCCGGAGACCGCCAACTCCCCCGACGCACGGCAGGCGTTCAACCTCAGCACCCACCGGTGGGTCTTCGACCGCCACACCAACCAGGCCGCCACCTGCTGCGGCGGTGACACCGGCGTCGGCGCCGACGCCTACGTGAAGTACCCGTTCGACTCCGGCCACCGCTCCTACCGGGTGTGGGACCCCACCGCGGGCCGGGCGTTCCGGGCCGAGTTCACCGGTACGCGCATGCTCTACGGGCGCACGTTCAACCAGTACACGATGGCGGTGCCGCCGACGCGGATCGGCACCCTCCGGGTCCCCGCGAGCGTCGTCGGCCAGCCCGGCCAGGGGCTGGTCACCGTCGAGGAGTGGTACGCCGACCCCGCCTCCGTCAACCTCGTCGACCCCCTCACGGGCGCCCCCGTCGCGGGCTCCAGCCACCAGGTGGTCACCTTGCGCCTGCCCGGCGCCGCCACCGCGGCCGCCACCGCGCTCGACGTGGACCTGCACACCACGCCCGCCACCGAGAAGGCGCTGTTCGACTCGGTGCGGCAACGGCACGACGGGCTCGCCTTCCTCACCGGCCCGGTGCCCTACCTGCTCACCGCGCTGGGGGCGGGCGGGGTCGCCGCCGGGCTCGTCCTCCTGCGCGCCGCGCGCCGGGCGGAAGGCGCGCCACGATGAGCGGCAGCCCCGGCGGTACCACCACCGCGCAGCTGCTGCGCGCCCTCGCCGGCGGCGACCGCACCGGCTTCCGGCGGCTGCGCGCCCGCTACTGCGTCCAGCAGGTTGCCCTCGCCTGCGACCTGGGCGGCCGCACGGTGGTCGACGTCGGCGGCGGGGACGGCTGGTGCGCGGAGGCGTTCCGGGCCGCCGGAGCCAGCTGCGTCGTGGTCGACCCCAGCCCGGCGCCCTCGTGCACCGGCCCGGCCACCGTGGTCGGCGACGGCTACTGGCTGCCGCTGCTGGAAGGCTCCGCGGACGTGTGCTACTGCTCCGACGTGCTCGGCCACGTACCCGACACGGTCGGGCTGCTGGACGAGCTGATCCGCGTCACCCGCCCGCAGGGCACCATCTGGCTCGGGTTCACCAACTGGCGCTCGCCGCACGGCCGTACGCCCGTGCCCGTGTCCGTCGGCCGGCTGCTGCGCCACGTGCGGGGCAGGACCGACGTCGAACTGGTGGAAGCCCGGCCCCGGTACGTGCCGCGTGCCTTCCGCGGTCTGTTGAGGGTGCCCGGGCTGCGGGGCATCGCCGTCCAGGTGACGCTGACGAGGACCGGATGAGCCACGCCGACGGGCCGCTGCTGCCCTTCACCGCCGCCGACGAGACCGCCGACCTGCTGGAGCGGCCCGGCGAGCCCAACCTCATCCTGCTCGAACTCGCCCTGGGCGCACACCTGGACCCCGGCCGCCTGCGCGCCGCCGTCCACGCCGCGCTCGCCGCCCACCCCATGGCCCGAGCCCGCCGCGCCGCCGACGGCCCCTGGCGCCGCCACAGCCGCTGGGAGATCCCCGGCCGCCTGGACCACGATCCGCTCACCGTCGCCGCCCCGGCCGCCCTGCCGCGGGACGAGCGCCGCACCCTGATGGACACCCCCGTCCCGCTCGGCGCCTCCCCACTGCTGCGGATGCGGCTGGTCCCGGGGTACGAGGGGGACCGGCTGCTCGTCGTCGCCCATCACGCCCTCTTCGACGCGGTCTCGTGCCTGGGGTTCACCGCCTCCGTCGGACGGCGCTACAGCGGCGAAACCGACCCGCCGCCCGCCCTGGACCCCGCCGCCGCCCGCACCCCGCGGCCGGTCCCGCCCGAACCGGCCGCAGGCTCGCGGCGGTTCACCCGGCCCGTGCGCGTCGCCC
>CAYNNX010000435.1:0-5667 GCA_964398515.1 uncultured Streptantibioticus sp. | reverse complement strand
TGAGCGGGCGCGGCCGGTTCGGTGCCGGGAGCGAACACCACCACCACGGTGCCGTCCGCGTCCCGGGCGGCCACGAGGTGGGCGCGGACCACGGCGGCCTCGGCGCGGACCACGTCGCGGATCGCGTCGGCCACGTCGGGGTCGGTCAGCGGGTCGAGCCGGTCCCGGCCCGCCGCGAGCGCCTGCAGGGCGGGCCCGGACAACGCGTAGGGAACGGGCCCGGCCATGTCGATCAGCAGGGTTCCGGCCTGCTCGTGCGCCAGGGCCTGCAGCGCCCGGTGGAACGGCACGGCGACCGGGCGCGCGTCGGGGCGCCAGCGGGCGAGCGATTCGATACCGGTGAAGGCCGGCAGCGCCCTTCGGCCGTCGGGCGCCTGGATGGTGGGCACGGCCATGTCGCTGGTCTTCTCCCGCCTCAGGCCGTCCTCCCCCGTCTCCACCTCGCCCAGGACGGCGACCACGGGCACCAGCAGCCGTGCTCCGGGCAGCGCCGCCAGAACCCGGGGCTCGGCGCCGCGATCGGCGGCGTAGGCGGACAGCGCCGCCGCGAGCCGGGGGTCGGCGGTGCCGTCGTCGTCGGAGAAGCCGGGGTCAGGGATGTTCTTCGCAGCCACCGGACGAGGGTAGCCGCGTCACCCCGGGCGGTTTTCTCACGGGTCCTTCATCGTGGTCTCAGGCCGCCCGCAGAAAGGGCTCGTAGCCTCCCGGCATGGGCGAGCGGACAGCGGGGGGCGTGCGGCGGCGCAGGGGCGGCGCACTCGTCGCCGGCGTGCTCGCCCTGGCCGTGCTGTGCGCCGCGGGGCTGTACGTCCGCGCCCGCGGTGACGGGCTGGTGCTCACGCGTCTCGGCCACAGCGGGCGCGCCGGGCGGGACACCGGGCTCGACGCGGATCTCGCGGCCGCGGTCGGCGGCCTGGCACCCGACGGCGCCGGGGTCTCCGTCGCCGTGCTCGACACCGCCACCGGCGAGGGCGGCTCCTACGGCGGCGAGTCGGACTACGACACGGCGAGCGTCGTCAGGGTCGACATCCTGGCAGCGCTGCTGCTGCGGGCCCAGGACGCGCGGCGCGGCCTCACCGCACAGGAGAGCGGCTACGCCACCGCGATGGTCGTCCGCGACGACGGCGGCGCGACGACGGCCCTGTGGCACGGCATCGGCGGCGCCGCCGGACTCGACGCGGCCAACGCGCGGTTCGGCCTCACCGCGACGCGGAGCGCCGCCGGGGGGCTGTGGCAGCTCACCCGCACCACGGCCGCCGATCAACTGGCGCTGCTGCGCGTGGTGTTCGGGGAGAACTCGGTTCTCACCGCCGGGTCCCAGCGCTGTGCGCGGGGACTGCTGGCGCGCCGGAACGCCGATGAACGGTGGGGCGTGCCGGCCGCCGCGGACAGCCCGTCCGCGAGCACCGCGGACAGCGGGCGGCTGCAGCGCCCCTCCACCCGCCGGTGGGACGTCGACAGCATCGGCGAGGTCCGATCGGCCGGCCACAACCTCCTCATCGCGGTCCTCTCCAGCGGCAACGCCTCCGCGCAGGCGGGCGTGACGCTGGTGGAGAACGCGGCGCGGGAGGCGGCCCAGACGGTTCTGACGGGCTGAGCAGGTTCCGGAGGCGTTCCGGAAGCCGTCAGCCGCGCCGCCGTGCCGCCCGCAGACGCAGCGCGCCGGCGACGGCGAGCAGGGCGGCGCCCGCCACTGCGCCGGCGAGGGCCAGCGTGCCGCCGCTGTCACCGGTACGGCTCGCGGGCCGGTGCGCCGGGGTGGGGCCCGGGCCGAAGTACTGCCTGGCGTAGGGGGCGGCGGCCGGGGTTTCGGGGGCCGCGGCGAGCCTGGCTGCTGCGTCGAGGGCGGCCGCCGGGTCGATCATGCCCCAGCCGACGGAGTCGTTGCGCCCGCCGGACGGGGTGTCCTGGGCCGTGTTCTCCAGCACCTGCTTCACCTGTGCCGGGCTCAGGCGCGGGTGGGCGGAGCGGATCAGGGCGGCGGTGCCGGAGACGTACGCGGCGGCGGCGCTGGTGCCCCAGCCCTCGTAGTAGCGGCGGTCGGGGTCGGCGATGACGACGTCGACGCCGGGTGCGCCGACCGCCGCGTACCAGCGGCTGGTGGAGAAGGCGGCGCGGCGGCCGTAGCGGTCGACGGCGGCGACCGCGATCACGCCGGGGTAGGCGGCCGGGTAGGACGCCGGGTTGCCCTGCTGGCCGCTGTTGCCGGCGGAGGCGACCACGACGACGCCCTTGGCGAGCGCGTACTGCACGGCCTCGTCCTCGGCGGCGTCGGGGTGGGCGGAGCGGCTGTCGTCGCCGAGGGAGAGGTTGATGACGTCCGCGCCGTGGTCGGCCGCCCAGCGGATGCCCTGGGCCAGTGCGCCGCCGCGGGTGGCCCGGGCCTGCCGGCGCTGCGGGTCGCTGTCCTCGAGGATGACCCGCACGGGCAGGATCTTCGCCTCGGGCGCGATGCCCATCACCCCGCTCTCGCCCCCGGCACCGTGCCCGTGGCCGGCGATGATCCCGGCCATGGCGGTGCCGTGGCGGGCCCAGGAGGTGTCGCCGCGCCTTGCGCCGATCCCCACCAGGTCCGTGCCGGGGAGGACCGGGCCGGCCAGGTCGGGGTGGCTGCCGTCGACCCCGGTGTCCAGGACGGCCACCGTGACGCCCCTGCCCCGGCTGGTCTCCCAGGCGGTCTGGGCGTGCAGCGCCTGCAGCGGCCACTGCTGGTCGCGGATCGGGTCGGCCTGCGCCGTCGCCGCGCCCGGCAGCACCACGAGCGCGAGCGCGGTGAGGAACGCGGCCGTGCGGGTGCCGAACCCGCCCGCGGCACGGCTCATTCCGGGTCTCCCGTGCTCTGGCGCGCGGCGGCATCGGCGGCGGAGGTGAAGGCGTGGTCGACGGCGGCGGCGAGCCCTTCGGCGTCGTTGCCGAGTCCGGCCTGGGCGGGTGCGCTCGTCGCGCCCTCGGCGGTGGCCCCGGCGGCGGGCTGCGGATCGCCGACCGGGCGCCCGTCGGCGAAGCCGCTGACGGCGAAGACGACGAGGGGCAGCGTGGCGGAGACGCGTATCGTCCAACTGGCGCGCTGGGCAGGGCCGAACGCGGCCGCCGCCGTGCCCGGGAAGGGCACGGGACGGGGCATCAGACCGGCGCGGTCGCCGAGGCGGTCGCGGGTCCAGCGGTTGTACAGGTCGGCCATCGCGGACGGCGTGGCCCGGGCGACGAGCACGCCGACGGTGGTGACGTCGGTGGACGTGGCGTCGGTGTAGGTGGCGCGCAGCAGCCGCACGCAGCCCACGGGCGCGAGCACCCTGGCGAGCCCGGGGTCGAATGCCCCCTCGCAGCCGCTGTCGGGGGCCACCCCGATCCGGGTCCAGGTGCGGTCGGCGCCGCCGGGTCCGGCCCCGCGGCCGTTCACGGTACGGGGGAAGAGGGTGTCGACCGGCGTGCCGTGCCATATGTCGCGCGCGTCGGCGTAGGCCCGCGCACCGGTGTCCCGCGCGGTGCTCGCCGCCGCCGTCTCCCCGCCGAGCCAGCGCCCCGCGACGGCCCCGCCGAGCAGCCCGACCCCCAGCACCAGGCACACCCCGGCCGCCGCGCTCCCCCGCGCGGCGCGGGCGACGCCGTAGCCGGGTGCGGACGGGGACGGCTCGGGCGATCCGCCCTGCGCGGTGTCGCGGACCGCGTCGCCGTGGCCGGTTCGCGGTCCGGGGAGACGGGGGGTGTGGGCGGTGTGGGTTGAGCCCGGCCGGTGGGCCGGTGGCGGGGGGTAGGGCGGGCGGGGCGGGACGGACGCCGGGCGTGGCGTCTCGCTGCCGACTCCGGTGCCCACCCGGTGCCCCCTCCTGGCCGGCGCGTGCGCGCGCCACGTGGTCAACACGACCGGGACCGCCCGGGTCCTGGTTCCCGACGGTCACTCTACGGGTTCCACCTGTGCCCGCGTGCCCCGGTTCAGGTCTTGTCCGCTGGTCGAACACGGTGCAAGCTGCCCGCATGCCTCCTCGTGCCGACGATCGCGCCCGTTACGACCGCGCCACGGCGCATCTCGACGCTCCGCTGGCCGTCGTCGACCTGGAGGCGTTCGACGCCAACGCCGACGATCTGGTGCGGCGTGCGGGCGGCAAACCGATCCGGGTGGCGAGCAAGTCGGTGCGCTGCCGGCCGCTGCTGCAACGGGTGCTGGAACGCGACGGGTTCAGCGGGATCATGGCGTTCACGCTGGCGGAGTCGCTGTGGCTGGCGCGGGCGGGGTTCGAGGACGTGCTGCTGGCGTATCCGTCGGTGGACCGGGCGGGCTTCGCGGAGCTCGCGGGCGACGCGAAGCTGGCGGGCGCGGTCACGGTGATGGCGGACGATCCGGTCCAGCTGGACCTGATCGACGCCGCGCGGGCGGGGGGCTCGCAGGAGATCCGGGTCTGCCTGGAGCTGGACACCAGCCTGAGGCTGCTGGGCGGCCGGATACGGGTCGGCGCCCGGCGCTCGCCGCTGCGCGAGCCGGCCCGACTGGCCGATCTGGCCCGGGCCGTGGTGCGCCGCCCGGGGTTCCGGCTGGTGGGGCTGATGGCGTACGAGGGCCATGTGGCCGGGGTCGGCGACGTGATCGCGGGGCGGCCGCTGCGGTCCCGGGCGATCCGCCTGATGCAGAGCGCCGCGCGCAGGGAGCTGGCGGTCCGGCGCGCCGAGGCCGTCGCGGCCGTGCGTGCGGTCGCCCCGGAGCTCGCGTTCGTCAACGGCGGCGGCACGGGAAGCGTGCAGCACACCGCCGCCGAACGCGCGGTGACCGAGATCGCCGCCGGATCGGGGCTGTTCGTGCCGCGGTTGTTCGACAACTACACCTCGTTCCGGGGGCGTCCGGCGGCGTTGTTCGCGCAGCCGGTGGTGCGCCGGCCCGGGGTGGGGGTGGTGACCGTGCTCGGCGGCGGCTATCCGGCGTCGGGCGCGCCCGGTGCTGACCGGCTGCCCGTTCCGTACCTGCCGGAAGGGCTGCGCTACGACCCGCAGGAGGGCGCCGGCGAGGTGCAGACGCCGCTCCTGGGCACGGCCGCCGACGATCTGCTCGTCGGCGACAAGGTGTGGTTCCGCCACGCCAAGGCCGGTGAACTGTGCGAGCGTTTCGCGCGGTTGCACCTTGTCGAGGGCGACCGGGTGGTGGACACGGTGCCCACCTACCGCGGCGAGGGCGAGACCTTCCTGTGAGGCCTACAGCGGTGTCACGTAGGCGCCGGCGATGCCGCCGTCCACGAGGAACTCCGCGCCCGTGATGAACGACGAGTCGTCGCTGGCGAGGAAGGCGACGGCGGCGGCGATCTCGGTGGCCTCGGCGAACCGGCCGAGCGGGATGTGCACCAGGCGGCGGGCGGCCCGCTCCGGGTCCTTGGCGAACAGCTCCTGCAGCAGCGGCGTGTTGACCGGCCCGGGGCACAGCGCGTTGACCCGGATGCCCTCGCGGGCGAACTGCACGCCCAGCTCGCGGGACATGGCGAGCACGCCGCCCTTGGAGGCGGTGTAGGAGATCTGGGAGGTCGCCGCGCCCATCACGGCCACGAAGGAGGCGGTGTTGATGATCGAGCCGCGGCCCTGGCGCTGCATGTAGGGCAGCGCGGCCTTGCAGCACAGGTAGACGGAGGTGAGGTTGACCTCCTGGACACGCTTCCAGGCCTCCAGGCCGGTGGTGAGGATGGAGTC
>CAYNNX010000434.1:0-5672 GCA_964398515.1 uncultured Streptantibioticus sp. | reverse complement strand
AACGCGTGGATCAAGAAGTCCAACAGCGACTTCAACGGCTCCGGCTACAACTCCACGCCCACCGTCCTGCTCAACGGCAAGAACATCTACGGCGCCAACCAGCCGCTCACGCCCGACCAGCTCAAGGCGATGGTCATCGAGGCGAACAAGGGCAAGTCGCCCGCGCCGCCGGCACCGGCCTCCGGAAGCCCGAGCGCACCGCCGCCGTCCGGGCGGTCCGCGCCGTCAGCGCCGGCCTCACCGCGCTCGCCGTCCGCCCCGCCGCGCTCGCCGTCCGCCCCGCCGCGCTCGCCGTCCGCCTCCGCCGCGAGCCGCCGCTGAGCCCGGAAACGCGCGCCTTTCGCCGGACGGGATTGCACCGGTACCCGTCCGGCAGGGTAGCGTCGGTGACGCCATGGACCTCGCATACATTCCCAGCCCGTCGAAGGGCGTCGTCTACCTCGGCCCGATCCCGCTGCGCGGGTACGCCTTCTGCATCATCATCGGCGTCTTCGTCGCCGTGTGGCTGGGCGGCAAGCGCTGGGCGGCCCGCGGCGGCCACAAGACGACCGTCGCTGACATCGCCGTGTGGGCGGTCCCCTTCGGCCTGGTCGGCGGGCGGCTCTACCACGTCATCACCGACTACGAGCTGTACTTCGGCCCCGGACGCGACTGGGTGGGCGCGTTCAAGGTGTGGGACGGCGGCCTGGGCATCTGGGGCGCGATCGCCCTGGGCGCGCTGGGCGCCTGGATCGGCTGCCGCCGCCGCGGCATCCCGCTGCCCGCCTACGCCGACGCCATCGCCCCCGGCGTCGCGCTCGCCCAGGCCATCGGCCGCTGGGGCAACTGGTTCAACCAGGAGCTCTACGGCGGCCCGAGCAAGCTGCCCTGGGCCCTCAAGATCGACCCCGCGCACCGCCCCGAGGCCACCCCCGACATCGCCACGTACCACCCGACGTTCCTCTACGAGTCGCTGTGGTGCGTCGGCGTGGCGCTGCTGGTGATCTGGGCCGACCGCCGGTTCCGCCTCGGCCACGGCCGCGCCTTCGCGGTCTACGTCATGGCGTACACCGTCGGCCGGGCCTGGATCGAGCACATGCGGGTCGACTACGCCCACATCATCCTCGGCGTGCGGCTCAACGACTGGACTGCGGCCCTCGTCTTCCTCGGCGCCGCCGTGGGCTTCATCCTCTCGGCACGGCTGCGGCCGGGCCGGGAGGCGGTCGTGGAGCCCGCCGACGGCTCGACCGCCGAAGCCCTCGCCGAGGCCGCCTCCGCCCCCGAGAGCACCTCCGGCGCTCCGGCCCCCGGCCACACCCCGGCCGGCGGCGCAGCCGAGCCCGCCGACGCCTCGGCCGGTGACACCGCCGAACCCGCCGACGCCCCCGAGCCGGCGGACGAGCCCGCCGCCGAGGCGGCACCGGCGGCGGACGCGGAACCCTCCCCGGAACCCTCACTGGAACCCTCACGGGAGACCTCCGGGGAGACGGACGCCGACACCGCGAAGAAGGGCTGAGCCGGGGGCCGCGCGCGCCCTCCGGGAGGGTTGCGCCCAGCCCGGTTCAGTCCGGTTCGGTCAGCCTTGCCTTGCTGTGGCCAGCCTTTCCTTGCTGGCAGAGGTGGGCCGTTCGTGCGTATCTTCGACCCGTCGCGGAAGGGCCTGGTGGTTCCGCGCCCGTTCGGAGGGAGTCACGGCACCAGATGTCCACCGTCATCGAGAGCGCGGCCGAGGGGAACGAGGCCGCCCGGGAACTCGACTACCACGTTCCGCACCACAGCCACCGCGACGTCAACGGTGGCTGGCTGCGGCCGGCCGTCTTCGGCGCCATGGACGGCCTCGTCTCGAACTTCGCCCTGATGACCGGTGCCGCCGGCGGGCAGCTGTCCACCCAGACCATCGTGATCACCGGGCTCGCGGGCCTCGCCGCCGGAGCGTGCTCCATGGCCGCGGGCGAGTACACCTCCGTCGCCTCCCAGCGCGAGCTGGTCGAGGCCGAGCTGGAGCTGGAGCGCCTGGAACTGAGCCGCAACCCCCAGGACGAGCTGCGCGAGCTCGCCAGGCTCTACGAGGCGCGGGGTGTGGACCCGGAGCTCGCCCACGAGGTGGCCCGCCAGCTGTCGCGCGACCCCGAGCAGGCGCTGGAGATCCACGCCCGCGAGGAGCTCGGCGTCGACCCGTCCGACCTCCCCTCGCCGCTGGTCGCCGCGGTCTCCTCGTTCGGCTCCTTCGCCCTGGGCGCCCTTCTGCCGGTCCTGCCGTATCTGCTGGGCGCCCAGAAGCTGTGGCCCGCGCTCGTCGTCGCCCTCATCGGGCTGTTCACCTGCGGTGCCGTGGTGGCCCGGGTGACCGCGAGGAGCTGGTGGTTCAGCGGTCTGCGGCAGCTGGTGCTGGGCGGGGCGGCCGCCGGGGTCACCTTCGTGCTGGGCTCGCTCATAGGCACCGCCGTCGGCTGACGGCGTGGGAGGGCGGTGAAACAGGCCACAGGTCTCTTGCTTGTTACCCGCCCGTTTCGGCAGGCTTGCCGCGGGGCATGAGACTGAGGCGCCGCGGGCAGCGCCGCCCGCACCGCGCTGCAAGCGATGCTCGGCCCGATGCGCCTGCACGCCGCCCTCCCCCAGCACCACCTCTTCGCACGACCCATCTTTCGCAAGACCCCCTGGCAGTCCACATGATGGAAGCCTTTATCCACTTCTCGGGATCTCGGTCATCATGTAACCTGCACGAAATCGCAGAGGGCCAGCGTCGTCCCTGTTGCGCCGTGACATTTCACCGGCACTGACAAGCCACGACGACGGGAGAGCCGATGCGTTCTGCGTCCACGCACTCCGAGCCCGGCGCCCGCTGGGCTCACATGGACGGGCGTCCCGCCCCGCAGGGGATGTACGACCCCCGCCATGAGCACGACGCCTGCGGCGTCGGCTTCGTGGCCACTCTCACCGGCGAGGCCGGCCACACCCTCGTGGAACAGGCGCTGGGCGTCCTGCGCAACCTCGAGCACCGCGGAGCCACCGGTTCGGAGCCCGACTCGGGCGACGGCGCCGGAATCCTCGTCCAGATCCCGGACGCGTTCCTGCGCGAGGCGGTCTCCTTCGAACTGCCCGCCGCGGGCCACTACGCGGCCGGCATCGCCTTCCTGCCCGACGAGGCCGAGGACCGCGCCAAGGCCGTCGACGCCATCGAGCGGATCGCCACCGAGGAGGGCCTGGAGGTCCTGGGCTGGCGCGAGGTGCCGGTCACCCCCGACCTGCTGGGCGCGACCGCCCGCTCGACCATGCCGTACTTCTCCCAGCTCTTCGTCGCCGACACCGCGGGCGGCCGGAGCGGGATCGGGCTGGACCGGCTGGCGTTCGTGGTGCGCAAGCGCGCCGAGCGCGAGGTGGACGTCTACTTCCCCTCGCTGTCCGCCCGCACCATCGTCTACAAGGGCATGCTGACCACCGGGCAGCTGGAGCCCTTCTTCCCGGACCTGTCCGACCAGCGGTTCGCCACCGCGATCGCGCTGGTGCACTCCCGGTTCTCCACCAACACCTTCCCCAGCTGGCCGCTGGCCCACCCGTACCGCTTCGTCGCGCACAACGGCGAGATCAACACCGTCCAGGGCAACCGCAACTGGATGCGCGCCCGCGAGTCGCAGCTCGCCTCCGAGGTCATCAAGGGCGACCTGGAGCGGATCTTCCCCGTGTGCACCCCGGGCGCCTCGGACTCCGCCAGCTTCGACGAGGTGCTCGAGCTGCTCCACCTCGGCGGCCGCTCCCTGCCGCACAGCGTGCTGATGATGATCCCGGAGGCCTGGGAGAACCACGGCTCCATGGACCCGGCCCGCCGGGCCTTCTACCAGTACCACTCCACGATGATGGAGCCCTGGGACGGCCCGGCCTGCGTCACCTTCACCGACGGCACCCTGGTCGGCGCCGTCCTCGACCGCAACGGCCTGCGCCCGGGCCGCTACTGGGTCACCGACGACGGCCTGGTCGTCCTCTCCTCCGAGGTCGGCGTCCTGGACATCGCCCCCGAGCGGGTCGTGCGCAAGGGCCGGCTGCAGCCCGGCCGGATGTTCCTGGTCGACACCGCCGGGCACCGGATCATCGAGGACGACGAGATCAAGGCCGAGCTCGCCGCCGAGAAGCCGTACGCCGAATGGCTGGAAGCCGGGCTCATCCATCTGAAGGACCTGCCCGAGCGTGAGCACATCGTGCACACCCACGCCTCGGTCACCCGCCGCCAGCAGACCTTCGGCTACACCGAGGAGGAGCTGCGGGTCATCCTGGCACCGATGGCCAAGGCCGGCGCGGAGCCGATCGGCTCGATGGGCACCGACTCTCCCATCGCCGCGCTCTCCGAGCGGCCCAGGCTGCTGTTCGACTACTTCACCCAGCTGTTCGCGCAGGTCACCAACCCGCCGCTGGACGCCATCCGCGAGGAACTGGTCACCTCGCTGATCTCCGCCGTCGGTCCGCAGGGCAACCTGCTGGAGCCCACCCCGGCGGCCTGCCGCAACGTCACGCTGCCGTTCCCGGTGATCGACAACGACGAGCTGGCCAAGCTCATCCACATCAACGCCGACGGCGACATGCCGGGCCTGAAGACCGTCACCCTCTCCGGCCTGTACCGGGTCGGCGGCGGCGGGGACGCGCTGGCCGCACGGCTGTCGGAGATCTGCGCCGAGGCCGACGCCGCCATAGAGGACGGCGCACGGCTGATCGTGCTGTCCGACCGGCACTCCGACGCCGAGCACGCGCCGATCCCGTCGCTGCTGCTCACCTCGGCCGTCCACCACCACCTGATCCGCACCAAGAAGCGCACCCACGTCGGCCTGCTGGTCGAGGCCGGAGACGTGCGCGAGGTGCACCACGTCGCGCTGCTCGTCGGCTACGGCGCGGCGGCCGTCAACCCGTACCTGGCCATGGAGTCGGTGGAGGACCTGGTCCGCGCCGGCACCTTCCTGCCCGGTGTCGAGGCCGAGACCGCGATCAAGAACCTGATCAAGGCGCTGGGCAAGGGCGTGCTGAAGGTGATGTCCAAGATGGGCATCTCCACCGTCGCCTCCTACCGCGGCGCGCAGGTCTTCGAGGCCGTCGGCCTGGACGCCGACTTCGTCGACACCTACTTCCACGGCACCACCACCAAGATCGGCGGCGCCGGGATCGACGTGATCGCCAAGGAGGTCGCGGCCCGGCACGCCAAGGCGTACCCGTCCTCCGGCATCGCCCCGGCCCACCGGCGGCTGGAGATCGGCGGCGAGTACCAGTGGCGCCGTGAGGGCGAGCCGCACCTGTTCGACCCGGAGACCGTCTTCCGGCTCCAGCACGCCACCCGGTCGCGCCGCTACGACATCTTCAAGAAGTACACCGAGCGGGTGAACGAGCAGTCCGAGCGGCTGATGACGCTGCGCGGCCTGTTCAACCTCAAGGCCGGTGAGCGCCCCGCGGTCCCCATCGAGGAGGTCGAGCCGGTCTCCGAGATCGTCAAGCGGTTCTCCACCGGCGCCATGTCGTACGGGTCGATCAGCCGAGAGGCCCACGAGACCCTCGCGATCGCCATGAACCAGCTCGGCGCCAAGTCGAACACCGGTGAGGGCGGCGAGGACCCCGACCGCCTCTACGACCCGGCGCGGCGCAGCGCGATCAAGCAGGTGGCCTCCGGCCGCTTCGGCGTGACCAGCGAGTACCTGGTCAACTCCGACGACATCCAG
>CAYNNX010000433.1:0-5677 GCA_964398515.1 uncultured Streptantibioticus sp. | reverse complement strand
GCGGCACCGGCTCCGGCCGCCCCGGCCGCTGCCGCCGCCCCGGCCGCGGCGTCCGCGCTGCGCGGGCAGACCGTGAAGATGTCGCGGATCCGCAAGGTCATCGCCGAGAACATGATGAAGGCGCTGCACAGCCAGGCGCAGCTGTCCACCGTGGTCGAGGTCGACGTCACCCGGATCATGAGGCTGCGGGCGCGGGCCAAGGAGTCGTTCCTGGCCCGCGAGGGCGTCAAGCTCTCCCCGATGCCGTTCTTCGTCAAGGCCGCGGCCGAGGCGCTCAAGGCCCACCCGTCGGTCAACGCCAAGATCAACGACGACGGCACGGTCACCTACCACGACGTCGAGAACATCGGCATCGCGGTGGACTCGGAGAAGGGCCTGATGGTCCCGGTCATCAAGGGTGCGGGCGACCTCAACATCGCCGGTATCGCCAAGAAGACCGCCGAGCTGGCCAAGAAGGTGCGCGAGGGCGGGCTCAGCCCCGACGACATGTCCGGCGGCACGTTCACGATCAGCAACACCGGCTCGCGCGGTGCGCTGTTCGACACGGTGATCGTGAACTACCCGCAGGTGGCCATGCTCGGCATCGGCGCCACCGTGCGCCGCCCGGTGGTCATCGACCACCCGGAGCTGGGTGAGACGATCGCCGTGCGCGACATGGTCTACCTGACGCTGTCGTACGACCACCAGCTGGTCGACGGCGCCGACGCCGCCCGCTACCTGGCGGACGTCAAGGCCCGTCTGGAGGCCGGCGAGTTCGAGGGCGACCTCGGGCTGTAAGGCTGGTAAGGCCGCGGGCCGCCACGGCCGCAGGTGTGCCCCCGACTCCCCGCACGAGGGTCGGGGGCACACCCCTTTCACGGGACGGGAGGCCTTACACGGGACGGGAGGGGAGGGCGATGCGCGCGGCGCGGCTGATCCGGCTCGTGCTGCTGCTGCAGTCCCGCGAGTCGATGACCGCCGCCGAGCTGGCCCGGGCGCTGGAGGTCTCGGAGCGCACCGTCGGCCGGGACGTGGCCGCGCTGTCCGAGGCGGGCGTCCCGGTCTACGCGGACCGCGGCAGGGCCGGGGGGTACCGCCTCGTCGGCGGATACCGCACCCGGCTGACCGGACTGGGCCGGGACGAGGCCGAGGCGCTGTTCCTGTCCGGCGTGCCGGGCGCGCTGCGCGCGATGGGACTGGCGGACGTGGCCGCGGCGGCCCGGCTGAAGGTCTCGGCGGCGCTGCTGCCGGAGCTTCGGGGCGCCGCGCGCTCGGCGGCGCAGCGCTTCCACCTCGACGCCCCCGCCTGGTACCAGGAGCCGCAGACGCCCCCGCTGCTGGCCGCGGTCGCCGAGGCCGTCTGGAACGACCGCCGGCTCACGGTCCGCTACCGCCGCCGGGACGCCGAGGTGGAGCGGGAGTGGGAGCCGTACGGGCTCGTGCTGAAGGCGGGGGTCTGGTATGTCGTGGCCCGGGCCGACGGGCGGTTCCGGGTCTACCGGGTGGACCGCCTGGTCCGCGTGGCCGCCCTGGACGGCCGCTTCGAGCGGGACGGGGACTTCGACCTGCCCGGCTTCTGGGCGCGCCGGGCCGCGGAGTTCGCCAGGTCGATCCTGCGCGAGGAGGTGGTGCTGCGGCTGACCCCCGAGGGCGTGCACCGGCTGCCGTACGTCACCGACCGGGCCGCCGCCCTGGAGTCGCTGCGGGCCGCGTCGCCGCCCGACGCCGGGGGCCGGGTGACCGTCGCGCTGCGCGTGGAGTCCTCGGCGGTGGCCTACGACCAGCTGCTGGCCCTGGGGCCGGAGGCGGAGGTGGTGGGGCCGCCGGACCTGCGCCGCCGCTTCGCGGACGCGGCCCGGCGGGCGGCGGCCCGCTACGGGCCGGAGGGGGATCAGCGGTAGGCGTCGGCGCTCGCGTCCACGCCGCCGAAGACGACGTCCCGGAAGTACGCCATCACGTCCGGCCTGCTTCCGTCGGTGTCGGTGACGCCGTAGGCGCGCGCGAGTTCGCCGCTGTAGGTGGACTTGCCGTTCCAGCGGGCCCGGTCCGGGTCGGCGGCGAGCGCCGCCACCGCGCGGCCGAGGAAGACCGGTGACTCGGCGATCGCGAAGTGCGGCTCCTTGGCGACCGCGTCGCGCCAGGTCTCCTCGGTCACCCCGAAGTGGTCGAGCATCTCCTCCGAGCGCAGGAACCCCGGGGTGACGCACACCGCCGTACCGCCGAAGTCCCCCAGCTCCTCGGACAGGGCGAAGGCCATGCGGGCGGGCGCGGTCTTGGCCAGGTCGAAGAAGAAGCTCTCCCGGTAGCGCCTGTTGAACTCGGTCGTCCCGTCGGTCACCTCGACGACCAGGCCGCCGGGCCGCCGGATCAGCAACGGCAGGGCGTAGTAGCTGGTGATCGCATGGGTGTCGATGCCCAGCCGCAGCATGCGCAGGCCCGCGTCGAGGTCCAGCTCCCACAGCCGCTTGCCGAACGTCAGGAGGTGGTCGCCGCCCCACACGTCGTTGACCAGGACGTCCAGTCGGCCGCGCTCGCGGTCGATGCGCTCGACCAGGACCCGCACCTGATCGGGCTGAAGGTGGTTGGTGGGCACCGCGATGCCCTCGCCGCCCGCCGCGGTCACCAGCTCCGCGGTCTCCTCGATCGTCTCGGGGCGGTTCACCTCGCTGCGCCGGGTGCGGGTGGTGCGGCCGGTGGCATAGACCGCGGCACCGGCGCGGCCCAGCTCCACGGCCATCGCCCGTCCCGCGCCGCGGGTGGCTCCGGCCACCAGCGCGACCCTGCCCTTGAGCGGTTCGGCGTTCATCGGCTCCCTTTCGGTCGTCGGTCGGTACGCCGACCCTCACACCGATACCCGACACCTTCTGTCGAGTTTTCCGCCCGGGTTCTCCGTGGGGTTTTCTGCCGGGTTTTACGGGTGTGGCGGTGACCGCCTAAGGTCGCGAGCGCGGACGGCGCACAGCACGTGCGGGCCGGGGCGCCAACCAGGATGCTGGAGCGGTGATGGACGAGACGGAGTTCTGGGAGATCATCGACCGTGCCCGGGAGAATGCCGACGGCGATCCCGAGGACCAGGCCGACCTCGTGGTCGAGCGGCTCGTGGAGCTCGATCCGGAGGCCGTGCTGGACTTCGCCCGGCACTTCGAGACGCGCCTGGCCCGCGCCTACCGGTGGGACATGTGGGGCGCGGCCGATCTGATGCTGAGCGGGGCGGACGAGGACGCGTTCGACGCCTGGCGGTGCTGGCTGATCGGCCAGGGCAGGCACGTCTTCGAAGGCGCGCTCCACCAGGACCCCGACGATCTGGCGACCCTGGTCGGCGAGGGCTTCGACCCTGAGGTGGACGGGGACGGCGAGGATCTGGGCTACGCGGCGGACGAGGCGTACGAGCAGCTGACCGGGGTGCGCCTGCCGGACCTGGGGATCACGGCACCCGCCGAACCCGAGGGCGAGCCGATCGACTTCGAGGACGACGCGGCCATGGCCGACCGCTTCCCCCAGCTGTGGGAGCTCTTCGGCCGCTGAGCGCTCGCGCCCCCGCCCTGCGAGGCACCCCGGGTACCTCGCGGCCGCGTCACTGCCGCGTGTCGAGCCGCAGGCCCATCAGCACGTCGTCCGCGTAAACGCCGTCGAGCAGGAACTCCTCGGGCAGCAGGCCCTCCTGGACGAAGCCGGCGGCCTCGTACAGCCGCCGGGCCCGGTGGTTGTGGCCGAGGACGCGCAGGGTGAGCCGGCGGGCTCCGCGGGTGCGGGCCAGGTCGCAGGCGGCGTCCAGCAGGGCCCGGCCGACACCCCGGCCGCGTGCCCAGTGGTCGACCGCGAACCCCTGGATCTGCTGGACGTGCGCGTTGCTCTCCAGGGGGGTCGCCGGGACAACGCGGATGTAGCCCGCGAGCCGCTCGTCCGCCTCGGCGACGAGCAGGTGCTCCGGGCCGCTGTGCTCGTGGAAGAAGGGTTCGCCCGGCGCCCGGCGGGGTATTACGGCGTGCCGGGTCGACCAGATCCGCCGGTCGAGCTCCGCCAGAGCCGCGTCGTCCTCGGCCGCCGCGGGCCGGATCCGTATGTCGGACATGGCCGTCACTGTGTCACGGCCGGGCAGGTCGCCGCATCGGGGGATGCCGCGCGGCGCGGCCCGCCCGGCCTGCCGCCCGGAGCGGGCAGGATGCTCCCATGCGTATCGCAGTCACCGGTTCGACCGGTCTGATCGGCTCGGCTCTCGTCCGTTCGCTGCGTGCCGACGGGCACGACGTGGTCCGTCTGGTCCGGCGGGAGCCGTCGGCGCCGGACGAGGCGCGCTGGGACCCGGAGCGCGGCCGGGTCGACTCGGGCGCCCTCGTGGGGTGCGAGGCGGTCGTCCATCTGGCGGGGGCCGGGGTGGGCGACCACCGCTGGACGGCGGACTACAAGAAGACGATCCGGGACAGCCGGGTGCGGGGCACCGCGGCGATCGCGGACGCAGTAGCGGCCCTCGCCAACCCGCCGAGAGTCCTCGTCTGCGGTTCGGCGATCGGCTTCTACGGCGACACCGGGGACCGGCGGACGGACGAGTCGGCGCCGCCCGGCACCGGGTTCCTGGCCGAGGTGTGCCGGGAGTGGGAGGAGGCCGCGGCGCCCGCGACGGCGGCCGGGATCCGTACGGTGTTCGCCCGCACCGGGCTCGTCGTGGCGCGCGAGGGCGGGGCGTGGGGCAGGCTCTTCCCGCTGTTCGGGGCCGGGTTGGGCGGACGGCTGGGCAGCGGCGCGCAGTACTGGAGCTTCATCGCGCTGCACGACGAGGTCGCGGCGCTGCGGCATCTGATCGACACCGAGGAGCTCTCCGGCCCGGTCAACCTGACCGCGCCGGAGCCCGTCACCAACCGCGAGGTGACGGCGGCGATGTCCCGGGTGCTGCACCGCCCCGCGCTGCTGCCGGTGCCGGGGGCGGCGCTGCGCGTGGCGCTCGGGGAGTTCGCCCAGGACGTGCTGAGCAGCCAACGGGTCGTGCCCCGGCGGCTGTTGGAGAGCGGGTTCGAGTTCGCCTTCCCGGGCATCGAGGAGGCGATCGGCGCGGCGATCGGCTCTGCGGCGTAGCCGTCGGAATACGACTGTTCTGTCCGCGGTATTGCGCGCAGGATGACGGAAGTTGACGATATGACGGATCGTCAAGTCGGCTCCGACACCTTTAACTCCCCGTTAATCCACCGGTATTCCTTCGTGCCGATGCGGGCATGACTTGTCCAGCGAGCGGGGAGCCTGACCGACCTCGGGGAGGGGCACCGTGCCGTTTCACGCGCGCAGTACGGACGTCGTCATCGTGGGAGCGGGCCTGGCGGGGCTGTCCGCCGCCCACCATCTGATCAACGCAGGTGTCACGGTCACCGTGCTGGAGGCGGCGGGCCGCGTCGGCGGCCGGATGGCGACCGACGCGGTCGACGGCTTCCGCCTCGACCGCGGCAGCCGGCTGCTCAACAGCGCCTATCCGGAACTGGTCCGCACCCCGGGCCTCGACGGACTGCGCCTGATGCCCGTCACGCCCGTCGTGCCGCCGGGGGCGCGCGGGCGCGGATACCGGGCCGGCGACCCGCGCGGCGCACTGCACAAGGCCCGGCTCGGCGCGGCCCTCGGCAGGCTCGCCACCACCCCGACCCAGCGGCTGCTGGCCCGGCCGGAGACGACGGCGGCGGCCGCGCTGACCGCGCGCGGCCTCCCGCCGCGCGGC
>CAYNNX010000432.1:0-5685 GCA_964398515.1 uncultured Streptantibioticus sp. | reverse complement strand
TGCTCGACGCGGCGCTGCTGCACGAGGCGATCGCCGGGTACGACCCGCTGGACTCGACCTCCATCGACCGGCCGGTCCCGCCGGTCGTCGCGGCGGCCCGGGGCGGGGACGTCAAGGGGCTGCGGGTCGGCGTGGTCAAGGAGTTCTCCGGCGAGGGCTACCAGGCCGGCGTCATGGAGCGGTTCACCGACTCGGTGGAGCTGCTGCGCGAGCTGGGCGCCGAGATCGTCGAGGTCTCCTGCCCGGCGTTCGACTACGCGCTGCCGGCCTACTACCTGATCGCGCCCAGCGAGTGCTCCTCGAACCTGGCCCGCTTCGACGGCCTGCGCTACGGCCTGCGCGTCGGCGACGACGGCACCCGCAGCGCCGAGGAGGTGACCGCGCTCACCCGCGAGGTCGGCTTCGGCCCCGAGGTCAAGCGGCGCATCATGCTCGGCACGTACGCGCTCAGCTCCGGCTACTACGACGCGTACTACGGCTCGGCGCAGAAGGTGCGCACCCTGATCACCCGGGAGTTCGAGCGGGCCTTCGCCGACGTCGACGTGCTGGTCTCGCCGACCACGCCGACCACCGCCTTCCCGATCGGCGAGCGCGTGGACGACCCGATGGCGATGTACCTCGCCGACCTGTGCACCATCCCCTCGAACCTGGCGGGCAACGCGGCCATGTCGCTGCCGTGCGGCCTCGCCGCCGAGGACGGCCTTCCGGTGGGCCTGCAGATCATCGCCCCCGCGATGGCCGACGACCGGCTCTACCGTGTCGGTGCGGCCGTCGAGGCCGGCTTCACCGCACGCTGGGGCCACCCGCTGCTCGAGGAGGCACCCGCGCTGTGAGCGACGTACGCGCGGCCTCCGGGCTGCAGACGATCAACGACCCGCGGCCGCGCCGCTTGGGCGGAGAAGCAAACCGGGAGGCTCCGTGAGCACCGTCAAGAAGGTCAAGGGCTTCAAGCACTCCAAGCCCGGCACCTACCTGTCCATCGGCACCACGCTGTTCGGCGCCATCAGCGTGATCAAGCAGGCGCGCAGCGCGCGCGGCGAGAACGACACGCTGAAGCTGGTGGACGCGATCGTCAGCGGCGCCGCCATCGTCACCGGTGTCGCCCTGCTCGTCCGCGAGCTGCGCCGCTTCGACAGCGACGACGTACTCGCCGGCTGACGGGTCTGAAGAGGGAATTGAAGTGACTGTCACTGACGACCTGGTGTCGTACGAGGACGCGCTCGCGGCGTACGACCCGGTGATGGGTCTCGAGGTCCACGTCGAGCTGGGCACGAAGACCAAGATGTTCTGCGGCTGCTCGACCGAACTGGGCGCCGAGCCCAACACGCAGACCTGCCCCACGTGCCTGGGGCTGCCGGGCTCGCTGCCGGTGGTCAACGAGACCGGCGTGGAGTCCGCCGTCAAGATCGGCCTGGCGCTCAACTGCGAGATCGCGCAGTGGTGCCGCTTCGCCCGGAAGAACTACTTCTATCCGGACATGCCGAAGAACTTCCAGACCTCCCAGTACGACGAGCCGATCGCCTACAACGGCTACCTCGACGTCGCCCTGGAGGACGGCGAGGTCTTCCGCGTGTACATCGAGCGGGCCCACATGGAGGAGGACACCGGCAAGTCCACCCACATCGGCGGTGCGACCGGCCGCATCCACGGCGCCCAGCACTCCCTGCTCGACTACAACCGGGCCGGCATCCCGCTGATCGAGATCGTCACCAAGCCGATCGTCGGGGCGGGCGAGCGGGCCCCGGAGATCGCCAGGGCGTACGTGGCCGAGCTGCGCGAGCTGATCAAGGCGCTGGGCGTCTCCGAGGCCCGGATGGAGATGGGCCAGATGCGCTGCGACGTCAACCTGTCGCTGCGCCCGAACGGCACGGAGACGTTCGGCACCCGTTCGGAGACCAAGAACGTCAACTCGCTGCGCTCGGTCGAGCGGGCCGTCCGGTTCGAGATCATGCGGCACGCCGCCGTGCTGAACTCCGGCGGCAGGGTCGTGCAGGAGACCCGGCACTTCCACGAGGACACCGGGACGACCACGTCGGGCCGGATCAAGGAGGAGGCCGAGGACTACCGGTACTTCCCCGAGCCCGACCTCGTTCCCGTCGCGCCCTCGCGCGAGTGGGTCGAGGAGCTGCGCAAGGGCCTGCCGGAGCTGCCGCGGGTGCGGCGCGAACGGCTGAAGAAGGAGTGGGGCGTCACCGACCACGAGATGCAGTCGGTGCTCAACGCGGGCGCGATCGACCTGATCACGGCCACGATCGACGCCGGCGCCCCCGCCGACCAGGCCCGCAAGTGGTGGATGGGCGAGCTGGCCCGCCGGGCCAACGAGGACGGCGTCGAGCTGTCCGCGCTGCCGATCACCCCGCAGCAGGTCGCCCGCATCGCCGCGCTCGTCGCCGAGGGCTCCCTCAACGACAAGCTGGCCCGCCAGGTCATCGAGGGCGTGCTCGCCGGCGAGGGCGACCCGGACGCGGTCGTCGACAAGCGCGGCCTGAAGGTCGTCTCCGACGAGGGCGCGCTCGCCACCGCCGTGGACGCGGCGATCGAGGCCAACCAGGCCGTGGCGGACAAGATCCGGGCCGGCAAGGTCGCGGCGGCCGGTGCGCTGGTCGGCGCGGTGATGAAGGCCACGCGCGGCCAGGCGGACGCGGCCCGGGTGCGCGAGCTGATCCTGGAGAGGCTCGGCGTCCAGGGCTGACCTGGTCCCTCAGCCGCGCCGAGGGGCGGCCCCCGACATCAGGGGGCCGCCCCTCGGCGCGTCGTCGGGGGGCGTTCCTCGCTGTGACGAATCACACGAAGCGCCCAAAGGATCAGGCCGCGCTGTCAGAGTTATACACGGTTAGTGGTGGTTTCTTTGGGGGTTTTCCCTGAAAGATCCGCACATGGCCGAGAAGTCGTGACAGGGAAGTGGCAAGGAAGTAGCGAATGGGCCTGATCGCCCGATGGTGTCTGCACCGCCGTCTCATCGTGATCACCCTCTGGCTCGTCGCTCTCGCCGGTCTCGCCGGTGCCGCCACGGCAAGCGGTGCGGCGTACTCCAACCACTACGACGTCCCCGGCACCGAAGCCGGGAAGGCCGCCTCCCTGCTCGGAAAGGCGTTCCCCGGCCGGGCGGGCTCCTCCGACACCATCGTGTGGCACACCACCGACGGCGCCACCGTCCGCGCACCCTCCGTCGAGCAGCGCTTGGGCCGCACCCTGGACCAGGTCGCCCGCCTGCCCGGCGTCACCCAGGTAGCGAGCCCCTACGGCAGCCCCGGCGGCGCGGCGCAGATCAGCGCGGACGGCCGCACGGCCTACGCCACCGTCACCTTCGCCAAGGACGCCGAGCACCTGAAGGCGGGCCAGGTGCGCCAGGTCGTCCACACCGCCAAGGCCGCAGCCGGCCGCCACCTCCAGGTCGAGCTCGGCGGCGACGCCATCGGGCTCACCGAGCGCAGCGGCGGACACCTCAGCGAGATCGTCGGCATCGCGGTCGCGGGCGCGGTCCTGCTGGTCGCCTTCGGTTCGCTCGCCGCCATGTCCCTGCCGATCGCCACCGCGGTCGTCAGCGTCGGCACCGCCTCCATGGCCATCCAACTGCTCGGCCACGTCATGACGGTCGCCGACTTCGCCCCCATGCTGGGCACCCTCATCGGCCTCGGCGTCGGCATCGACTACGCCCTGTTCATCGTCACCCGGCACCGGCGAGGGCTGCGCCGCGGGCTGGACGTTCACGCGGCGGCCGAACGGGCGGTGGCCACCTCCGGGCGCGCCGTCGTCTTCGCGGGCGGCACGGTCTGCGCCGCCGTCCTCGGCATGCTCATCCTGCGGCTGAGCTTCCTCAACGGAGTCGCCGTCGCCGCCGCGCTCACCGTGCTGCTCACCGTCGCCGCCTCGGTGACCCTGCTGCCCGCACTGCTCGGCGTCATCGGCACGAAGGCGCTGAGCAGACGGGAACGGCGGCGGCTCGCCCAGCACGGGCCGCAGCCGGACCTGCCCACCGGCCCGGCCGCCCGCTGGTCCGCCTTCGTCGAACGCCACCCCAGGCTGCTGGCCGCCGTCGGCGCCGCGGTGATGCTGCTGCTGGCCCTGCCCACGCTCTCGCTGCGCCTGGGCACCTCGGACCAGGGCAACGATCCCGCCCACTCCACCACCCGCAAGGCCTACGACCTGGTCGCCGAGGGCTTCGGGCCGGGCGCCGACGGCCCGCTGCAGATCGTCACGGCGGGCCGCGACGGCGCCGACGAGGTCGCCCTCGACAGGCTCACCGACGCGGTGCGCGACACCCACGGCGTCGCCTCGGTGACCACCGGCACCGAGCAGCGCTCCGGCGACATCCAGGTGCTCACCGTCGTCCCGAGCAGCCCGCCGCAGTCCCAGGCCACCAGCGACCTCATCGACCGCCTGCGCCACGACGTGATCCCCCGGGCCGAGCAGGGCACCTCCCTCAAGGCGTACGTCGGCGGCGTCACGGCGGCCTACGACGACTTCGCCTCCGTCATCGTCGGGAAGCTGCCGCTGTTCGTCTCGACCGTCATCACCCTCGGCGGAGTCCTGCTGCTGCTCGCCTTCCGCAGCCTCGGCATACCCGTCAAGGCCGCCGCGATGAACGTGGCCGCGGTCGCCTCCTCGTTCGGCATCGTCGTCGCCGTCTTCCAGTGGGGCTGGGGCAGCGAACTGCTGGGCCTCGGCCGTGCCGGCCCGATCGAGCCGTTCCTGCCGGTCATCATGGTCGCGGTGCTCTTCGGGCTCTCCATGGACTACCAGGTCTTCCTGGTCAGCCGGATGTACGAGGAGTGGCAGGAGACCGGCGACAACCGGCGCGCGGTGCGCGTGGGACTGGCCGAGACCAGCCGCGTGATCAACTCGGCCGCGGTGATCATGATTTCGGTCTTCCTCGCCTTCGTCCTCAGCGGCGACCGCGTCATCGCCATGTTCGGCATCGGGCTCGCCGCGGCCGTCGCCCTCGACGCGTTCGTCCTGCGGACGCTGCTGGTCCCGGCCCTGATGCACCTGCTCGGCGGCGCCAACTGGTGGCTGCCCGCCTGGCTGGAGCGCAGGCTGCCGCGGCTGAGCATCGAACCGCCCGAGGAATCCGGGGAAGCGGCCGCACCCGTAAGGGCCCGTGCGGTACCGGAGCAGGGCACCAAGGCTCCCGAGGACACGGTCGGGCCGGTGACCTAAGGCCTGCGCCCGGCCGGAGGTCAGGCGGTCGCCCGATGTGGCGCACCCCCTGGGGGACGAGGCTTGAGCCAGTGGAAAACGCGAAAGACCACGGCACACCTCTCGTCACCCCAGGGAGACCGCTATGTCCTACCGGGAGTTCGAGCACCGCGTCCGCGAGGCCGAGCTGCGCAGCGCCGCCGCCCGCTGGCGTCGGATCCGCGAGGCCCAGCGCCCCGCCGAATCCGGCGCACAGACCGGAGGGCGGGTGGTCGGCACCGGCGCCGCCGCCCGCCTGCGGTCACTGATACGGCCATGGGCGGCGTGACACCCATGGCGCCCGCAGCGGGGGTGCCGGCGGTTTTGGCCGAGGTCCCGGCCGCGGTCCTGGCGGCGGTTCCGGCACCCACGGGGGTGGCGCCGGAGCCCCGGCCTGGGCCGGCCGTCTCGCCAGTGCCGCGCGATTTTGGCTCCGGGCGTCGCGGCTGAGGCGTGTGCGCCCAGGCGGCGGTGGCCGCTACTCGCGTTCGCGGCGGCCAGCGCGGG
>CAYNNX010000431.1:0-5721 GCA_964398515.1 uncultured Streptantibioticus sp. | reverse complement strand
TGTCCTGGGTGTCCAGGCAGATCGGCCAGGCGTCGATCCCCGCGAACCGCTTGAAGAGGGCCGCTTTGCCCTCCATGACCGGCAGCGCGGCCTTCGGGCCGATGTTGCCCAGGCCCAGGACCGCCGAGCCGTCGGTGACCACCGCGACGCTGTTGCGCTTGATGGTCAGGCGGCGGGCGTCCTCGGGGTTCTCGGCGATCGCCATGCAGACCCGGGCGACGCCGGGGGTGTAGACCATGGACAGGTCGTCGCGGTTGCGGATGGGGTGCTTGGACGCCATCTCGATCTTGCCGCCGAGGTGCATCAGGAACGTACGGTCGGAGACCTTGCCGATCGCCACGCCCTCGATGCCGCGCAGCTTGGCGACGATCTCGTCCGCGTGGGCGGTGGACGTCGCCGCGATGGTCACGTCGATCCGCAGCTTCTCGTGGCCGGAGGCGGTGACGTCCAGGCCGGTCACCGACCCCCCGGACGACTCCACCGCGGTGGTGAGCTGGCTGACCGCGGTCCCGCTCGCCGGGACCTCCAGTCGCACCGTGATCGAGTAAGAGACGCTCGGCGCCGTTGCCATGCCGACTTTCCTCCGCTTGTCCGTGTCGTGTCCATGGGTCGGGCACGAGACATCCGATGGTTGCACCTACCGACGGGTAGGCGTTAACCAGCCCCGACCGTCACCCGGATCATGGAAGAATACTTCCACGATCCGGTAACTCCTGAGAAGGCTGATCCCCTCGGATTCCGCGCCGGCCCACGTGACCCGCTCCCCGCCGACTCGCCCGCCGGCCCGGCCGCCGACTCGCCGACCCGATCAACTTCCCCGACAGGAATGGACATCCGGGAGCGTTTGTTAGTCTGGGTACGGCACCGGCTCGATCCAAGCCCCCGGGCCCAACCATCGTCGCTACGAGCGACCGCTAGCCGCGAGGCGAGCATGGCGGGTCGGTGTCACAAGCCGATTAAAGGGCGCCCCCCGCGGGGGGCGCCCTTTTCGGTCTTACTGGTCGCTCAGTCGCGCAGCAGATCCGGGACCCCGGCCCCGTCCGGCTGGTCGCGGTCGCCGGCGACCACGGTCAGCTGCTGCGTCGCCCGGGTCAGCGCCACGTACAGCACCCGCAGGCCCGCCGGGGACTCGTCGGCGATCTCGGCCGGGGAGACCACCACCGTGGCGTCGTACTCGAGCCCCTTCGCCTCCAGGCTGCCCAGCGCCACGACCCGCTCCCCCAGACCGGCCAGCCACTGCCGCGCCGCCTCGCGGCGGCCCATCGCCACGACCACGCCGACCGTGCCCTCGACCTCGGCGAGCAGGCGTTCGGCGGCGGCCCGGACCGTCGCGCCCAGGTCCGTCCCGGCCACCTGGAAACGCGGCACGACACCCGTCGAACGAACCGCCGAAGGGGACTCCATGCCGGGCATCGCCAGGCGCAGCACCTTCGCGGCCAGCTCGGCGATCTCGGCCGGGTTGCGGTAGTTGACGGTGAGCGTGAAGCGGCGGCGCACGCGGGCGCCGAGGGCCTCGCCGCGGGCGCGGGCGGCCTCCTCGGGGTCGCTCCAGGAGCTCTGCGCCGGATCGCCGACCACGGTCCAGGTGGCGCTGGTGCCGCGCCGGGCGACCATCCGCCACTGCATGGGAGTCAGGTCCTGGGCCTCGTCCACGATGACGTGGGCGTACTCGGTGCGCTCCTGCTCCAGGCGCTCGGCACGGGTGCGGCGCGAGTAGTTGCGGTCGGCGAAGGTGGTGACCTCCTCCAGGCCGGTCAGCTCCTCCAGCGGGTCCACCTCGCGCGGGCGCGCGGGCCGCGGCGGCGCGCCGAGCAGCACGCGCAGCTCGTCCAGGAGCGCCACGTCGTGCACCGAGAGCGGGCCGTTGCCCTCCTGGTCGAGGCGGGCCAGGGAGCGGGCGAGCCGGCGGATCTCGCGCGGGTTGAGCACCCGGCGGGCCCAGCGGCCCAGGCGCCTGTCGTCGGCCATCGCCGCGAGCACCCGGCGCGGCGTGAGCACCGGCCACCAGGCCTCCAGGAACTCGGTGAACGCGTCCTCGCCCGAGACGTCCTCGTCGAACCCCGCACGGGCCTCGGCGATCAGCTCCGGGTCCGCCAGATGCCGGCCGCGCCCGGACTTCTCCCACAGCGCGTCCAGGAGCTGGCGGCGGGCGCGCGGGCGCATCAGGTTCAGCGGCGCGGTGCCGGCGAGCACGCTGCGGCGGATCGCGGTCAGCTCCTCGGCGTCCAGCTCCAGCCGGGCGCCGAAGGCGACGACGCGCAGCGAGGTGGGCACGTCGGCGTGGTCGAGTGCCCCGCGTGCCGCGCGGCGCAGCACCTGGATCATGCGCGAGGAGCCCTTGATCCGGGCGACCGCCGGCTCGTCGAAGGTGTCGGCCTCGGCGCCCTCGACCAGCGAGCCGACCGCGCGGATGGCGACCTGCCCCTCCTCGCCGAGGGAGGGCAGCACACCCTCGGTGTACGACACGAGCAGCGGCGTCGGGCTCACCACCAGGATGCCGCCCGAGTAGCGGCGGCGGTCCTGGTAGAGCAGGTAGGCGGCGCGGTGCAGGGCGACGGCGGTCTTGCCGGTGCCGGGACCGCCGGTGACCTCGGTGACCCCGGGGGCGGGGGCGCGGATCACCAGGTCCTGCTCGGCCTGGATGCTCGCCACGATGTCGCGCATGGTGTGGCTGCGGGCCCGGCCGAGGGCGGCCATGAGGGCGCCGTCGCCGATGACGGCGAGTTCCCGGCCGTCGAGCGTCGCCTCCAGCTCCGGGCGCATCAGGTCGTCCTCGACGCCGAGGACCCGGCGGCCCCTGCTGCGGATCACGCGCCGGCGCACCACCCGGCCCGGGTCCTTGGGCGTGGAGCGGTAGAAGGGCGCGGCGGCGGGCGCCCGCCAGTCGATGACCAGGGGCGAGTAGTCGGCGTCGAGCACGCCGAGGCGGCCGATGTGCAGGGTCTCGGCGATCTCCGCGCGGTTGCCCGGGCCGATCGCGTCGTCGGCGACCTCGGTCGAGGTGAAGGCGCCGTCGGGGCCGCGCCTGCCGTCCTTGCCGCGGAGCAGGTCGATGCGGCCGAAGAGGAAGTCCTCGAACTCGGAGTTGAGCCGGTTGAGGTGGACTCCGGCCTGGAAGACCTGCGCGTCGCGTTCGGCGAGGGCGCCCGGCGTGCCGACCTGTCCCCGCTTCTCGGCGTCGTCCATCAGGAACTCGGCCTCGTGGATCTTCTCCTCGAGACGGCGGTACACCCGGTCGAGATGGGCCTGCTCGGCCCCCAGCTCCCGGGTGTGGACGAAACCGGCTCCGTCCCGGTCGGGCGTACGGTCCCCGTCCCGGGCGGTGGTGTCGACGCCGTCCCGAGCCACGTCCTGCGTTGCCACGCAAGGACCCCCTTCTTGCATCACGTCGTGCGCTGCCCCTGCGGGGAGCAGCCTGCAACCGTACGCCTGCCTCGGGCCTGAGCGGAAACCCTCGTTCCGTGATCATTGGTCGGAGAACCGGCGAGCAGGACGTGACGGCACAGGACGTGACCGGGGAACGGGCCTCACGGGCGGTCGCCGCCGCACCGGGATCGCGGCCGGCAGGCTCGGCCCGGCGGCGGCGCTACGGCTGGGCCAGGCGATAGCCGCGTTTGACCACCGTCTGGACCAGCCCCGGCACGCCCAGGGCCGCACGCAGGCGCGCCATCGCCGTCTCCACGGCGTGCTCGTCGCGCCCCGCGCCCGGCAGCGTGCGCAGCAGGTCCGTGCGGGGGACGACCCAGCCGGGGCGCCGGGCCAGGGCGCGCAGCAGGGCCATTCCCGCGGGCGGCACCGCCCGCAGGCGCCCGTCGATCGCCACGGCGTGGCCGCGGATCTGCACGCGATGCCCGTCGACGGTCAACTCGGGCGCGCGCGAGGGCAGTTCGGAGGCGATCAGCTGGACGAGGGGGCCCAGCCGGAAGCGTTCCGGCCGTACCGTGGGGACCCCCTTCGCCTGCAGCGACAGGGCGGTCACCGGGCCGACGCAGGCCACGAGCACGTCCTCGCGGAGCGCGTCCGCCACCGCGCCGAGGAGGCCGCGGCGCTCGGCGCGGGAGAGCAGGGAGGCGGCGGCCGGGGCGCTGGTGAAGCACAGGGCGTCCACGGTGCGGGCCGCCGTGGCGTCGAGCAGGCGGTCGAGGGGGCCGGGGTCCTCCGGCGGCATCCACCGGTACACGGGCACACCGACCACATCCGCGCCCGCCTCCCGCAGCGCCTCGACGAAGCCCGGCAGGGGTTCCCCGTGCAGCTGTACGGCCACGCGGCGCCCGCTGACGCCGTCGGCCAGCAGGCGGTCCTGGACTTCGGCGAGGGACTCCGACGCGGGGGACCAGGCGTCGGTCAGCCCGGCCGCGCGGATCGCGCCGCGCACCTTGGGGCCCCGGGCCAGCAGCCGCGTTCCGCGCAGCCGCTCCAGCAGCGCGGTGCCCAGCCCCCAGCCTTCGGCGGCCTCGATCCAGCCGCGGAAGCCGATCGCGGTGGTGGCGACCACGATGTCCGGGGCCTGCTGGATCAGCTGTTCGGTGGTGGCGAGCAGCTCGGTGTCGTCGGGCAGCGGCACGATGCGCAGCGCGGGCGCCCGCAGCACGGTGGCGCCGCGCCGCTCCAGGAGCGCGGCGAGTTCGTCGGCCCGCCGTGCGGCGGTCACCCCGACGGTGAATCCGGCCAGCGGGGGGATCTGGTCGCCGTGCGGCTGTTCGTGCATCGTCGCTGTCTCACTCCGCCTGCTCGGGTCGTTCCGGCCCCCCGGGACCGCCTGTCCCGGGGAGCCGCAGGGGCCGGCTGCACCCGAGGCGATCGTGCCAAGGCCGGGTGACGGCCGGTGTTCACCGGTATTTCCCCCGTGTAACACGATCCGGCCCCTCACACCTCCGCGTACGTGAGCGAGGGCGCCTGCTCGGCGCTCACCGCGCGCGCGGTCGCGGGGCGCAGGTATACGGCCCAGGTCACGGCGGAGCACACGGCGTAGAAGACCAGGAAGGCGACGAAGGCGGGGGTGCCGGTCTTCGCGGTGCGGAACGACTCGCGGAAGGCCAGGTTGATCGCGAGGCCGCCGAGCGCGCCCACCGCGCCGATCAGGCCCATCGCGGCGCCGGACAGCCGCCTGCCGTAGGCCGCCGCGGCCTGGCCGGTCAGGCCCTGCGCGAGGGCCTTGGCGCGGAAGACGGCGGGGATCATCTTGTACGTCGAGCCGTTGCCCAGGCCGCTGAGCACGAACAGGGCGACGAAGCCGGCGAGGAAGACCGGCAGGGACTTCTCGACCGAGGCGAGGACGACGACGAGCGTGGCGAGCGCCATGGCCAGGAAGTTCCACAGGGTGACCCGGGCGCCGCCGACGCGGTCGGCGAGCCGGCCGCCGACCGGGCGGACCAGCGAGCCGAGCAGCGGCCCCAGGAAGGTGAGTTCGGCCGCCTGGAGCGGGGTGCGGGCGAACTGGTTCTGCAGAACCAGGCCGAAGGCGAAGCCGTAGCCGATGAAGGAGCCGAACGTGCCGACGTAGAGCACCGACATGATCCAGGTGTGGACGTCCCTGGCCGCCTCGACGGCCGCGCCGGTGTCGTTGCGCACCGGGGCGAGGTTGTCCATGAACAGCGCGGCGCACACCGCCGCCACCACGATCAGCGGCAGGTAGACGGCGAGCACGAGCCGCGGATGCATGGCGCCCGCCGTGCCGATCACCAGCAGGCCGACGAGCTGGATGACGGCCACGCCGATGTT
>CAYNNX010000430.1:0-5735 GCA_964398515.1 uncultured Streptantibioticus sp. | reverse complement strand
CGTGTGGCGGCCGCCGCGCCGGCGAGGGCGAGCGCCGCGGCCGAGCCGCCGAGCACCATCGACGCCGAGGCCGAGCCGGGGTGGGCGGGAGCCGCGGCGGGGGCGGCCAGGCCGTAGCCGCCGGCGAGCCCCTTGCGGTCGTACCGCGAGCCCGGCAGCTTGCCGGCGTAGCGGTGGTGCACCAGCGTCTGGTAGGCGGCCAGCGACATCGTCCGCTGTCCGCCGAAGGCGGAGACCGCTTCGGCGTTGAGCGGTTCGACGGCGCCGTTCTTCAGCCGGTACCAGGCGTGGATCTGCGGTTCGGTGAACACCGTCGAGCCCGGCGTGGCCTTGCCCGCGTATGCGACGTCGCTGTCGCCGTCGCGGATGCCGGCCAGGTGCCATGCGCTGCCCTTGCCGGTTTCGGCGAGCAGGACGGTGGCGCGGTGACCGCCGGCGGCGTCCACCTGGGAGGCGAGATAAGCCAGCCGCACCGTGTCGGCCGGGTCCGCCTTCGCCTTGCCGGTGACGAAGTCGGGGGTGATCTCGTAGAGCGCGACCGGGGCTCGCAGGCTGAAGGCCTGCTGCCGGGGCTCGCGCGTCCCGGCGTCCATGGGCGACCCCTGGCCGCCGTCGGCGCCGACGCTCGTGGTCGCGTTGAGGAAACGGGACACCGTGTCGTGGAGCTGCGCCGACTGCAGTACCTGACGGGCGCCTTGGGTGTCGGGGACACCGGCGGGCCCGTCGGCCGCCTGCGCCGGTGCGCCTACGGCGGACAGCAGTGTCGTCACACCGAGTGACAAGCCGAGTGACAGGCCCGCGAAACGGGCGGCACCCCGCCGGATGGAGGAATTCTTGCCGCGCATTGCCGCCTGCCTTAGTTGTAAATCCCGACTCGGGAGTGGGTCCACTGGAACGACGAGTTGCTGACGTAGTCGTTGTAGTTCCACCAGGTGTACGTCTGGGTGGACGGCCAGGGGTCGCCGACCGCGATCGTCCCCGAGGACGGGTCATAGCCGTAGATGACATTCATGTGACCGCCACCAGAACGCCAGCCGATGCGTACCGCGAAGGGGCGGCCGCCGTTTATCTCATTGCCCACCTCGGAGAAGGAGGCGTTGCGGTACAGGTCGTATCCGGTGCTGGAGAAGCCCATGTTCGCCAGGCCGTTGGCCATGTCGTCGAGGGTGGCCGGCTGGTCGTTGCAGCTGAGATAGCTGTTCTGGGCGGCGAGCCGGCAGAAGTCGTACTGGTTGTACTGGGAGTAACCCCAGTAGTTGGCGATCGTCAGGCCGGAGGCGTCCCAGCACCATTCGTCCTGGACCTGCTTCTGCATCGAGATGCCGAGGTACTTTCGGCTGCTCGGCGAGGTGGAGCAGGCGGGCAGGTTGTCGGTGTTCTCGACGATGAACGCGTCGGCTATGTAGAAGGATCCCGAGGCTGACCAGAGCCAGCGCGGGTTGTTCTCCACGGTGTCGCCCTGGACCTGGCAGGTCAGGGAGACCGTGCTGCCGACGGCGGCGCGGCCCAGGATCCGGGCCGAAAGCCTGGGCGCCTGGCGCTCGTTGACGGTGCTGTAGTTGCCCTGACCGCCGGTGACCGTACCGGTCATGGAGTAAGCCTGGGCGTGGCCGCCGCCGCCGAGCAGGAGTCCGGCGGTCAGCGCGGTCGTCGCGGCTGCCGCCAGCGCCCTTCTCAGAAGGGTGGCACAGGGAAATCGCATAGGTCGGCTCTTTCGACTGTGGGGGAATGCGCGTCAGGCTGGTCGAAGGCAGGGTTGACGCGCACGATGACGCCTCGACGCGTCACCGGCACGGCACGGCCTTGGCATCACGCGGGCATTGCGCGATACCGCCGACGTGCTTTCGCCGATGACTGCGGAATCCGTGAACGGCGGTGAGGCGATGGGTTGGTATAGACCTCCTGAATGCGTACGTAACTCAGGTGCACCAGGCGCTCACCCTGCGCCAGCGCATATCCGGGATGCCGGTCTGATGCATCCCTGAGCAGCGATGTTCAGGAAGTGCGAGAGAATTACTATCGCAGATGCTCTCCCCAAAGCAATAACTCTCCGTCAACTCCCTTGGTCTGTAGGAGCGGAGCGTGAGCGTCCGGTAGACGGCCGCCCCCGGGACCCGGGCGGTCTCCAGGCGGCCGTGCGGCCGCAGCCACTTCGGCCATCGGGCGCGAAGTGCCCTGGCTGGACGGCGTGATGACGCACGCGGACGCCAAAGACGCCTACTGGAGCGGCGCGTCCTTGGCAGAGGAGGCGGAGCGGCTGAGCGCGCCCACCGGTTTGATCACGGATGGCACGACGCGCTGGTCGACCAGACCTTCGAGCAGTACGGCCTGCTGCGTCAGGCCGGATGCGAGACCGCCCTGTTCGTCGGGCCCTGGTCGTGCACCTGCGCGCTCCACCAAGGATGGCCCGAGGTGTTCGCCGAGAGCCTCGCACACGGCTGCGCGCGCCTGTGTGCAGACTCCTCTGGCCTGCGCCGCACTGCGGTGTGCGTGCACCCACCCAGCGGCAAGGTGTACGCGTTCAAAAAACATCGCGAACGACGAGAAGGGCAACCTGACGTCGACGCCATCGCGATGTCGAAGGAGAAGAGACGGGTCCCGCCCGGCCCGATGCGTGCGGCGCGGGACCCAGGGGTTCCCGGCAGCGCCGGAGGGCAAGGCGGCGGGGCCGTGTTGCGCCCCCCGCGCAGGACCCCATCGGCCGTCGGACGCCCTGGCCGGCCTACGGCGCTGTGAGCAGTTCACCGTCGATGACGGTGACCGCGGTACCGCGCAACCGGGTGCGGGCGCCGAGCAGTTCGGTGCGTACCAGCCCGCCGCGGGCCGAGGCCTGGAGACCGACGAGGGCGGTGGCGCCGATGCGGGCGGACCAGAAGGGTGCCAGGGCGGTGTGAGCGGCGCCGGTGACCGGGTCCTCGTCGATGCCGATGCCGGGGAAGAAGCAGCGGGACACGAAGTCGTAGCCGGCCGAGGGGTCGTCGGCCCGTGCGGTGACGATCACCCCGCCGCGCCAGGGCAGCGCGGCTACCGCCGCCAGGTCGGGGGCCAGACTGCGGACAGTCTTCTCGTCGGCCACCTCGACCACGGGCTCACCGACGTCCGCGCCGGTCTCGTGGACGGACAGGACCTCGGCGCCGATGGCGGCGGCTATCTCGGCCGACGGGGCGATCCGTTTCAGGGGAGCGGTGGGGAAGTCCAGGGTGATGGTTCCGTCCGAGGCGGCGGACGCGGCCAGGGGTCCGCTGCGCGTGGCGAAGCGGACGGTGCCGCCGACGGCACCGGTGGTGTGCAGCACATGCGTTGTGGCAAGTGTGGCGTGGCCGCACATGTTCACCTCCGTGGTCGGCGTGAACCAGCGCAGGGCCCAGTCGGAGCCGGTGCGGCCGTTCAGCGGGTGGGCGAAGGCGGTCTCCGGAAGGGCGAGCTCTGCGGCGACCTGCTGCAGCCAGCGGTCCTCCGGGAAGGCGTGGGTGTCCAGGAGCAGGACACCGGCCGGGTTTCCGGCGAAGGGACGGTCGGTGAAGGCGTCGACGATTCTGATCCGCATGCCTGGACGGTAGGTGTTGCGTGCGGTGGCAGGTAGGACCAATTCACTGCCGGTGGCTCGCGACTGGACGCTGCGCCTGCCGTCGGTGTTCCCGGCCGAGCAGCGCACCACACCGGCGCACACCGCCGTCGCCCCCAGGCGGCGACGGCGGGTGGTGCCCGGTCTGCGGCAGCGGGGACGGTCAGGCTGTCGAGAGCTGACGTTCGCTCGACTCCACGGCCGCGTGTTCCATGGCCCGGTCACGGGACCGGCAGAACACCAGATACACGGCGGAGGTGACGGCCAGTCCGACGACCCAGGCGATGTCCGTCCCGGCGAGCGTGGCGGCCAGCGGTCCGGTGTACGACCAGCCGCCGAGGTCGGGCAGCACCATGAAGGGGATCTCGGCGGCGATGCCGATCCCGTAGGCGGCCAGACCGCGCCAGGCCCACGTGCCGTAGATGCCGTCGGGGGTGAACAGGTCGGTGACGGCGTAGTGGCCTCGGCGCACGAAGAAGAAGTCGACGAGGTTGGTCGCGGTCCACGGCACCAGCATGTAGAGCATCATCGTCAGGGCGGTGAAGACGGTCGCCACCGCGTTCTGCGGGATGAGCGAGCCGACGGTGTACCAGGTGACCGCGAGCGCCAGAATGGTGGCCACCCGGGCGGCTCGGCCAGGGGTGATCTTGCGCACGGAGTCGACGCCCGTCAGGACGGTGAGCATGCCGCCGTAGGCGTTCATGCCCATGGTGGCGACGAGGCTGAGCGCGGAGAGCACGGCGGCGGCGGACCCCAGTCCCGGCATGATCTTGTCGCCCGCCAGCCGCAGGCCCACCAGCCCGTCATCGGCGCCCAGTCGGATCGCCAGCCAGCCGCCGAGCGCGATCAGCCACACCGCGGAGCCCGCTGCGCCGAAGAAGACCGACGCGATCAGGGCCCGGGCGGAGGTGGTCCGCGGCAGATAGCGCGAGTAGTCGGACACGTAGGGGGCGTAGGTGATGTTGTACGCGGCCGCGGCCGAGAACTGGGCGAAGAAGGCGGCCCAGGTGAAGACGAGGTGCTTGGAGCTCGCCGGATGGCCGCCCGCGTGACCGGCGAGGACGCCCGCCGTGAGCGCCGTCATCAGCGGCAGGGACACGTACAGCAGCCACCGGAAGACGCGGTGCAGCCAGTCGTGGCCGTACACGGCGAGCGCGGTGGCGAGCGCGGCGCAGCCCACCGCGACCGCCGTCGGGTCCCACCCGAAGACCCCGTGCAGGCCCTGCGAGACGAGCACCTGGTCGGCGACGTTGAAGCCCAGGTACGTGAAGAGGGTGGCCACGAGTACGGCGATCACCCCGCGGTATCCGAACTGGGCGCGGGACTGGATCATCTGCGGCAGGCCGAGTACCGGGCCCTGGGAGGCGTGGAAGGCCATGAAGAGGGTGCCGACGACGATGCCGAGCACCCCGGCCAGGACGGTCGGGCCCAGCGGCAGGCCGAGCGAGGGCCCCACGAATCCGACCGCGACCGTGAAGTACTGGAAGTTTCCGAGGAACCACAACGGACCCTGGTGCCAGACGCGGCCGTGCCGTTCGTCGTCCGGTACCCAGTCGATGGAGCGGCTCTCCATGGTCAGCGGGCCCTGCACATCACCCATCGGGACCTCCTCGGTGCTCCGAGCCCGGTGCGCTCGGCGTGGCACGAGACCGTATCCAGCGAGGAAGAAGCGGGGAAGTGGACGTTTATGGCAGAAGGTGCCGGTCTTATGGATGAAGCGCACACCCGCGGCCGGGCACCGCGCCCCGGCCGTTCGCTTTCCGGACGATCCCAGGCCGTGGGGTCGGCGGTCGGTGGGCGGCCCCGGGCGCCGTCCTGGACAATCGGGGTGACTGATGTGGTGGCCGATGCGGTGACCGGTGTGGTGCGGCCCGCCGGTCGGGTGGCCTCGGTGGGCCTCCCGGGTCGGCGCGGCCCAGGGAGCGTTGGAGCGGCAGGGGTGGCCACTCCCGGTCAGGCCCTGGAGTCGGGTCGGGCGTGGTGCGGCCCTGCAGTCCGGATGGTCGGCAGGGCCTTTTGTGAGGGCGTGTCAGTCCTCAGTCTTCTTGCACGCGGCGGGGGTGCGGTGGTGCCTCATTTCCGGGCCACGATCGATGTCGGCGTTGTTTCATGGGACGGTGTTCCTCCCGTTGTCCGATGACCCGCGTCGCAGGGTTGAACGGTGCCAACG
>CAYNNX010000429.1:0-5753 GCA_964398515.1 uncultured Streptantibioticus sp. | reverse complement strand
TGGCGTTCATCGGCCTGGTGCTCGTCCTGATGGGCATCGACAAGGACGCCCGCGTCTCGCTCTACGTCGCCCCGATCTGGGCCCTGCTGATGATCGTCTCGTACTTCGTGATCAAGGCCCGCAACCCCGAGGTCTTCGCCGCGAAGAGCGCAGAGCGGAGCTAGCCGCGACACCCTGCGCCGCCGCCCCCGGAAGCCTCCGGGGGCGGCGGTCGTGCGTCAGCCGTCCCTCCTGCCCGCCCGTCGCCCACCACCGCCCTCTTATCCTTCTTGCCATGCTCACCATCACCCAGGCTCTGCACGACGCGATCGTCGCCCACGCGCGCGAGGACCACCCGGACGAGGCGTGCGGCGTCATCGCCGGACCGGCCGGGTCGGGCCGGCCCGAGCGGTTCGTCCCGATGCTGAACGCGGCCCGCTCGCCCACGTTCTACGAGTTCGACTCCGGCGACCTGCTCAAGCTCTACCGCGAGATGGACGACCGCGACGAGGAGCCCGTGGTCATCTACCACTCGCACACCGCGACCGAGGCCTACCCCTCGCGCACCGACATCTCCTACGCCAACGAACCGGGCGCGCACTACGTGCTCGTCTCGACGGCGGACACCGACGGCGCCGGGCCCTTCCAGTTCCGCTCGTTCCGCATCGTGGACGGCGAGGTCACCGAGGAAGACGTGGAAATCGTGGCCTCCTACGCCGAACAGGGCCGCTAGCGGGCCCCGGCACGCCGCCCCGGGTCCGCATCATGGGACAGCCGTCTCGGCCGTCCGACGGGAATCGATACGATGTCCGCATGGTTCTCCACGACGTGAGCTACAACGAGAAGGCGCCGGGCATGCTGCTCGTCGCGCGGCTCCACGTCGACCTGTGCCGCCTCGCCAGCGCCATGTGTCCGCGCGCTGCGTCCCGCCCGGCCCGCTAGCCCGCCGCGGCTCCCGCACCGCCCCCTGCACCACCCGGCCGCCCGGCGCAGCACCGCCGCCGCGCACCGTCAACGACGTCCCGCTTCCGCACTGGAGTGCACCCATGGCCATCGAGGTCCGCATCCCGACCATCCTTCGCACCTACACCGGCGGCCAGAAGTCCGTCGAGGGCAGCGGAGCCACCCTGGACGAGCTCTTCACCGACCTCGACTCCCGGTACTCCGGCATCCGCGAGCGGATCGTCGACAGCGCCGCCGGCGACCAGCTGCGGCGCTTCGTCAACGTCTACCTCAACGACGAGGACGTGCGCTTCCTGGACGGCATCGCCACCAAGCTCTCCGACGGCGACAGCGTGACGATCCTGCCCGCCGTCGCGGGAGGGGCCGCCGGGGCGGAGCCCCGTCCGGCCGGGGCGGTGGCCGGGCGACGGGTGGGGATGGCCTGATGCGGTACGACAGTCCGCTGGCGGCGGTCGGCAACACCCCGCTGGTCCGCCTCCCGCGCCTGTCGCCCTCCGGGGACGTCCGCATCTGGGCGAAGCTGGAGGACCGCAACCCCACCGGTTCGATCAAGGACCGTCCCGCGCTGCACATGATCGAACAGGCGGAGCGGGACGGCACGTTGACCCCGGGCTGCACCATCCTGGAGCCCACCTCCGGCAACACCGGCATCTCGCTGGCCATGGCGGCCAGGCTCAAGGGCTACCGGATCGTGTGCGTCATGCCGGAGAACACCTCCGAGGAGCGGCGCCAGTTGCTGGCCATGTGGGGTGCGGAGATCATCTCCTCGCCCGCGGCCGGCGGCTCCAACACCGCGGTGCGCGTCGCGAAGGAACTCGCCGCCGAGCACCCCGACTGGGTGATGCTCTACCAGTACGGCAACCCCGCCAACACCGGTGCCCACTACGCCACCACGGGCCCCGAGATCCTCGCCGACCTGCCCACCATCACCCACTTCGTGGCCGGACTCGGCACCACCGGCACCCTCATGGGCGTCGGCCGCTACCTGCGCGAGAAGGTCCCCGGCGTCCAGATCGTCGCCGCCGAGCCGCGCTACGACGACCTCGTCTACGGGCTGCGCAACCTCGACGAGGGGTTCGTCCCCGAGCTGTACGACGAGTCGGTCCTCACCACGCGCTACTCGGTCGGCAGCGAGGACGCCGTGCGCCGCACCCGTGAACTCCTCCAGCAGGAGGGGATCTTCGCGGGCGTCTCCACCGGTGCCGCCCTGCACGCCGCGATCGGCGTCGCCACCAAGGCGCTCAAGGCGGGGCAGACCGCCGACATCGTCTTCGTGGTCGCCGACGGCGGCTGGAAGTACCTGTCGACCGGCATCTACACCGCCGCGTCCACGGAAGAGGCCGTCGAGGCCCTGCACGGCCAGCTCTGGGCCTAGTCCGCGGCTCCGGGGGCCCTGCGTCCCGGCCGGGGCCGCCGACCCGGCCGGGCGGGCCGCCGGCAGCGGCGGTCGCGGCCCGCCCCTGCCACCCTCCGCGTCGTTCGCACGCACAGCCGCGCCCCCCGCCCGTACTGGTGATTCCGCCCACAACAGCGGCCGGTGGCGGCGCCGGGACCGGCGGTGCGCCGTACCCTCGACTGACATGGCGGCCGCCCCACCGCACCCCCGCCATCCCGCCGGCCACCCGACGGCATGTGCTCACCGCATGCGGCCGCCGGTCGTCGTGGCGCGTGCACACCGAAGTGCCGCCCACCGGGTGCGAAAGGCGCGAAAAAGGCAAGACTCCCGGAACCCCTGGAGGCTCCTGCATGAAGCTCACCGTCGTCGGCTGCTCGGGGTCGTTCCCGTCCGCGGAATCGGCCTGCTCGAGCTACCTCGTGGAGGCCGACGGCTTCCGGCTGCTTCTCGACATGGGCAACGGCGCCCTTGGCGAACTGCAGCGCCACTGCGGCCTGTACGACCTGGACGCCGTGCTCCTCAGCCACCTGCACGCCGACCACTGCATCGACATGTGCGCGTACTTCGTGGCGCGCTACTACCGGTACGAGGGGGGCATGCCCGAGCCGATCCCGGTGTACGGCCCGCAGGGCACGGAGGCCCGGCTCGCCTCGGCCTACGGCGATCTGCCCGACGAGAAGTGCATGAGCGAGGCCTTCGAGTTCCGCACGCTGAGCCCCGGCGCCTTCGAGATCGGGCCGTTCACCATCCGGGCCGCCCGCGTCTGCCATCCGGTCGAGGCGTTCGGCTTCCGCGTCGAGCACGGCGGGCGTTCGCTGACGTACTCCGGTGACACCGGCCCCTGCGAGGCGCTGGTCGGGCTGGCCGAGGCCACCGACCTGTTCCTGTGCGAGGCGTCGTTCACCTACGGCAAGGAGAGCGTGCCGGACCTGCACCTCAACGGCCGCGAGGCCGGTGAGCACGCCGCCCGGGCCGGTGTCTCCCGGCTGGTCCTCACCCACATCCCGCCGTGGACGGACCCCCGCACCAGCCTCGCCGACGCCGCCGCGGCCTTCTCCGGCCCGCTGGAGCTGGCCCGGGCGGGCGCGGTCTACCGGCTGTAGCCCTGGCGCGCGTACGACGAAGCCCCCGGAACCGCACGCGGTCGGACCCGGGGGCTTGCGGCTGTCGTGGGGCCTAGGCCTTGGTGAGCTCCTCGGTCTCCTCCTCCGGCTCGCGGCCGGGGGTGGGGAGGTCGAACTTGGTGATCGCGAACCGGAACACCACGTAGTAGACCACCGAGAAGCACAGGCCGATCGGGATGATCAGCCAGGGCTTCGTGGCGAAGTGCCAGTTCAGCACGTAGTCGATCACGCCCGCGGAGAAGGTGAAGCCCGCGTGCACCCCGAGCGCCCAGCTCAGGGCCATGGAGACGGCGGTCAGGACGGCGTGGATCGCGTACAGCACCGGCGCGATGAACATGAACGAGAACTCGATCGGCTCGGTGACACCGGTGACGAACGCGGTGAGCGCGACGGAGAGCATCATGCCCATGACCGCCTTGCGGCGCTCGGGGCGCGCGCAGTGCGCGATCGCCAGGGCGGCCGCCGGCAGGCCGAACATCATGATCGGGAAGAAGCCCGACATGAACTGCCCGGCGCTGTGGTCGCCGGCGAAGTAGCGGTTGAGGTCGCCGTGGACGGTCTGCCCGGCGGCGTTGGTGTAGTCGCCGATCTGGAACCAGGCGACGGTGTTGACGAACTGGTGCATGCCGATGGGCAGCAGGCCTCGGTTGACCAGGCCGAACAGGCCGGCGCCCACCGCGCCCAGGCCCGTCATCCACTTGCCGAAGTCGCTGATGGCGGTGCCGATGGGCTGCCAGCCGAGCACGACGAGGACGCCGGCGGCGGTGCCCACGAAGGCCATGATGATCGGGACGAGGCGGCGGCCGTTGAAGAAGCCGAGCCAGTCCACCAGCCTCGTGCGGTGGAACCGCTGCCACAGCACCGCGGTGAGCAGGCCCATGACGATGCCGCCGAGGACGCCCGGGTTCTGGTAGGCGGCCGGGGCGACCGTGGCGCCCTTGACGCACGCACCGCTGAGCGAGCCGGTGGGCACGAACGAGGCGCCGCCCGCGCAGGCCGCCGGGAACTGGTGGATCACCGTGTAGTAGACGAGGAAGCCGACGACCGCGGCGAGCGCCGTGGAGCCGTCCGCCTTCTTCGCGAAGCCGATCGCGACGCCGATGCAGAACAGCAGCGGCAGGCCGAGGGAGGCGTCCAGCAGGGCGCCGCCGGCGCCGGCGAAGACCTTCGCCACGTTGTCCCAGCCGAGTCCGGTCTTGCCGAACACGTCGTCCTGGCCGAGGCGCAGCAGGATGCCGGCGGCGGGGAGCACCGCGATCGGCAACTGCAGGCTGCGGCCGATCTTCTGCAGTCCCTGGAACAGGCCCGAGCCCCGCTTTTTCGCGGGCGCCGCCACAGCGGTAGCCGTACTCATCGGATTCCTCCTGGTGAGAGCGGGCTGTGAAGGGGGGCGCCCGCGGATATGGTCTACACCACACGGTGGTGTAGACCAGTTGTATAACACGTGAGGGCGCCATAAAGGAATCCACGATTTCACGCAACAGCGACACGCGTCGAACCGCCGGCCCCGCGACGTGGTGCGCCCGCACCGCCACTCGCACCGGCACCGGGCCCGGCCTCCCGGCGGCCGGACGGGTTGGCCTGGCCCCCCATAATGGTGTAGACCAGTCTCGGTGGGCCGCGCCTGCGCCGGCGTGTGGTGCCGACCGGCGTTCAGAATGTGGGGCGGCGGCCCCAGACAACAGGAGTGGACATGGCCAGCAAGGCTGAGAAGATCGTCGCCGGCCTCGGCGGCATCGACAACATCGAAGAGGTCGAGGGCTGCATCACCCGCCTGCGGACCGAGGTCCACGACCCGTCGCTGGTCGACGAGGCCGCCCTGAAGGCCGCCGGCGCCCACGGCGTCGTGTCGATGGGCAACGCCATCCAGGTCGTCATCGGCACCGACGCCGACCCGATCGCCGCGGAGATCGAAGACATGATGTGAGCGTACGAGCACCGCTCGAACGCCCGCGTGAGGCCCGCCCCGACCCGGGGCGGGCCTCACGCCGTTTGTCGGTAGGGTCGGAAGCATGTCTTTCAATGCAGGGGTTCGCATCGACGGCCGCACTCCCGAACAGCTCCGACCGGTCACCATCGAACGCGGCTGGAGCAAGCACGCGGAGGGCTCCGTCCTCGTCTCCTTCGGCGACACCCGCGTGCTGTGCACCGCCAGCGTCACCGAAGGCGTACCCCGCTGGCGCAAGGGCAGCGGCGAGGGCTGGGTCACCGCCGAGTACGCCATGCTGCCGCGCTCCACCAACACCCGCGGCGACCGCGAGTCCGTCCGCGGCAAGATCGGCGGCCGCACC
>CAYNNX010000428.1:0-5798 GCA_964398515.1 uncultured Streptantibioticus sp. | reverse complement strand
CCAGGCCAGGGTCGGAGTGGCGCGCAAGACCGTGGCGGGGCACGTCGGCGAGGCGCGGGTCGCTGCGCGCATCGGCCAGTGGGCGCGGGCGACGGTCGGCCGTGCCGAGCTGGCCGCGCTTCGCCTCGCCCGGTTCGGCGACAACATGCGCGACGTCGCAGTCACCGAGGGCGACAAGGTCGCGGCCCAGCTCCGCTTCGGCGTGTCGGTGAACACCTATCCCGTCGACGAGTTGGTCGCCGGCACCGACGCGGTCGCCGACGCCGCCGTGACCGAGCTGGTCAAGCAGTACGAGGAGAGCTACCGCATCGCCCCCGAGCTGCGCGCGGGCGGCGGCCGCCACGAGTCGCTGCGGTACGCCGCCCGCATCGAACTGGGACTGCGTGCCTTCCTGGAGGATGGCGGCTTCGCCGCGTTCACCACCAACTTCGAGGACCTCGGCGGGCTGCGGCAACTGCCGGGACTCGCCGTGCAGCGGCTGATGGCCGACGGCTACGGGTTCGGCGCCGAGGGAGACTGGAAGACCTCCGCGCTGCTACGCGCGGTCAAGGCCATGGGCGCCGGACGCGACGGCGGCGTGTCGTTCATGGAGGACTACACATACCACCTGGTGCCCGGCGAGGAACTCATCCTCGGCGCCCACATGCTGGAGGTCTGCCCGTCCATCGCGGCGGCCACCCCGAGCTGCGAGATCCACCCGCTGTCCATCGGTGGCCGCGAGGACCCCGTACGCCTGGTGTTCGACGCGCGGCCGGGCCCGGCCGTCGTGGTGGCCCTCGCCGACATGGGCGACCGGTTCCGGCTGGTGGCCAACGAGGTCGACGTGGTCGCCCCGCCGGAGCCGCTGCCCAATCTTCCTGTGGCGCGCGCCGTGTGGCGCCCCCGGCCGTCGCTGAGCACGTCCGCCGAGGCCTGGCTGACCGCCGGCGGCCCGCACCACACGGTGCTGTCCGCGGCGGTCGGGGTGGAGGAGCTGACCGACTTCGCTGAGATGGCCGGCAGCGAGCTCCTGGTGATCGACGCCGACACGACAACGCCCCGGTTCGTCAAGGAGATCCGCTGGAACCAGGCGTACCACCGCCTAGCCCAAGGCTTGTGATCCGCGGTCCGGGAGGTCGTGGAGGATGCCGCTTGGGCGCACTGCCGCCGACCATGCCAGTACCCCGGCAGCAGGACATGTGCCGTACCGCCTACCCACAGCTGTCCAGCCGCTCGCGCTGTGGCAGCACCGTGTACTTCGGGTCCTCGGTGGAGCTGACGCCTGCGTGGAACAGCCCGAAGCGGAGCGCTGCGGAGCCGCCTCCGCCCTGTACAGCCACCGCGGCCTGAACGACCTCTTGGTGCGCGGCGAGCAGATGCCCGGTCTCCGCGGGCGTTGACAGGGCCAGCAAGCCGTATGGAGCGCACTGTCCGCGGCCTTCCCGAGCGCTTCGGTCGAGACTCCTCGGCGTGGCGGCGCGCGACCAGGTCACGGTGCCACCGCAGCACCGTGTCCGGCCGCACCAACAGCCGCACCAGGCGCAGCGCCTGCGTCGGCAGCCGGTGCAGCAGGGCTGCCAGGAAAAGCGCGATCACCTGCGGCGAACCGCACTCGCTGGCGGCCGAGTTGACGCTGTAGCACCGTGATCTGATGGCGCAGGGCAAGGATCTCCGCGTCCTTGTCCCGATCGCTCATCGGCAGCAGGCGCAGCATGGCGAACGCGTTCGTCACGGTCAGGTAGGCCAGTCGCAGCAGCACGACGGATCATCATGCCCGGACGATCAACAGCCCTGCGAGAGCACCCATTTCGAACTCCCCTATCCGAGACCCCGCGCACCTGGCAAACCGGCTCCCACCAGGGTAGATGAGGTTTTCGGCAGGGGCGACGCTGTTCATGCGCGTTGTGACCTGTTGCTTGACGGCCCGGGTACGCGGGGGTTCAGGTCGCCCCGGGCGACCTGAACCATTCGCCAACGGCCCTGACACAGCAAGCCGCTGCGGTAGCAGCCTTTCAGGGGTGGAGGATCCTCGCAGCCTCCAAGCGGCGCAGGAGGGCGGGCCTGCGCTGGTGTTCTTCGTGTAGGAGCCGGACTCGGCGGTTGAAGTCGGCGGTGGTGTCCGTCCTGCCACACACCTCGTGCAGGTCCTGGAGTATGGACACGGCAGCATCGTACTCCGCGGACCTCTTGGCAGAGATCAGCCGGTCCACGTCACGCCATGCTTCCTCCTGGTGTTCCGCCAGGTGGATCAGGCGTGCTTCATGGGCGGCCGCTTCCCGCTGGGCACGGCGTCGTTCGGCGGAGGCCCGTTCTTCGGTCTCGCGTCGCGCGCGTGCGGTGCGGCGGACCGCGGCGGCGTCGAGCAGTTCAGCGGCCGTGCGACGCTCGGCGTGTGCGGCGGGTGGCGCCGCTGTGTCGGCGCGGTAGCGGCCGAGCAGTTCGGGGCCCAGGTGCGGGGCCGAGCCCTGGGCGGCGCGCAGCAGGAGGGCGTCCTTCTCCTCGGCGGGCAGGTTGGCGATCCATGCAACCAGGCGAGGATCCCTGCCGGGGGCCTGGTCCAGTGGCGGGCTCGCTGCGGCGGCCGCAGCGAGCAGGTCGTCGTCCAGGTGCAGGAAGTCGGCGAGTGCTCGCTGGGGGCCGGTGAGTTGGGCGAGGCCGGCGGGCACAGGGGGTTCGTGGTCGTTGCAGTACGCCTCCTCGTCGTCTTCCTGCAACTCCCACAGCGCGAGACCGACCAACCAGGCCAGATAGAGGGCGCGGAGATCCCCGGCGGCCAGCTCGGTCCGCACACCCACGATCGCGGACAGTGCCGACTCGTCGCTCTCGTCCCAGTCGTCCGCCTCATCGGGGCTGTAGCGCAGATCGAGGATGGTGTACCGGCCGTGGGTCCACGCCTCCACCGCTTCCTCGCACAGGTACGGTTCCACGGCGGTGTGCGGCAGTTGTGCCGTGGGGAGCCGCAACATGACCTGTCGGGTGCCCCAGTTAGCCAGGTACAGGTGGGCGTCGTAGAACCGCTCCATCAGGCGGCGCGGATCTCCCCGGAAGTCGCCCCAGTGGTACTCGTTGCTGAAATGCGTCGGGGTGATCTGGGCCCGTGTGGACAGCGCCCGTACCTTCTCGAGTTCCGATGAGGTCAGCGGGTGGTCGATGGCCAGGAACTCGTAGTACTGGTACTCGCTCACGGCCACCGAGCCTACCCGCCCGCCGCAGCGCTTCGAGCCGTGATCGCGCCGCAAATGTGCAGCCGGTGGCCGGCCTGCTCACGTCGCAGATGTACCGGCCGGGCATAGCGCACGCCCGACGACCGCTAGCGTGGTGTCAGCACAGCGGTGGTCTGGACGACAGGCGGGTTACCCTCCCATGCGTATGTACTTTCAGCCCGAGGAAGAAGACGAATACCAGGCGGCCTGTTGTCTGCTCGTCCACCGGCTGGGGCGCCGGTCCCACGAACAGGATCCGGAGGCGATTGCGTTCACCGCCCAGGCCGCGCTGGACTACCGGCACAGCGGTACCTGCGACGGGCGGCTCGCCCTGTGGGAACCGCGGCATGTCGAAGGCTTCCTGCTGGAGTGGATGCCCCGGACCGTCACTGTGCTTCCTGGTGAGCCGCTGCCCGGCGCGCCAGAGACCTTGCGCCTACTACTGCGCTATCTCGACGAGACCGGACTCGCCGATCCGCGAGGCGCAACGGTAGCCGAGAACGAGGCGGCGATCGACGCCACCGCGCCGCACTACGCCGCAGCCATGGCCGACCGTGACCGCTGGGGTCTGGCGAAATTCTGGGCCGTCACCGCCGCCGAGGCGGGAGTGAACATTCACGATCAGGCCGCCATGCAGCGCTTCGTCGAACGGGCCCGGCGCGACGAGGTGACATACGACGCGGCGGTCCTGGAGCGAATCGTACGGCGGCACCACACCCGGGGACCGGGCACCGTCGGCCGGGCCGAACCGCAACTGCCGGTCACCCTGCCTGACCGCGACGGACTGCGGGCCCTGGCCGAAGCCTCCCTTGTGGTACGGCGATTGCGCGACCTGGTGGAGTGGATCGGCCCGGACGGACGGGCGCTCACCGCCACCGGGCGGCTGCGTGTCAGCGACGCCCTCGAACTCGTCCGCCTGCTCCAGACCGGCGACACTGCCGAGTCCCCCCGCTCCAGCGCCGACCTGCCACGTCTCGCACTGATCGTCGAGTGGGCGAAGAAGGCGCGCTTGGTGCGCACCGCCAAGGGACGGCTGTACGCCGTGAACAAGGCCAAACCCGTGCTCGCCGATGCCCTCGCCTTGTGGCAGCGCGCGTTCGAGGCCGTCTTCTCGATGCGTGAACCGCTGATCGGCGCCCGCGGCGGCTGGTGGCGGGAGTCCATGCTGTACGAGGTGTACGAGGACGTGCTGCCGGACGTGCTCAACTCCCTCTACAGCCTGCCCTACCCGATGCCCTGGCCAGCGTTGCGCGCCTCAGTGCACCTCGCATACCGCGAATACTTCGGGCTGGGCGCGGCCGATGACGGCCAACAACAGACCTGGTTCCGGGCCGCGGACAGTGACCTGCGCACCGTCCTCTCCGCCCTGCAGGACCTCGGCTGCGTCGACTATACGCACGGCAAGGCCGACCCAGTCTTCCTCGACAGCCCCCTCGCCGCTCCCGAACCCCAGTCACCGGCCGGACTGCTGCCGGAGCCTGCCCCATACAGCGCCGATCACGCCCGCGAGCTACACGCCGAACTAAGCGCCGGATCCGTCGAACTGATCAGCCTCACCGCCCTGGGCACCTGGAGCGTGCGCTCGCGGCTGCTCACCGAGGGCCGCGACGCACCGCTCATCGGCGAACTCGCACACGCGCCGGCCCCGGGCCTGCTGGGTGTTCTCGCCGAACACTACGATCCCGAGTCCGCCCGCGCGGAAGCCGCAGCGTGGATGGCGGCACACAGCGACCGACCGGCAGCCATGGAACTGCTCACCGACGCGGTACGAACCATGCCGTTCCGCACCCGCGCCCAGGCCATGCTCGACATCCTGGTCCAAGTGCTGCCCGACGACGAGGGAACGCGGCTGCTGCGCACCCTGCGAACCGACGCGGCACTCGCTCCGACCGCCCTGATCCTGCTACTCGACCGCGAACTGCTCTCCCCCGAGGAGCTCACCGAACCCGAGGCCCTACTGATGATGGCCGAAGGGCTGCTGCAGCTCCTGGAGGCAGCCGGACCGGACCAGGCCGTCGAGGTCCTGCTGAAGGATGGCCGGCACAACGCCCGGGAAGCGGTCGCGGCTGCCCTCGCCTCGGGTCACCCGGACCACGACGGCCTTGAAGAGTTGCGGGGGCTCGCCGCGGACCGGCTCGCCCCGCAGACCGCCCGCGGTGCCCGCACCGGCGCGCCGCAGGCCCGAACCCGCCCGGCGAGCAGGCAGTCGCCCCGGCGGAAGCGGCGGCGGTAGCGCGGACTTCCACCCGGACCCCGGGGTCGGCAGCGCTGCCGGATCAGCCGCCGTGGTGTCGACGGCTGCTGCTGCAACTCTCGTGAGTTCCAAAAGGGCTACGGTTTACGGTAGATCCAACCTCCCACCGGGCCATCCACCCAGGTCGAGTGGGACCGATCCCCCCTCCGTCTTGACCCCCGTGTTCCGGCCCCCGTTGACGAGGCCGCCCTGACCACAGGCTCCGGACCAACCAGTTGCCGGGAACCTCTGACCAGGACTAGCGTCCCGCCAACCGACGTCGCTTTCCACCCAACTTCGCAGGCGCCAAGTTCGCAACTCCGTATTCTTCCGACCAAGTGGACACCCAGGCGATCGGCCTGGGGACCACGGTGGCCGTGAGG
>CAYNNX010000427.1:0-5831 GCA_964398515.1 uncultured Streptantibioticus sp. | reverse complement strand
GCGCTGCTGCGCCCCGGCCGCTTCGACCGCCAGGTGACCATCCCCCTGCCCAACCAGGCCGAGCGGGCGGCGATCCTCTCCGTCCACACCCGCGGCAAGACCCTCGCCCCCGGCATCGACCTGGACGCCGTCGCCCGCTCCACCCCCGGGTTCTCCGGCGCCGACCTGGCCAACCTCGTCAACGAGGCCGCGATCAACGCGGTCCGCGACGACCGCGCGATGATCGGCCCGGAGGACCTCGACGCGGCACGCGACCGCGTGCTGCTCGGCCGCCGGGAGACCTCCAACGCGCTGCTCCCCGAGGAACGGCACTCCGTCGCCGTACACGAGTCCGGCCACGCCCTCGTCGCGGCCCTGAGCGAACACGCCGACCCGGTCGCCAAGGTCACCATCCTGCCCTCCGGCGTGACCCTCGGGGTCACCGAGCAACTCCCCGAGGCCGAGCGGCACTTGTACAGCGAGGGGTACCTCACCGACCTGCTCGCCGTGCGGCTCGGCGGGCGCGCGGCGGAACTGGTGGTCTTCGGCGAAGGCTCGACGGGCGCGGCCAACGATCTGGCCGGTGCCACCCAGATCGCCACCCGCATGGTCCGCGAGTTCGGGCTCTCGCCCGCGCTGGGCCCGGTCGGCTACGCCTCGACGGCTCCGCAGTACCTGGGGGAGAGCGTCGAGGACCTCGCGCGCCGGCCCTACGCGGAGCAGACCCAGCGGATCGTGGACCAGGAGGTCGCCGGCCTGCTGCGCCGGGCGGAGGAGCGCGCCGTCGCCCTGCTGCGGAGCCACCGGGCGGCCCTGGAACAGCTGGCCGAACTGCTCGTCGCCCGCGAGACCGTCGACGGTTCCGTCGTCCTGGACGTCCTGCGGCGGGAACCGCGGGGCGCGGCCGAGGCCGATACCGCCGGCACCCCGCCGCGCGTCGCCCGGTGACCCGCGCCGGGGATCCGTCCGGCCGCCCGACACCCGGTCCGCGGTGTTCCGGCCCACCCGGTTTCCGGAGGACAGTGGGAGCTGTGAACACGCAGCCCGGACCCGATCCGACCACCCCGCAACGTCACGAAACCTCCCAGGAGCGGGCCGACCGCAACCTGGTGGAACTCCTCCAGGAACTGCGGGTGGTCCAGACCGGCGTGCAGATCGTCTTCGCCTTCCTGCTGGGCGTGGCCTTCACCAGTCGCTTCCCGCAGCTCGACACCTTCCAGCGGGACACCTACGTGGCCACCCTGCTGCTCACCGTCACCGCCTCCGCCGTTCTGGCCTCCCCCGTGGCGCTCCACCGCGGCCTGTTCCACCGCGGCGTCAAAGTGCGCATCGTGGCGCTCTCCGCCCGGCTCGCGCAGATCGGGCTGGTCGTGCTGGCGCTCGCGCTGAACGGTGCCGTCCTGCTGCTGATGGACGTCGTCCTCGGCGGGGCCGCGGCGATCGCCATCACCGCCGTCACCGGATCGCTCTTCACCGGGCTGTGGTTCGTGCTGCCGTGGGCGATGCGCCGCATCTGACCGGCACGGGGTCATCCGTGCCCGCCGACGGCGACCGCGACCTCCGGGGGCTCCCGGAGAGTGTTGTGCACGGCGCAGTGGCGCACGACCGCCAGGAGGGCTCGTTCCCGGCCCGGTGCCAGCTCGTGCGGGACGGCGACGTTCAGCTCGACACGTGAGACCCGGGCCGGGCTGTCCTCGGCCATGGCGTACCCGGCGTCGACGCGCAACCCCGCGGCGGCGAACCCATGGCGGGCGAGGTAGTGCCCGGCGCAGACGGCCGCACACGAGGCGAGGGAGGCGACGAAGAGCTCGACCGGCGTCGGCGCGATGTCCCCGCCGCCCGCGTCGGCGGGCTGGTCGCTCCACAACTCGTGGCCGCGCACCTGGATCCGGAACAGGCCGCCGGCGGCGTGCTCCACGGTGAGGTGCAGCCCGTCGGCGGGCTGAGGGCACATGGGGCACCTCCTTCGTAGTCCGGCCGCTGCTTCCAGGGTCGCACCCCGCCCCGAGACGTTCGTACAACTTTCGGCGTCGCGTGTCTCGCCATGCCCACCGGCCCCGCCTACGGTGGACGTCCAGGTGACGGTCCGTCACCGAATGGTCCCGACCGTCCGAGCGGGTGGGTTCACCTCCGCCGCCCGCTACACCGGCCACGGCCTTCTGCGCGCCATCGAGGGCGCCCTCGGCCTGCCGTGGAGGCACGACGAGTACGCCTCGCCGATGAACGACTCCTTCACCGTGCAAGGGTGACCGCGGGCCCGGCACATTCCATGATCGAAGTCGTCTGAAAAGCGCCTTTGCCACGCGTCACCGGTGACGGCATCCTGAACCGGTCGCGTGCGGCGTCACGTTGGGGCGGTCCCGTCCGGCTCAGGCCCCGCACGCCCCGAAGCCCCCGCTCCCGTCCGGGCGGAGGCCTCGGGGCGCCGCCCGTCCGCCCTGACCGGCAGCACGTAGACGGCGTCGGCGAGGCGCGCGAGCGCCTGGTCGTGCGTGATCAGAACGGTGGTACGCCCGGCCATCAGCCGCCGCAGCGGGCCCAGGACGTGTGACGCCGCCACCGCGTCCAGCCCCGCCGTGGGCTCGTCGAGCACGAGCACGGGGGTGCCCCGCAGGAAGGCGCGGGCGATCGCGATGCGCTGCGCCTGGCCGCCGGAGAGCTGGAAGCCGTCCTCGCCGATGACGCTGTCGTACCCGCGCGGCAGGGCGGTGACGAACTCGTGGGCGTCGGCGTCGAAAGCCGCTTTGAGAAGTTCGTCCTCGGTCGCGGACGGCCGCCCGTAGGCGATGTTGGAGCGGATGCTGGCGTGGAACAGCTGGGCGTGCTGCGGCAGGAGCGTCACCGCGTCGCGCACCGACGCCAGTGTGCACTCCCGCAGGTCGACCCCGTCGAGCCGGACGGAGCCTTCCGCGGGATCCATGAACCGCACAAGCAGCTTGGCCAGTGTGGACTTGCCCGCGCCGCTGGCACCCGTCACCACCACGATCTCGCCCGGGGCGACCTGGAACGTCACGTCCCGCAGGACCACCGCGCCCCGCCCGCCCGACGGCCCCGGATAGCAGGCGGCGACGCCGTGGCAGCTCAGGAGCCCGCGCACGGGGCGCAGATCGGTGGCGCCGGGGCGCTCGGGCACCGGAGAGGCCATCTCGAACACCTCGATCACCCGCTCCGCACCCGCGCTCGCCGCGCCGAACACCGAGGCCAGCCGGGACAGGTGCTGTACCGGCCCGAACAGCTCGGTCAGGAAGGCGGCGAAGGCCAGCAGGCCGCCCAGCGTCAGGGCGCCGCGGGTCAGCTCCAAGGCGCCGACCCCGACCACGATCAGACCGCCGAACACCTCCAGGATGTCCAGGAGCGCGGGGTAGGCGTTGGCCACGCGTGCGGTGGCCAGATCCGCCCGCAGCAGCGCCCACCCCTCCTGGCGCACCCGGGCCGTCTCGCGCTCCTGCTGGTTGTAGGCGTGTGCCAGGGAGCTGTTGGCGAGGCTCTCCTCCACCACGGCGGTCACCCCGCCGTCTCTGCGGCGCGACTCGCGGGAGCGGTCCTGGATGCGTCTGCTGAAGGAGCGGGCGGTGAACCAGAACAGCGGAGCGATGGCGAACGCCGCCACCGCGAGCTGCCAGCTCAGGTAGAACGCGGCCGCGGCGAAGAACACCCCGCTGATCAGTGCCGCTCCCACGTTGACCACCCCGGAGGCCACGAGCTGCTCGATCCGGTAGATGTCCTGGGTCAGGCGGGCCACCATGTCGCCGTGCCAGAGCTTGCGCACCGTGTCGGGGGGCAGTGTGTGCAGGTGGGCGACGACCGCGGTGCGCAGCCGGAGCATGAACCGCTCGGCGACCCAGGTCGCCGCGTACTGCCCCGAGAACTCCAGCAGGGCGGCGGCGACGGTCACCCCGGCCATGAGCCCTGCGACAGCCCAGAATCTGGAGAACTGCCGGGGGACCAGCACGACGTCGATCAGTTCCTTGAACACGAGCACCAGGACGACCTGGCCGGCCGACCCGGCGATGAGCAGGACGGCGGAGAGCAGCAGCGCGTAGCGGTCGGGACGGGCCCACGGCCAGAAGCGCCGGAAGACGTCGCCGGGCGCCACAGCCGGCGCCGCGGCCACCGGCCCGGCGTCGTGTCCGTGCTCGCGACCGGAGAGCACATCGGTGCGATCGGCGCGATCGGCACCACCGGTACCACCGGCGCTATCGGCACCATTGGCAGCACCGGCGCCATCAGCACCACTGGTGCCATCGGTACCACCGGCATGGGCGCTACCGCGGGGGGCGCCGATGTCACCCCGGCTGCGGAACGCCCGCCAAGGCCGCCTGCGCGCCTTCCTGTGCTTGTGCGTGTTGTCCTTGTGTGTCACGGCGTCGTGCACACCGCTCGCCCCCTCGCGTGCCTGAGGGCCGACGGACTACCCGCCAGCCCTCGGGCAGTGGGAATCACACTGAGAACCGGTTACCACCAGCCGCAGCCGCCGCCCCAGCCCCAGTAACCGCGGCCGTAGAAGCCGCGGCCGTAGAAGCCGCGGCCGTAGAAGCCGCGACCGAAGCCAAAGCCACGGCCGAAGCCGAAGCCCCGGCCGAAGCCGAAGCCGCGGCCGAAGCCGCCCCTACCGTGTCCGTACATGACGACCCTCCTTCCTGGTCTCATGTGCCGGGTCTGGATCACCCGGCAGTGAGGGAGGCGGTTGGATCCGCCCGGTCGTCTAGTTCAAAAGTAGACATATAGTGCAAAGGATCGTCAATGGGTCTAATGTCCTAGTCCCTCCCCGGCGTTCCGTTCCCCCGATGGCCCCCGAGATCGCCGATCACGCTCCGGAGTTGACGTCAACGCAGCGGATATGCCCGCAGCGTCACCACCAGCCGACAACCGGTATTCGCCACCCGGTGACGCCCGCTGGCGCCGGTCAGCGCAGCAGCGCACCCTTGAACTGCGCCCGGTTCACGCCCCCTTCACCGTCACGCCGAGGGCGTGGGCGAACTCGACGGCGAGGCCGAGCAGTTGACGGCTGCTGACGGTCGCTCCCCGCATCGCGTCATGGCCGTCGGCGATCCCCAGTCCGGCCGCTTCGCTCAGATCGACACGGTCCATCCGCGCCTTGGCGAACCGCACGCTTTCCAGCCTGGAGCCCGGGAACGCGACGTCGGAAAGTGTCGCGCCGCTGAAGTCCACATCCCGCAGTGTGCAGTCCACGAACGTGACGCCTCGCAGGGTCGCGGTGCGGGCGTTGACCGAGTGGAGCTTGCAGTGATGGAACGTCACACGGTGCAGTTCGGCGCCGAACACCTCCAGCCCGGCCAGGACGCAGGCGATGGCCTCGCCGTCCAGCCACCGCGTCTCCGCGAGGTCGGCGCCCGTCCAGCGGACGCCCTCGAACCACACGTCGTTGAAGCGAGCGCCGCGATAACTGCCGCCGGTGAAGGCCACCGAGGAGAACGCGCACTCGATGAACCGCGCGCCACCGCCCTCCGCCTCGTCGAACTCCACACCGTCGAAGTGGACGGTGTCGTAGTCGCCGCGCTCGGCCATCCGCCCGCCGAACGGGGAAAGATGGCCCGCGAACGGCAGAGCGGCGAGTTGACGGGGGTTCGGCACGACGCACCTCACAGCCTTCGGTAGGTGTCAACCTTTCGCGGCGACCACCCTATGCGCACGCTGTGACAACCCGGCCGGTACGCGGGCACCCCTGCGGTACGGTCCTGCGCGTGATGCTCGATGGCTGACCGACGCGTACGGCGTCCGCCTTGCCGTGGACGAACTCGCCGACGGCCGGACGCCCGACGCCGCCGTACGCGATGCGGTCGAGCGCGCCCAAGGCGCCCGCCCCGGCATCTCGCGGGGGGCCGGCGCCC
>CAYNNX010000426.1:0-5865 GCA_964398515.1 uncultured Streptantibioticus sp. | reverse complement strand
GGCTCGTCCCGGAAGACCGGCGGCGGCACGTACACCGGGACCGCGCGCGAGACCCCGGCGTCCTGCGCCGGGAAGCCGCCGCCGACCGGGGCGACGGTGCGCCGGGCCACCACCTCACGCAGCATCAGCCGGGCCCGCACCGCGTCGGCGCGGGCCGCCGGGTCCTTGCGCAGCAGCGCCTCCAGCACCGGCCCGAGCGGGCCCGCGTGGCGGGGCGGCGGGTAGTCCTCGTCCACCACCGCGCGCAGGATGTCCAGCGGCGAGTCGCGATGGAACGGCAGCCTGCCCTCCACCGCCAGATAGAGCGTCACCCCGAGCGACCACAGGTCCGAGGCGGGCCCCGGGCGGCGGCCCACCGCCCGTTCCGGGGCGAGGAAGTCGGGCGAGCCGAGCAGTTCGCCGATCGGGGTGAGGGCGATCGCCCCCTGGATGGCCGCGATCCCGAAGTCGCTGAGGACCACCCTGCCGTCCGGTGCCAGGAGCACGTTGGCAGGCTGGACGTCGCGATGGAGCACTCCGGCGGCGTGCGCGGCCTGTAACGCGCCCAGCAGTTGGACGCCGATCACGGCCGCGCGCACCGGGTGGATCCGCCCCTCGGCGCGCAGCACGTCGGCCAGTGACGGCCCGTGCACCAGTTCCATCACGATCCACGGGCGACCGCCGTCGGTGGTGACGTCGAAGACGGTGATCGCGTTGGGGTGGCGGACCCGGGCCGCCGCGCGCGCCTCCCGCACCAGGCGCGCGTACAGGTCGCGGATCTCCGCCTCCGCGAGACCGGCCGGCAGCAGCACCTCCTTGACCGCCACCTCCCGGTCGAGCAGTTCGTCCCGGGCGCGCCACACCACCCCCATGCCGCCGCGGCCGAGCCCGTCGAGCAGCCGGTAGCGTCCCCCCAGCAGCCGTCCGCCCCCGGTTCCCGCGCTGCGGCCCTGGCTCATCGCGGACCTCCTCCAAGAGCGGCTCCAAGAGCGGCTCCATGAGCGGCTCCATGAGCGGCGCACCCCGCGCATCCGGCGCGCGCGGTGTGCGGGGCGAGGTGATTCGTGAAGGAACGTACCCACTCACGCCGGGGTTGGACCCTGCGGCGCAAGAGCCCCTTGCACGCGCCCGCCCGTGCGTCAACCCCCTTACCGTGCAGGTGAATCCGGGGCGGTGGATGCGCGGGTGACTCGGCAGGGCGGTAGGGTTACGCTGCCCGGGCCGGGTGCCCTTGTACGGGTGGGGAGTAGTTATGGAACAAATAGTGCGTAGCAGGGCGCGTGTGCCTGCGATCAGTTGTGGCAGCAGCACGTCGAGCGCACGCCTCGATCGCCACCTCGCGGTGCTCGGCGGCCCCGCCATACCGCAGCGCGAGTCCGCCGAGGCGATGCTGCTGATGCGCGAGCTGACCACGCGGAACACCGCTCACGGCAGGGAGAGCCGCGGTGCCCGCGTCTCGCTGTTCGCCCCGCTGCGACGGCTGCGCCGCTCGCTGTTCGGCAGCCGCGGCTGACCTTCCCCCTGCCCTGCGGGGGGACCTCTGGCCGGACCGACGGGACCCCCGTGCCCCTCGGTCCGCCAGCTGCCCCCACACCCGCCACCTCCACCCGGCCCCGTTATCACCGAGGTGATCTCCCGTTGCCGTCGCGCGGGTCAGCGACCGCCGCGCGCGTACCGGCGCACCGCCAGCGGCATGAAGACCGCGATCAGCAGCAGCGACCACAGCAGCGCCCCCGCCACCGGATGGGCGATCGGCCAGGCCGCGCCCGGCCGGACGGGCAGCGTGTTGCCCGTCAGGTTCCGGCAGGCGGTGGCGACCGCGCTGATCGGGTTCCATTCGGCGACCGTGCGCAACCAGCCCGGCATTCCGGTCGTCGGCACGTAGACGTTGGAGATCATCGGGAGCATGAAGGTGGCGCTGCCCAGCTGGCCGGCGGCGTCCTCCGAGCCCACGAGCAGGCCGAGGTACTGGCCGACCCAGGCCGCCGCCAGCCGGAAGAGCAGCAGCAGGCCGAGCGCCCCGAGCGCCGAGCCCGTGCCGCCCCTGATCCGCCAGCCGACGGCCACCCCGCACAGCGCCAGCGGTGCCAGTGCGACGCCGGCGAGCGCCACCTCGGACAGCGCCTGACCGAACGGCACGGCGGCCCGGCTAACCGGCATGCCGCGGAACCGGTCCGTCACCCCGCGCCCGGCGTCCTGCGCCGCCGAGAACATCCCGGTCATGATCCCGCCCGCGGCGATGGAGACCAGCAGCCCCGGCACGATGTAGGTGCGGTAGGTGCCGCCGCCCGGCAGCGTCACCGCGCTGCCGAAGACGTAGCCGAAGAAGAGCAGCATGCACACCGGCATCATCACGGTGAGCAGGAGGAGCCCGGGCGCGTTGCGCACGCGCCGCAGACTGCGGCCGAGCATCGTCCAGGTCTCGTAGGCGGCCGAGTCGAGCCGCAGGGCCAAGGTCGTCATGCGGCTGTCTCCTCGGTCTCGGGCGTACGGTCGGTCAGGCGCAGGAAGACGTCGTCGAGGGTGGGCGGGCGCAGGCTCACATCCACCACCGGGACACCCGCCGCGTCGAGTTGCCGGACGATGCGGGGAAGGGTCAGGGCGGAATCGGTGGTGACGGCGCCGACCGCCCGGCGTTCCGGGTCGAGCGCCGCCGGTGATCCGGCCAGCGAGCCAAGGACCACCGCGGCGCCGGCCACCGCGTCGTCGTCGGCCACGATCACCTCCGCGTAGGAGCCGATCCCGGCCTTGAGTTCGGTGGGCGTGCCGTGGGCGGCGGCCCGGCCCCGGTCGATGAGGACGATGTCGTCCGCGAGCCGGTCGGCCTCCTCCAGGTACTGCGTGGTGAGCACCACGGTCGTTCCCGCGTCGGCGAGTTCGCGCACCGCGGCCCAGATCTGGTTGCGGCTGGCCGGGTCGAGGCCGGTCGTGGGCTCGTCGAGGAAGAGCACCGCGGGCGGCGTGAGCAGGCTCGCGGCCAGGTCGAGGCGGCGGCGCATGCCGCCCGAGTAGGTGCGGGCGAGCCGGCCGGCGGCCTCGTTCAGCCCGAAGCGCTCCAGCAGCTCGTCGGCCCGGGCCCGCCCGGCGCGGCCGCGCAGTCCGCGCAGCCGGGCGAAGAGCCGCAGGTTCTGAGCGCCCGTCAGCTCAGCGTCCACCGAGGCGTACTGTCCCGTGACGCCTATGGCTCGGCGCACCTCCTGCGGGCGGGTGCGGACGTCGTGTCCGGCGACCCGGGCGGTGCCGGAGTCCGGTGCGGTCAACGTGGTCAGCACCCGCACGGCGGTGGTCTTGCCCGCGCCGTTGGGGCCGAGCAGTCCGCACACGGTGCCCTCGGGTACGGCGAGATCGAGCCCGCGCAGCGCGTGCACCGGGCCGAAGCGCTTGTGCACCCCTTCACTAAGTACGGCGTACGTGGTTTTCATGGCGGCACCATAGCGCACTAGGTACGCCGTACGTAACTAGGATGGGTGGCGAGGTGATGTGATCCATGGCAGCGAGCGGCCGCCCGGCCCGCTACGAGGTGATCTGGGCGCGCCCGGAACGGGCCGGACGCGGTCCGCGGCCCGCCCACAGCCGGGCCGAGATCGCCGAGGCCGCGGTGCGCCTCGCCGACGCCGAGGGCCTGGACGGGGTCTCCATGCGCAAGGTCGCCGCCGAGATCGGCTGCGGAACCATGTCGCTCTACAACTACGTGCCGGCCAAGGAGGATCTGTACGAGCTGATGATCGACGCCGTCGGCGGCGAGTACGCCTACCCGGACCGGCCGTCGGGGGACTGGCGGTCGGAGCTGACGGCGCTGGCCAGGCAGACCCGCGCGATCATGCACCGGCACCCCTGGGTGCCCCGGCTGATGTCACCGGTCTACATGCTGGGCCCCAACACCTTGCGCTACCTGGAGTTCGGCCTGTGGTGCCTGGAGGGGCTGGAGCTGACCGGGCCGGAGAAGTTCGAACTCATCGCGATGGTCAACGGGGTCGTCACCGCCTACGTCCGCACCGAGCTCGACCTCGCCGAGGCCGCCCGCACCTCGCCCTATCCGCCCGAGCAGGTGCAGGCCGCCAGAGCCGGCTACCTGGCCCGGACGCTGGCCGCGGGCGGACACCCGCGGGTGGCCGAGGCGTTCACGACCGGACCGGTCCTCGCCGACTTCGAGGCGGCCTTCGACCGCGCGCTGAACCGGGTCCTCGACGCCTTCGAGCTGGAGGCCCGGCGGCAGGCGCCCGGCGACCCGGGCCGGTAGCCGGCGCCGCAGCCGTCAGATCAGGGCGAACTGGCCGCCCGGGCCCTCCTCGTGGTGGCCCAGGACCGAGGCCGGACGCCGGGCGCCGGGCGGGATGGGCAGCACCCCCGCGCGCCGCAGCTCCGCCGCCCCGATCCGGGGGGCACCGCTCAGGCGGCGGGCCAACTCCCTGGCTACCGGCCGCACTTCGGCGAGCAGGGCGAGCACGGTGACCAGCTCCAGCAGCTCCGAGGTCCACTCCTTGGGCCAGGTACCGGGGCCGATCGCCGCCAGGGTGCCGGGCTCGGCCTGCGCGGTACGGGCCTCGAACCAGGTGCGGATCACCGGTACCCCGCCTGCGTGGAACTCCCACGCGCCGCGCGGGACGGGGGAGATGCGCCCCTCGCCGATCAGCAGCGCCTCCTCCTGCGCGTCGTACTCCGGCACGGCCGGCCGCGCGGGCAGCGGCGCGCGCACGTACGGGCGGCGGCCGCCGGGCAGCTTGGGGCGGTCCCCGCAGCGGGCGCCGCGGGTGTGGAGCCGGACCAGCCGGCGGCCCAGCTCCAGCCCCTCGTCCACGAGTTCCGGCGATCCGGGCAGCGTGACGGCGCACCCGCCCGGCGTGTGGCGAGCCGTCACCGCGATCCAGGCCAGCAGGTCCTCGGCGTCCACCGGCCGCTCCCAGCGCGCCGCGAGGAACTCCAGCAGTCCGGGGGCGACATTGGGCTCGACGCCGCCGGGGCGCCGGTACAGCGGCCTGATGCGCCCGGGGCGGCCCGCCGGGGACCGGCCGTCCGGGAGCAGCGTGGTGACCACCAGCGCCGGCCCCGGGACCTGCGGCACCTGCCCCGACTCCACCACGAACACCTGCCGTTCGTCGGCGACCCGCCACAGTTCCGGCCGGGCCGCGTCCAGCAGGCGGTGGTCGGGGATGAGCCACTGCCGGTCGAACAGCCCGTGCAGCACGCGCACCGGATCGGGGCACGGTCCGCTCTCGCGCGCCAACTCGCCGGTCCCGGAGGGGTGTCCGGGCAGCTGGCCGACGCCGGTGTGCAGCGTGCGCGAGCGCGTGGGACCGAAGAGGGCCGCACGCCGCTCCTGGTCGTCCGCGGCGACGAGCGCCTGCCAGCGCGCCCGCAGCGACGCGCTGTCCGGCGCCATCACCCAGCCCCGGCCCAGCCGCAGCGGAGCGGTGGACCACGGCAGGAGGTCGTCCAGCAGGGGCGCTTCGTCGCTCACCGCACGCATGCTAGCCACGCCCGCCGGTCAGCAGGGCGTGGACGGACCGTTCTGCCTGCCGAGGTGGCCGCTGACGATCCAGCCCGAGGTGTCCGTGCCTGCGATCCGCACCCACCACCAGGTGTTGCCGTAGGCGTTGGTGACATAGCAGTGGTACCAGACCTTCGTCCCCGAGCTCGTCGTGGCCACCGTCGAGCAGTTCTCGTACGGCCCGCTCTTGAGGTTCCAGCCGCCGGTCGTGTAGCCGTAGGTGCCCGGGTTCGGGTCCTGGTGGCTCCAGCCGCCGCAACTGGTCGAGACGGACGGGGCCGTAGCGGTCGGGCCGGCGGGTCCGGGGGCGCCCGCGCCGCCGCCCCCACTGCCGCTGCCGCCCCCACCGCCGCCGTTGCCCCCGCTGCCGCCGCTCCCGGGCGTCGCGGGGTTGGTGG
>CAYNNX010000425.1:0-5891 GCA_964398515.1 uncultured Streptantibioticus sp. | reverse complement strand
TCATCAGCCCAGGAGGGTTCGCAACACCGGGTGCAGAACGACATCCCCGACGCGCTGCGCCGTCCTCATCAGCCCAGGAGGGTTCGCAACGGGGTCGCCTCGGGATGTAACGGACCCCATCCTCGTCCTCATCAGCCCAGGAGGGTTCGCAACCGGTCATGCGGGGCTCCCGGGGTGGCGGGGTAAGACGTCCTCATCAGCCCAGGAGGGGTTCGCAACACCAGAGGGAAGACCGCCGTGTCGCCCTGCCTCCCGGTCCTTATCAGTCCAGGAGGGTTCGCAACGGTTCGCCATCCACCAGGGCCGTTGACAGCCCGCCCTGCAGGTCTTCATCAGCCCAGGAGGGTTCGCAACACGCCTGGATCAGCCACGTGCCGGACGAGTTCTACGTCTTCATCAGCCCAGTAGGGTTCGCAACCAGGCCGGATCGGCGCAGTCCTGCCACAGGATCGCCGTCTTCATCAGCCCAGGAGGGTTCGCAACGTGCTGTCTGCGCTGGCGGGTGCCCCGTTGGGTACGCGTCTTCGTCAGCCCAGGAGGGTTCGCAACGTCATCCGGCACTCCGTTCATGACGAAGCCCCCGGCGTCTTCATCAGCCCAGGAGGGTTCGCAACCCGGTCAACCGCGCAGCCCTGGCCCGCAACCTCAGCGTCTTCATCAGCCCGGGAGGGTTCGCAACCCCGACCACAAACTGCCGTATCCGCGAACGGCGCTGTTCTTCATCAGCCCAAGAGGGTTCGCAACGCGTACAGGCCGAGGGTTTACGCGAGCGCCCCCGGGGTCCTCATCAGCCCTGGAGGTCGCAACCGCCGGGCCGGGTCCTCCGGCGCCGGGCCGAACGCGGTCCTCATCAGCCCAGGAGGGTTCGCAACCCGGAGGTCCGGTTTAAGTAGACGCGGATAAACGTTGCCTGACGGCGCGTCGGCGCGCTATGGTCTATCCCGGCTTTACTTGCGTCTACTACAACAGGGAGCCCTGTATGGAGATCGTTGTCTCGGTGAAGGAGCCGACGCCGGAGTTCGAGCGGGATCTGCTTGCACTCCTCGACAAGCACCGCGCGACCCTGCGTCACGACCCCGGCTGGAACGCGGACCGCGCGCGCATCTTCTACGGGGCGTGCACGCCGCGCGCCCAGCGCATCCTGCGGGAGGCCGTCGCCCGGAACGGCGGCAAGGTGGACGCCGACGAACTGCGGGACAGCGACGGCAGCAGCCTCCGCGGCCACGCCAGCTCCTTCGCCAAGGTACTCAAGAACGGCGCCATCGAAGGTTGGTGGGACAGCGGGCTGAAGTCCCCGATCATTGCCCTCGGCCCCGGCTCCGGGAAAGTGCAGGGCTACCAGATCCGCGATGAGGAGACTCTCGCCGCGTTCCAGACCGCGCTCAACAACTCCGAGAAGTGAGGATGAGCGACGCTGGCATCGGCTCACGGTAGGCCACCGGGGCGTTCCGGGCCCGCGATTACCAATCGTGGCGCGTTTCTCGGTTCGACTCTATCCCTCTCCGAATCGGTTGACGCATGCGGAAACCTGACGGGGCATCAGGAAATGAGGGTAGAATAGGCCTAAACGCAGCAGCCCTCGGCGGTGCGGGAACACCAGACCGAGGGCCTAACCAGAGGAGTGTGGTCCTCATGGCTGGTCGCCAGCCTATCGTCGCACCTGGCCGTTCGACCGTCGGCGGGTACGTGTACGTGATCCAGTTCGACTCAGGATCGATCAAGGTCGGCAGGACGACAAACCCTGCAGCACGTCTGAAGTCGCACGCCGCGACAGCGCGCACCCAGGGGGTCGGCATCGCTGCACAGTGGGTCTCCCAGCCCATAGAGTCAGCGTCCCGGATCGAGCGGCAGTTGATCGGTTTCTGTAACGGGCGCTTCCCGAGCGTCAACGGCGGTGAGTACTTCGCGGGGGTGGTCGTCGGCGACGTCCTCGCGTTCGCGGAGACGCTGGAGAGCAGCCCAGGGAAGACGCTGCGAATGGCGGAGGTCATCGTCGCGCACGGGAAGAATGGCCGTCCGGAGATCGGCCCGAAGTGGGAGGTCCGGCTCGATGAGGACAGCCGCGCCCAGGTGGAGGCCCTGGTCGAGAAGTCGGGCGCGAAGCGTGCGGACGTGCTGCGCACCCTGATCGTCGCTGGCCTTGCGGCCCAGTAGCCCGATGATCGGCTTGACGCTCTCGAAGCCCTTGGCCATCTGCTGGAACTCATAGGCCCCGAACATGTTGCCGTGGTCACTCATCGCGACAGCGGGCATGCCTTGTCGCGCCACCTCAGCAAACATCGGCTTGAGCTTCTGCGCGCCGTCGAGCATCGAGTGTTCAGTGTCATTGTGCAGGTGAACAAAGGAGTCGGCGGTCACCGTGCAAGGCCTCCGGTCGGTTCGGCGGTGGCAGCAGCCTAGCCCCCGCAGCCGCTCGCAACGGACCACCTTGACGGGGCCCGTTACGTGTGCACCACCCCGAGGCGCGCGGGCGGGGCCTTCCTCATGCCCGGCTGTCCCAGCCGGGGACGGTGGTATACGGGATCTGTTCTTCGACCCAGAGGGCGGGGACGTTCGGTTGTCGTCCCGTGCGTGAACGGGCTCGTATCGGGCGCGGATGCGGGCGAGAATGCCCCGCTTCACCTCGTAGTCGGGGCTGTGGTCGCCGTCGGCGCGCATGTACATCGCATCCGACGGCACGGCGTTGAGGCGAGCGGCCAGGCGGTGTGGTGCCGGTAGCGGGTCGACCGGGCGGTAACGATGAGGAGCGCGCGGCCGGCGGCGTGCTGGGCGCGGGCCGCGTCGACGACCCAGGGGTTGGGCGGGCAGTCGACGCTGGCCGTGTGGAAGGCGTGGAAGCTGCCCGGGCCGTCGATCAGGTGCCGGATGCCGTCAGGCCCGTGCATGTGGGGAGCGACCGGCACCCTTGGCGCACTGGGCGTACAGCCGTGTGGCAACGATGCAAGATCGAGGACGGCCTAGATCATGCCGACCAGCGGGCATTCACCTGCCCGTCCCGAGGTTCGCCCAGGCGCGGGTGAAGTTCCCGGCCCGGGCCAGAGCCGTAGGCGCCGGTGGCCTCGTCCCGCAGGGGCCGGCTTAGCGGGCGCAGTGCGAGGCGGTCCGGGGCATCGGCGCGCTTGTGGTGCCGGGTATGTGGAGGGGAGGAAGGGGGAGGAGGGCTCGTGGGCGGCCGAGGGTGGCTGAGAAGTCACTTGGGAGATGAGTTCAGCGGTTTTATGCTGCCTCGGGCGTCACGGGGTCCTCTCGGGCTTTCGTGGCAGGCCTTTGGTCTTTAACGGGGGCAGGGGGATCGGCCGTGTTGAGGCCTTCTTTTGGTGCGCTTCGTGCGTGCGGCTGCCTCCGAATAAATCGGGAGGGAATCGTGTTCACTTCACACAGGCGGCGTGTGGCGCTGGTCGGCCTGGTGGCGTTAGCGACCATCGGCACCAGTATCGGGGCGACGGCTTACGCCGCCCCACAGCAGGCTCCGGTGGTTTCTGTGTCGCTCGCCCCGGCCTCTGCCCACGCGGGGGCCCCCGCACCGGGCCGGGTCGCGGCGGCCCCGTCATGGTGCGCGCCCGGGCCCAACGAGTACACCCGTACCCAGGCCTGCTCAGTGGCGGATGGGACGCTGACGGTGTGGCTCAACAAGAAGGTCGTCGGCCGGATGAACTTCACCGTCAGCCAGCACATCGGGCTGAACGTGAAGAGTGCGAAATTCAGCGAGCAGTTCAGTCTGACGTTCACCCGGGGAGCCGGGGACGTCAACGGCTTCATGACCGAGCTGACCGCCACCTGCGGCGGCACCTGCAAGGCTGGCAGCCATGTGCCGCCCGAGCCCACGCGGATCGGTGGGACGGTGAGCGGCAGCATCGACTACAGCGACAGCACCACCACGAAGAACTCCACCCGCACTTCCTACACTCTGGCGTTCACCCGGCCCGGCTACCTGTCCACGCCCGCGCGGTGGTCGTCGCTGACTTACCGCTGCGACAAGGGCAACAAGGCCGGCAGGACGGGCAACTACGGCACCGGATGCGTCTTCCCCGGCTTCGCCCCCTTCGAGACCCAGCAGGCGGCGCTTCGGGAGATTTCGCAGAACATCTCCCGTATCCAAAAGGCCGGACCACACCACTACGGCGCCTACGGCCTGCACGGCTCGCCGCTGCACCGCACCGCCGATGGGAAGACCATCGCTGATAACCGTCGGATCGCGTGCGGTGGGCGTAAGCCTCCGACCAGCGGGGTCTCCTGCGACGAGTACCCGTTCGCGTCCACCCGCGAGGGTGCCGCCAACAAGAAGGGGAAGCCGGGGGACTGGGGCTGGGCGTGGGTGCCGGTCAGTGAGCAGAACCGGCAGCGGGACATCCTCAACGCCTTCTACCGCAACAACCGGATCCTGGACGGTGACGCGTTCTGGGTCGCGGTTCCATAAGACCTATGAGCCTTTCCACTGGAGTGTTGTATGTGACGGACTCAGCCTTCTGGATCACCGAGCCGACCAGCGAGGTGGTCCAAGGGGCGGGCAGCGGCGGCAATGGCCTGATCTGGGTCGGGCATGGCAGTGCCACCATCGCGACGGGCGTGAACTACGGCCCCGTCAAGGTCACCGCCGACGCCCAGGCCCACGAGCCGACCCTGGACACGGGGGAGTGGGATGAGGTGGTCGAGGTCAGCATCCACTTCGAGACCAGTGAAGCCGACCTGGAAAGCCTGGGCGGAGCCGTCGAAGACGAACCAGAAGAGATGCCCCTGTCCGCCGCCGGACCCGGCTGGTACCGCCTCCGCGTCCACGCACGCGGCCGCGACCAAGGCGCCGAAGCCACCGACGTCGACATCGACCAAGATCCGGTCGAGGAATACCTCATCCAGTCGTGGCCTGCCCCCGAGGCACCGGAGACCCGCCACAAGATGACCGACGCCCACGGAGCCGAAGTCCGCGCCCGAACGTGAACCCACGCGCTGCGGTCGACCCGGCCGACATCGGCCCCGAACTGACCTTCGCCCGTATCGATGCCGGAACGCCGGCGTGGGTCCGGCGGCTACGGACGGCCAGGCGCGAGGTGGAGCTGGGGGAGGTGGCGGCGGTCTACTACCGCCGCCCCACCCCGGGCGTTGATCGCCCACGCCACCAGATCGACCCGGACGGCCCGTGGTTCCGGGTGCCGCTCGACGTCCAGCGGGAGGTCTGGCCGACCGAGGAGTACGAGCTGGCCCGCTCGCTGGTCGACACCTCGCTCGCTGAGGACGACCTGTTCGCCAGCGTCGGCGCCGACATCACTGTCTGACCCTGTCCGCTCTTGGTGGCTAATTCCACCCCGGTACGACAGCACCTGAACAGAGCTACCACCGCGTCGGCACCGCCCGGGTGCGTCACATCTCTGATGTGGGCGCCAGCTCGAGCGAGCCCTCGGTGATGTGGAAGCAGATACCGCCGAAAATGGTGTCCGGGCTTTGGACGGCGATGCCATGGTGGTAGGTGATTCTCGGGTCTTCATCAGCCCAGGAGGGTTCGCAACAGTAGCCGGGTTCCGCGACAACCTGTGCCTGACGCTGTCTTCATCAGCCCAGGAGGGTTCGCAACCCCATCCGCGCACACCACCCCGACGAGGGCATCACCCGTCTTCATCAGCCCAGGAGGGTTCGCAACAAGATGTCGACCGGGCAGCCGAGGACGGCCTGCGCGTCTTCATCAGTCATCAGCCCAGGAGGGGTTCGCAACATGCTCTCGGTCCCGCGGTTCCAGGGCTCACCCGCCGTCCTCATCAGCCCGGGAGGGTTCGCAACGCGATGACGCTGCGCGGCTGGACGGCACGGTCGTGGTGTCTTCATCAGCCCAGGAGGGTTCGCAACTTCCACCACGCCCCTGCGGATGAGCCGGGCGTGGCGTACGAGCCGAAGTGCGACAC
>CAYNNX010000424.1:1700-5925 GCA_964398515.1 uncultured Streptantibioticus sp. | reverse complement strand
AACCAGTAACCTGCCGGTTAACAGCCGGCTGCTCTGCCAATTGAGCTACAGGGGACCGAGCTCCCCCGACTGGACTCGAACCAGTAACCTGCCGGTTAACAGCCGGCTGCTCTGCCAATTGAGCTACAGGGGACCGAGCTCCCCCGACTGGACTCGAACCAGTAACCTGCCGGTTAACAGCCGGCTGCTCTGCCAATTGAGCTACAGGGGAACGCTCCGGGTGCCTCGAATGCACTCAGTCCGCTTCTTCCGGACGGCGCGCGCTCGGTGCGACACATACATTAGCGCAAGTGGGGGGGTGCTCCGCCAACCCGTTCCGCGGTGGTTGCCATGCCGTCACGGCGGGTAGGCGCGCAGCACACCGGCAGCTGTTCCGAGACAAGACGGAAGGGTGGAGCCATGCGCTACCGGCTGATCTTCATCACCGGGGTCGCCGTGGGCTACGTGCTCGGCGCGCGAGCGGGGCGCGAGCGCTACGAGCAGTTGCGTAAGTCCGCCCGGAGCATCGCCCAGAACCCGGCGGTGCGGAACACGGTGGAATCCACAGGGCAGCAGGGCCTCGCGTTCGCCCGCAAGGCGGCGGACACCGTGGCCGCCAAGGTGGGCCACCGGCTCCCGGACTCGGTCACCGAACGCGTCCGCTACCTGCGGGAACGGGCCGCCGTTGAGGAGGACGACTGGGGTACCAGCAACACCTGACACAGGCATACGGCATGATCTGCCCTTATGGGGAGAGTCGCCGGATTGGACAGTTCGACCGCGGGCACCACCATCGTCGTCTGCGACGCGGACACGGGGGCGGTGCTTCGGCACGGGTACGCCCCGCACCCGTACGAGGGCGAGGGCGGGCAGGGCGGCAGGCAGACCGAGGCCGATCCGCAGGCGTGGCTGCTGTCGCTGGGAGAAGCGGCCAAGGACGGGCTGCTCGAAGGGGTGCAGGCCATCGGCGTCTCCGGGCAGCAGCACGGCATGCTCGCGCTGGACGCGGGCGGTGTGCTGGTGCGCCCCGCGCTGCAGTGGAACGACAAGCGCGCGCAGAGCGCGGCGGCCGATCTGGCCGAGGCGCTCGGCGGCGCAGCGGGCTGGGCCGAGGCCGTCGGCTCGGTCCCCCAGGCGGCCCACCCGGTGGCCAAGCTGCGCTGGCTGGCCCAGCACGAGCCGTCTGCGGCGCAGCGCACGGCCGAGGTCCTCTCCCCGCATGACTGGCTGGTGTGGCAGCTGCTGGGACGCCCGGCGCGGCGCACCACCGACCGGGGTGACGCCTCCGGGACGGGCTACTGGTCGGCGGCCACCGGCGGGTACCGGCCCGACCTGGTCGAGCTGGCGCTCGGCCACCGGGTGCGCCTGCCGGAGGTGCTCGGCCCCGCCGAACCCGCCGGGCACACCCCGGAGGGGCTGCTGATATCCGCGGGGACCGGCGACAACATGGCCGCCGCCCTCGGGCTGGGGCTCGGCCCCGGCGACGCGGTGGTGGCGCTGGGGGCCTCCGGCACGGTCTTCGCCGTCCACGACGAGGCGCGGCCCGACCCCACCGGGACGATCACCTCCTTCGCCGACGCCACCGGCCGCCATCTGCCGGTGGTGCAGACCCGCAACGCGGTACGCGTGCTGCGCGGCGCCGCCGAGATGCTGGGGACCGATCTGGCCGGCCTCTCCGAGCTGGCCCTGCGCTCGACCCCGGGCGCCTACGGGCTGGTGCTCCTGCCGTATCTGGAGGGCGAGCGGACCCCGCAACTCCCGCACACCGCCGGGCTGTTGGCCGGACTGCGGCGCGAGAGCATGAAGCCGGAGCACCTGGCCCGGGCGGCGGTGGAGGGGATGCTGTGCGGCCTGGCCGACGCCCTGGACGTGCTGCGCCGCCGCGCGGTGGAGGTGCGGCGGGTCTTCCTGCTCGGCCCGGCCGGCGAGCTGCCCGCGGTCCAGGCGTCGGCGGCTGCGGTCTTCGGCGTCCCCGTGGTCGTCCCCCCGCCCGCCGACTACGCGGCCCTCGGCGCCGCCCGCCAGGCCGCCTGGGCGCTGGGTGTCCAGCGGGGCCCGCTGTCGCCGCACGAGCCCCCGCACTGGCAGACCGCGGCCTACCGGTTGCTCGAACCCGGCGACGACCTCGCCTCCGGCGCGGCGGTGCGGCAGCAGTTCACCGCCGTCCGCGAGCAGACCCACCCGGGGGCGTTCGCGATCACGGCCTGAGCGGCGCGGCGTCGCCCGGCTCAGTCGAGATAGCCTCGCAGCTGGTCGGCGAAGGCGTGGTCGCGCAGCTTGCTGAGGGTCTTGGACTCGATCTGTCGGATGCGTTCCCGGGTGACGCCGAAGATGCGGCCGATCTCCTCCAGCGTGCGGGGCCGGCCGTCGATGAGGCCGTACCGCAGTTGGACGACCTTGCGTTCGCGCTCCCCGAGCGTGGACAGGACCGCTTCGAGGTGCTCGCGCAGCAGCAGGAACGCGGCGGACTCGACCGGTGAGGCGGCGTCGCCGTCCTCGATGAGGTCGCCCAGGGCCACGTCGTCCTCGTCGCCCACGGGCGCGTGCAGCGAGACCGGCTCCTGGGCGAGGCGCAGCACCTCGCTGACGCGTTCCTCGGTGAGGCCGAGCTGCGCGGCTACGTCGGCGGCGGTGGGCTCGAAGCCGCGCTCCTGGAGCAGGCGGCGCTGGACCCGGATCACCCGGTTGATCAGCTCCACCACGTGGACCGGTACCCGTATCGTGCGGGCCTGGTCGGCCAGGGCCCGGCTCATGGCCTGCCGGATCCACCAGGTGGCGTAGGTGGAGAACTTGTAGCCGCGCGTGTAGTCGAACTTCTCGACCGCCCTGATCAGCCCGAGATTGCCCTCCTGGACGAGGTCGAGCATGGTCAGGCCGCGGCCGATGTAGCGCTTGGCGACCGAGACGACCAGCCGCAGGTTGGCCTCGATCAGCCGCCGCTTGGCCATCCGGCCGAGCACGACCAGGCGGTCCAGGTCGCCCGCGAGGCGGGAGTCGAGGTCGGCGGCGGAGTTCAGCCTCTCCTCGGCGAACAGGCCCGCCTCGACCCGCCGGGCCAGCTCGACCTCCTCCTCCGCGGTGAGCAGCGGGATGCGGCCGATCTCCCGCAGATACTGCCGGAACAGATCCGCGGAGGGGCCCGCGGCCTCCTCGTGCGCCGGCGGCTCGCCCCCGCCCGGCCGGCCCAACGCCCCGGCCGACGCCACCGGGTCGTCCGGGCCCACCGGATCGTCCGGCTCCAGCGGGTCGGGCACGGCCTCGGGGTGCCCGTCGGCCGGGCCCTGCGGCGGTACGCGCTCCAACAGCGGTTCCAGCAGGGTGAGTCTGGGCGGTTGGACGGCATCCGGCTCGACGACGTCCGGCTCCTCGGAGGGGTGGGCAGGGGCTGTTGTGGCGAGGGTCTGGGTCTGCACGGGGGCGGCCTCCCGACATCGCGCGATCAAGGTCTCGGAGGCATGCGCCGGCGGAACGGCCGCGGCCGAGCCGCGGTCCGCCCGGGAGCAGCCGTCAGGCGGGCGGCCGGAAACATGCGGCGTTCCGCGCTCCGAGGACTCAGGCACCGGAGTTAAGTGTGCGGTACGACACACCCCGGCTACGAGGGGTATGCGCTCAGTTTCTCAGCGAAGCAGCGAAAGCCCTGCCGCTAGAGCCCCGCCGCGCCGTGCTCGCGCAGCCGCTGACCGTACTGCTGGAGCGCCCACAGCTCGTTCTGCACGGCGGCCGCCTGCGCGGGGTCGGCACGGGGGCCGAGGCGGGCGAGGGCGGCGCGCAGTTCGGCCTCGCGGCGCCTGACCGCGGCCAGGCGCACGTCGACGAGGATCTGGCCGGCGTAGATCTCGGGCGCCTTGTGCATCACGGGCTCCACGGCCAGCTCGGTGACGAGGGAGCGCACCGAGTCGTCCGGGGCCACGTCGCGTACCCGGGTCAGGTAGGAGTCGTCGGCGGCGGTCGCTCCCCCGGCGTCGGCGACGGCCCTGCGCACCGCGGCGTAGGGGGCCGCCGTGAACTCGTCCTCCCCGTAGGCGTCGAAGACCGGGGAGACCAACTGCGGGTGCTGGAGGGCGAGTTTGAGCAGCTCCCGCTCGACGCGGTGGGCGGGGCTGCGCAGGTCGAGCCGGGGGCCGCTCAGGCGCGGCGCGGTCGGCTGCGGTGCCTGGGGTGCCGCCGGGGTTCGGGGTGCGGGCGAGCGGCGGTCGCCCTGGCGGGCCCGTTCGCGCTGCCAGCGGGCGAGCTGGGCGACCCGGCG
>CAYNNX010000424.1:0-1600 GCA_964398515.1 uncultured Streptantibioticus sp. | reverse complement strand
GGAGTTGTCCATCAGCACGCGGCGCAGGATCTTGATGTGGTCCTCGCCGAAGGCGGTCCCGCAGGTGGCGATGGCGGTGGTGACCCCGGCGAGGTGGCAGGCCATGACGTCGGTGTACCCCTCGACGACGACCGCCCGGCCCGTGCGGCCGATGTCCTTCTTGGCCAGGTCGATGCCGTACAGGACGTGGGACTTCTTGTACAGCGGCGTCTCGGGGGTGTTGAGGTACTTGGGGCCGTTGTCGTCCTCGCGCAGCTTGCGGGCGCCGAAGCCGACGACCTCGCCGGTGATGTCGCGGATGGGCCACATCAGCCGGCCCCGGAAGCGGTCGATGGGGCCGCGGCGGCCGTCGCTCGCCAGCCCCGACACCAGCAGCTCCTTGTCGGTGAAGCCCTTGCCGCGCAGGTAGCGCACCAGGTGGTCCCAGCCCGCGGGCGCGTAGCCGACGCCGAAGTGCTCCGCCGCCGCCTGGTCGAAGCCGCGTCCGGCGAGGAACGCGCGGGCGATCTCGGCCTCGGCGCCGTCCAGCTGCTCGACGTAGAACCGGGCGGCGATCTTGTGCGCCTCGACCAGCCGGATGCGCTCGCCCTGCTGGCGGCCCGGGGTGTAGCCGCCCTCGTCGTACCGGAGCGTGATGCCGGCGGTGGCGGCGAGCCGCTCGACCGTCTCGGAGAACGACAGGTGATCGAGCTTCATCACGAAGTCGATCGTGTCGCCGCCTTCCTGGCAGCCGAAGCAGTAGAAGAGCCCCTTGGCGGGACTCACCTGGAACGACGGGGACTTCTCGTCGTGGAAGGGGCACAGCCCCTTGAGGTTGCCGCCGCCGGCCGGGCGCAGCTGGAGGTACTCGGAGACGACGGCGTCGATCGGGACCGCGTCCCGGACCGCCTTCACATCCTCGTCCCTGATCCGACCTGCCACGCGCTGAATTCTACGGCCGGGGTCGGACAGCCCCGACCGCGCGAGGGCGTGATCCCGGCCGCCCTCGCGCGTCAGGCGCGCACCGGGGAGCCCCCTGCTCCAGGGCTCACCGGAGGAAGGACGTCAGCGGCACCGCCGGGTCCGCCAGGAGGTCGGGGTCGACGGGCCGGCGGGAGCGGATGAGCTGCTGCAGCGGGTCGGTGACATCCCACACGTTGACGTTCATCGCGGCCAGCACGCGGCCGCCGTCGCCCAGCCAGAACGCGATGAACTGCCGCTTGCCGACGTCCCCGCGGCACACGACCTGCTGGTAGGTGCCGGGTGCGGCGTACCCGGAGAACTCCATGCCCAGGTCGTACTGGTCGGTGAAGAAGTAGGGCACCCGGTCGTAGGAGACGTCCTGGCCCAGCATGGCGCGGGCCGCCGCGGGGCCGCCGTTGAGGGCGTTGGCCCAGTGCTCCACGCGCAGCCGGGTGCCCAGCAGCGGGTGCTCGGCGGCGGCGCAGTCGCCGGCGGCGAAGATGTCCGGGTCGGAGGTGCGCATCCCCGCGTCGACGGCGATGCCGCCGCCGTGGGCGCGTTCGATGACGGCGAGCCCCGCGGCCTCGGCGAGGGCGGTGCGGGGGGCGGCGCCGACGGCGGCGAGCACGTCGTGGCACGGCTGCTCCTCGCCGACGAC
>CAYNNX010000423.1:0-6025 GCA_964398515.1 uncultured Streptantibioticus sp. | reverse complement strand
ATCGAGTCGGCGACCGCCAGCGCGTAGAGGAAGCCCGAGCACACCGCGTTGACGTCGAATGCCGGGACGCCGGACAGGCCTAGCTTGTTCTGCAGGATCGCCCCGGTCGAGGGCTGCGGCTGGTCGGGCGTCGACGTGGCCACGACCATCACACCGAGCCGGGCCACCGCCTTCGGCAGCGCGCCCAGCGCCTCGCGCGCGGCGTGCAGCGCCAGGTCGGAGGTGACGGTGCCGGGCTCCCGGTACCTGCGCTCCAGGATGCCGGTCCGCTCGACGATCCAGTTCTCCTCCGCACCCGTCCACTCGGCGACCTGCGTGTTGTCTATGACCAGCGGCGGCACGTGGCCGCCGAGGCCGAGGAATCCGAAGCCCATCACACGTCCTTCGCCGGAGCGTCGTCCTGCGGTGTCTCCTGCGGCACCTGGACGACGGCGCAGGCCCAGGTCCAGGCCGCCCCGCCGCTGATCACCAACGCGACATCGCCCGGCTCGAGCGGCACGCGGTCCCGCATGTCGGCCAGGTTCGCCAGGAAGTCCCCGCACCCCAGGTGGCCGGTGGCGGAGCCGAACCGCAGGGCCTCGGCCTTGAGCAGCTCGTCGAGCACCGGGCCGTAGATGGAGTCCAGCAGGCTCGCCCCGAGCCGTGGCAGCGCGATGTACTTGATCCGCGGGTCGTCGGGCGTCAGCCCCGCGTCGTGCAGGCTGTCCGCGATCACCTTGCGGATGTTCTGGCCGGCGATGGTCTCGAACTTCGTCCTGCCGTACTCCGCCAGATAGGACTTCTTGGGAGTGCGCAGGTCGATGAAGCCGTCGTGCCACATGGGAGCCGGACTGAAGTCGTTTCCGTGCCGCATCATCAGCTCGAACTGGGCGTCGGTCGCGGTGGCCAGGGACAGCAGGGCGTAGTCGTCGGGTTCCGCGTCGCCGCGGTGCACCAGGGCCGCGGTCCCCGCGTCACCGAAGCCGAGCCCGTAGTCGGAGGTCCAGCGGTCCATACCGGGCGGGCAGAACCGGTCGCCCGTCGTGACGAGCACGGCAGTGAGTCCGGCGTCGGCGTCCAGGTGCATCGCGGCCAGCTGGAGGGCCAAAGCGCCCGCGTTGCAGCCCTGTTGAACGCCGTAGGGCGTGGCATTGCCGGCGCCCACCGCGTTGGCCACGTAGTGCGGCGGCGACCACATGTCATGGCCCTGGTGGTAGATCCAGGTGTGCAGGACCAGGCCAATGTCGGACGGGCTCCAGCCCGCCCGGCTTATCGCGGCACGGCCGGCCTCCGCTGCCATCTCGGGAGCGGACAGAGTGGCCGAGAACGGCAGATGGCTGACGCCGAGCCGCTCCGCGTCCGAGTCGGTCAGCTTCCCCGCCGCCACGGCGTCCTCGACGTTCTCGCGGTCTGGTGGAAACCACGCGGTCACGGTCTTGATCCGCAGATCGTTTCCGAATTTCATGCAGGCTCCTTCGAAAGCTCGGGATCCGTATGGAGTGCGGGTCACCGGCCGACGAGCGGGGGCCGGGTGAGTGCCCGGCAGTTCGCCCGGCCAGGGAAGCGGGGCACGCCGTACCAGGCGCAGTGCGGTACGCAGGTCCACCACCGGGAACGGACACTGGCGCACTGGGCCACCAGTGGCTTCCCGCCCAGAGTCGCATACCTTCGCAGAGGTATGTAACTGCGTCGGAGTGCAGTGCCCGTGAGCGACCATCGGGCCGTGCCGAGCCTGCGGGCACTGCCTGTGCTGCCTGCGCCACTTTGTGCGCGGCGCCGCGGGAGGGTGGCGGCCCTTGTGCAAGTGGGGACGGTCCTCACTTGCACAAGGGCGCCGGGGAAGCAGGGGCTGGCGGCCGCCAAAGCCGTCCGCGGCGCGCCGACGGACGCCTGCCTCTCTACCGGGCCCCGGACATCTCCAGTGCCTCATCGCCGACTGGAACGGAACCTGCCATCTGCTGGCGAGCCGTCTCATGGCAGCCCTGGACGCCGCCTGACAAATCGCTACCAACAACGCACCGCCAGCGCCGGTATCTGCTCGGCGACGGTGACTTGGTGGCAGCCGGGATTCCTGTAATGCATCCGCCGCGCGCCGCTCGTGACGGGAGTGCACTCAGTCGGACGGGGGCAGGTGAAGCGATCGCCGGATACGAGAATCCTGGAAGGGCTGCCGATCCGGCAGTCCCCGTCCGCCTGTGGATGAACCGCGTGTGACGCCCCCGGCCCCGCTGCGCCTCGCAGCCCATTTCGACGTGCAGTCCGCGTGATCGTCGAGCAGGTCAGCTGCGTGGCACCGCAGTCGCGGTGACGGAGTCTCAACTCCACGATACCCGTGTGAAGTTGACAGATCCTGTTTCCGTGCCAGATTTACATACCTTCACGAAGGGATTATTCTTGCCGTGGAACCCACCTCGGGCGGCCACCGCCCCGCTCACCCCGAAGGAAGAAGCCACACCATGGCCACCTCAGACTCCCGATCGCCACGGTGGGCCGGGTACACACTCGCCCTGCTGGCGTTCACCCAGTTCATCGTCACCATCGACTACAACATCGTCTATGTGGCGCTGCCGGACATCGGTAGCCAACTCGGCTTCTCCGCACAGTCGCTGCAGTGGGTCGTCAGCGCCTACGCGGTCGCGCTCGGCGGACTGCTGTTGTTCGGAGGTCGTGCGGCCGACCGGATCGGCCCGCGGCGCATGCTGGTCATCGGTCTGGTCATCTACGCGTTCTCCTCTCTCACCGGCGGACTCGCGAAGAACGCCGGGCTCCTGGTGGCCGCTCGCGCGATCCAGGGCGTGGGCGGTGCGCTGCTGACGCCGGCGACGCTGATGCTCATCTTCACCACTTTCGCTCCGGGCCCCGAGCGCAACCGGGCCACGTCCGTCTGGGGCGCCCTGGGCAGCGCGGGCTTGGCCGCGGGCTCGCTGCTCGGCGGCGTGCTGACCAGTGCCTTCGGCTGGAGCTGGGTCTTCTTCGTCAACGTCCCGCTCGCACTGATCACGGCGTTCGCCGCCACCCGGATCCTGCCGCCCGACCGCCCGCTCGGCACCGGCCGCAGCTTCGACGCCCTCGGGGCCGTGGTCGCCACCATCGGTTCGACGCTGCTGGTGTTCGGCCTGGTCAGCGGTCCGGCCAAGGGCTGGGGATCGATCGAGGGCGTCGGCGCCCTGGCGGCCGGCGCGCTGCTGCTGGCAGTCTTCGTGCTGATCGAGAAGCGCTCCACCGACCCGCTGGTGCCGCTGAAGCTGTTCCGCCTGCGGGGCCTGAACGTCCCCATGCTGGCGTTGATCGTCTTCCAAGCCTCCCTGGGCGGTACGTACTACCTGCTCACCACCTACCTGCAGACAGTGCTCAACTACAGCCCGCTCGCCGCCGGCATCGCTTTCCTGCCGCCGACCGTGATCTGCATGGGGGTGGCGATGAAGCTCAACGCCCGGGTGCTGGGTCTGCTCGGGGTCCGTACGACGCTCTTCCTTGGTACGGTCGGTACCGCCGTCGGGCTGGCCGCGATCATCGCCGGCATGTCCACGCACGGCTCCTACTGGGCACTGCTGCCGGGGATCGCGATCTGGGGCGCCGGCGGCGGCTTCGCCTTCCCCTCGCTCTTCGTCGCGGTGGCGTCCTCGGGGGCCGAACCGGCCCAGCAGGGGGTCGCCTCGGCGCTCGCCTCCACGTGCCGTCAGATCGGCGGCGCCCTCGGCCTCGCGGCCCTGGTCGCGGTGGCGAACTCCCACGCCGGCCACAACCCTGGCCCCCAGGCGCTGGTCGGCGGGCTCCGGATGGCAGGGTGGGTCGCCGCCGCGGGGACGCTCGCCGGAGCCTTCATCGGACTCGGCCTGAAGAAGCAGCCCCGGCCGGCTCCCGCGCCTGCCACCCCTGCGGCGTCGACGGCGGAAGTCACCGGTCCTGCCACGCAGGCGGGCTGACGCCGCCTCAGCAGAATGTCGAATGCGGGATCCGGGCTCCCGCGCGCAGCAGGTACGGGCACCCGCAACAGGGGCGCCAGGGTGTTCGCACGACGCGGTGATCGTGAGCGAGGTCCGCGCCTGCGGTCGGCCACGCGCAGGGTCCTTGCCGGGGTCGACGCACGGTCGGCGATCAGGCCGGTGAACCGCCATCACACCGGTACGGCACCGGGACGGCGGCGCCGGACGGCGTCCCGGACCCGTCCGCCGTCCGCACGCGCAGTAACGAGGCTCTCGTGCCGAGGGTTTGAGGCACCATGCACCTCTGCCCGCGGCACGGAAGCCTCGTGCGTGGCGGCAGGGCGGGTCCCGGCCCAGGCATCCGCCTCCGCCCGGCCGGTCACCGGTACCCCGACGGCAACCGACGGCCGAGATGTCGACAGCGATCCGCTCGGCCCCCCCGCCGGGGCCGCGGCACGATCCGCTCCCCGGCGGGGTTGCGGCCATGCACGGCGTTCTCCGGCGCCGCGATCTGAGAGATCAAGAATGACAGGAGCTTCCCGATGCTTGTCCGGACCAGCCCGTCTGCCGAGGCCGAGGTGCCTCCCGCAAAGGAGGTCCGCCGTCTGGACCGGGTGATCATCCGGTTCGCGGGGGACTCCGGGGATGGCATGCAGCTGACGGGCGATCGCTTTACGTCGGAGACCGCGTCGTTCGGTAATGACCTGTCCACGCTGCCGAATTTCCCCGCGGAGATCCGAGCGCCGGCAGGCACGCTGCCGGGCGTGTCCTCCTTCCAGCTGCACTTCGCCGATCACGACATCCTCACGCCGGGCGACGCGCCGAACGTCCTGGTCGCGATGAACCCGGCCGCCTTGAAGGCGAACCTGCCGGATGTGCCGCGCGGCGCGGAGATCATCGTCAACACTGACGAGTTCACCAAGCGCGCGCTGGCGAAGGTCGGATATCAGGTAAGTCCGCTTGAGGACGGCTCCCTGGACGGCTACAGCGTGCACCCGGTACCGCTGGGGACGTTGACGGTGGAGGCACTGAAGGAGTTCGGACTGTCCCGCAAGGACGCCGACCGGTCGAAGAACATGTTCGCGCTGGGGCTGCTGTCGTGGATGTACCACCGGCCCACCGAGGGCACGGAAGCCTTCCTGCGGAGAAAGTTCGCCAAGAAGCCGGAAATCGCCGGGGCGAATATCGCGGCCTTCCGGGCGGGCTGGAACTTCGGCGAGACGACCGAGGACTTCGCGGTCTCGTATGAGGTGGCTCCGGCCGCGAAGGCGTTCCCGCCGGGTACGTACCGTTCCATCTCCGGCAATCTGGCGCTGTCGTACGGGCTGGTGGCGGCCGCTCGGCGGGCCGATCTGCCGCTGTTCCTCGGCTCGTATCCGATCACGCCGGCCTCCGACATCCTGCACGAGTTGTCCAAGCACAAGAACTTCGGTGTCCGGACCTTCCAGGCCGAGGACGAGATCGCCGGGATCGGCGCCGCGCTGGGCGCGGCCTTCGGCGGCTCGCTGGGCGTGACGACGACCTCGGGTCCGGGTATCGCGCTGAAGTCGGAGACCATCGGCTTGGCGGTCTCACTGGAGCTGCCGCTGCTGGTCATCGACATCCAGCGCGGCGGCCCGTCGACCGGGCTGCCAACCAAGACCGAGCAGGCGGATTTGCTGCAGGCGATGTTCGGCCGCAACGGTGAGGCGCCGGTGCCGGTGATCGCCCCGGCCACCCCGTCGGACTGCTTCACCGCCGCGCTGGACGCCGCCCGGATCGCGCTGACCTACCGCACCCCCGTCCTGCTGTTGTCGGACGGCTATCTCGCCAACGGCTCCGAGCCCTGGCGGATCCCGGAAACCGATGAGCTGCCGGACCTGCGGGTGCAGTTCGCCTCCCAGCCAAACCACACCCTGGACGACGGCACCGAGGTCTTCTGGCCGTACAAGCGCGACGAACACACCCTGGCGCGGCCGTGGGCGGTCCCCGGTACTCCGGGCCTTGAGCACCGTATCGGCGGCATCGAGAAGGCCGACGGCTCGGGCAATATCTCCTACGACCCGGCCCACCACGTCGTCATGGGCCGCAGCCGGCAGGCCACGATCGCCGGCATCGACGTCCCGGACCTCGAGGTCGAC
>CAYNNX010000422.1:0-6048 GCA_964398515.1 uncultured Streptantibioticus sp. | reverse complement strand
TGCGTCGCCGACGCGGCGATACAAGGCGGCCCCGAGGCCGACGCGAAAGTGGCCGAGGCCACAGCCGCCATCGCCCGCCTGCTGCGGACGTGACCCGGGCCCGCGGTCACGCCGTGCGGCGCTGACCCTGCGCGGGCACCCGGTGCGCGGCGGAAGCGGCGGGCGAGCGGTCCACGTTGAGCACTTCGTCGATGCGCGCGGGGGAGAGCCGCTCCTCGCCGACCGCGGAGGCCGCGATCATCAACTCCCCGCACAACTCGATCTCGGCGAGGGCCACGCGGTCCTGATGGTCCATCACCTGCGGTCCGGGCGACGATGCCACATGCACCACCTCCTCGTCCAAGCGCGCTGGAACTCCAGACTAGGGACGGGCCGGGCCACCGCGCATGGCACGTACGGACCATTTACCCCGCCCGTGCGCCCGGCGCGCCGCGAGCACCGCCGGGCGCCGCTCAGCCGCCAGGTGAAACGATCATCCCCTGGTAGCTGTCGGCCGCCGAGGGCGGCGCGATGCGCACCGGCACGCCGAAGTCGTCCACACCTGTGGTCGCCGTCACAGTCATCCGGCGACCGGCCGTGTCACGGTAGGTGAAGACCCCCCGGAACTCCCGCAGCCGCCCGTCGTCGTCGAGATAGGCGTCGAACGGCACCTCCGTCGTGGCGAAACTGCGCGCCGCCGCCCGCAGCGGGCCGCGCTCGGCGGCCGAGGAGGCTTGGGCGGCCACGGCCAGATCCACCGTCCCCCGGTAGTGCCGCACCCGCGCGCCCGCAAGCCGCTCCTCGCCGATCTCATCCACCGAGCGTGCGCCGCGCAGCAGTTGGGCGGCGGTGAGCGGGTCCGTGGCGCCACCGGCCACCAGATTTCCGTCGGCGAGCCGCGAGATATCCACTTTGACCCATTTGCCCTGCGGGACACCGCCGCGGTTCCTCATGTAGAGCGCTCCCGGGGCGAGCACCTCGGTCACCGGACCCGGGCCGGCCGCGCCCGGAGGGAGGACGACGGTCAGCTCGCCGAGGCGGCGCCCGTAGTCGAAGACCCCGCTGCCCGTGAGCGTCCTGGACGCACCGCCGCCGCTCATCACCATCGTCGTGCGCACCCGGGAGCTGCCGGAGCGCAGCAGGGCGTCGGCTGCCTGGGCCACGGCGGCGTGCGCGTCGGCGGGTTCGCGGTCCTGGGCGCCGGCGGCGCCGCCCGAGCATCCGGTCAGCACCGCCATGCCCGCCGCCACCCCGATCCCGGTGGCGGCCGCAGCCGCCCGCATCCGCTGCCGCACCATGGCCGCCTACCCCCCGGGGGACATCCGACATGAGTCGTTTCCCCGTTAACGACCGCGCGTGGGGTGGCGTCACGGGCGCGGGTACCGTTGACCCGTGCTCCACCAGCATGCGGACCAGCCCGCCCCCGGCGGCGAGGACCACCGCACGACCACCGTCGAGCGGGGAGCGTTCGCCTTCGCCAGCTGCACCTGCGGCTGGAAGGGCCCGGCCCGCCGAGCACGCGACCGCGCCCGCCGCGACGCCGCGGAGCATTCCGACGCCTAGGCGGCGGCCATCGGACGAAGCGGAACCGTTCGCGGCGTTACGGACATCTCAGCGTGAGGACGAACATCTGAACGCATGAGAGGGCGACGGGCACATGGCCGACCGGCGAACCGCACTGCGCACTGGAGCCGCCCTGGCGGCCGGTGCATTGCTGACCAGCTGCTCGCGCGGCGCCGCGAACGGCGTACCGCCGATGACCAACACCGCCGCCACCGGTACCCCGCCGGGCGGCGCCCGCCCCACCGGCTCCGGCGCGTCGGCCGCCGACTGGCGCGCGCTCGCCCGCGGCCTGCACGGCACCCTGGTCCGCCCGGGCGACGCCTCCTACGGCACCGCCTACCGCCTGTACAACACCCGCTTCGACGGGGTGCGCCCGGCCGCGCTGGCCTACGCCGGCGACACGGCCGACATCGCCGAGTGCCTCGCCTTCGCGCGTCGCACCGGAACCGCGGTCAGCGTGCGCAACGGCGGCCATTCGTACGCCGGTTGGTCCACCGGCCAGGGGCGCCTGGTCATCGACGTCTCCCGGCTGTCGGCGATATCGGTCTCCGGCGGCGCCGCCACCGTCGGCGCGGGCGCCAAGCTCGTGGACGTCTACCACGCCCTCGGCAACCGCGGCGTGACCATACCCGCCGGCTCCTGCCCGACCGTCGGCGTCTCCGGGCTCGCACTCGGCGGCGGCCACGGGGTCGCCTCCCGCGCCTACGGCCTCACCTGCGACAGCCTCACCGGCGCCACCCTGGTGACCGCCGACGGCCGGACCGTCCAGGCCGACGCCCGCACCAACCCCGACCTGTTCTGGGCGCTGCGCGGCGCCGGCGGCGGCAACTTCGGCGTCGTCACCGAGCTGCGCTTTCGCACCCACCCCGCGCCGCCGTGCGTGACCGCCTATCTGACCTGGCCGTGGAGCGCCGCGAAGGCCGTGGTCGCCGCCTGGCAGGAGTGGGGGCCGGACCAGCCGGACGAGATCTGGTCCGCGCTCCACCTCGAATGCGCCGCGGGCGGCTCACCCTCACTGTCGGTGGCCGCCTTCTCCCTCGGCTCGTACGGCGATCTGAGCAACGCCGTCGACCGCCTCGCCGCCCGTGCGGGCCGGCCGCGCAGCGCCTCGCTGCACCGCCACGCCTACCTCGACGCGATGGACGCCTACGCCGGCTGCACCGACCGCGCACCCGCCCAGTGCCATCTGCCCGGCAGCACCCCGGGGCACACCCCCCAAGGCCGCCTCGGCCGCGAGACGTACACCGCCCGCTCCGACTTCTACGACCGCTCGCTGTCGCCCGCGGGCATCGCCGCGCTGCTCGCCCAGGTCGAACGGCTCCGCTCGGCGACCGGCGGCGGCGCCGGCAGCGTCGCGCTCACCGCACTCGGCGGAGCGGTCAACCGGGTTCCCGCACAGGCGACCGCGTTCGTCCACCGCGGCTCACGCTTCCTCGCCCAGTACATCGCCTCCGACGGGCTGAGCCGCAGCCGCTGGCTCGACGGGCTCAAGAACGCGATGCGCCCCTACACCTCGGGCCGCGCGTACCAGAACTACGCCGACCCCACCCTCGCGAACTGGCGTCAGGCGTACTACGGCCCCGCCGCCGACCGCCTGTCACAGCTCAAGCACCAGTGGGACCCCGAGCGCCTGTTCACCTTCCCGCAGGCGCTGTGAGGCTCAGGCGGCCAGTCCCTTCTGCCGCGCCGGCGGATCGGGGTACGGCTCACCCCGTACCCCGGTAGGTGCCGCCTGCTCCGGCGCGCGCACGAGCACGGCCGCCCGCGAACGCCCCAGCGCGCAGGTCAGCGGCGCCAGCAGCAGCATCGCCAGCGGGGCCGGCAGCAGGGCGGTCGCCGTGCCGAGCGCGAAGCCGCCGACGATGTCCGTCGGATAGTGCGTCCCCATGAAGACGTAGACGAAGCCTTCGACGCCCGCCAGGGCGATCCCGATCAGCCCCGCCTTGCGGTGCACCATGAACAGCCCGACGGCAGCGGCCATCACCACCGTGGCGTGGCCGCTGACGAACGAGAACCCCGCTTCGTGGTGCTCCAGCAGGGCCAGATGGTCGTGGTAGACCACGGGCGGAGGCCGCCGTACCACCGCGCGGACCGGAACGCTCAGCAGCATCGCGATCACGGCCGCCAGACCAGCCCACGCCACGGCGGCCACGGCTGACGGCGCCTCGGCGCCCTGCCGCCTGGCCGCCCGCCACCAGCACCACAGCACGAGCACCGCCATCGCGGCAGGCACCCCGTACTCTCCGGTGAGGACCACGGTGTGATCGAGCCAGCGGGGAGCCGAGCGGGCCAGGCCGTTGACCGCGTAGAGAAGGCCGACATCGGGGTTGGAGCCGTCGAATGCGAGCTCAGCCATCCAGAGCACCCCTCAACCGTCGTCGTGATCCCCGCGCACCAACCCCCGTTGTTCGCATCGCCCGCGTCCTGCCAGTTTCTCGTTCCATTGAACGGCCTCTTCGGCGGGATGGGTTCCTTCCTCACCAGATGATCACGAGGAAGTTATCGAAGGGAGACCACGCCCGCCACGCCAGGGGCCGCAGCATGACCGGCCGTCACGGACCCGCCGGAGCACCGCCGGTGGACGTCTGGCCGGACGGCTGCGTGGGCAGCGCCTGGGCACCTGCCTGGGTCACCCGGGTCGCCCCGAAGTAGTCGGCCGAGTCGATCGGGTCGAAGCGGATCGTGGCACCGGTGTGCGGCGCGTCGATCATGTATCCGCCGCCCACGTAGATCCCCACGTGGTGGATGCTGCGCGGATCACTGAGGTCATGCGCGAAGAAGACCAGATCGCCGGGGAGCAGTTCGTTCCGCTTCGGATGCGGACCGGCGTTCCACTGGTCGTTCGCCACCCGCGGCAGCTCGATCCCCACCGAGTGGTACGCCGCCTGGGTCAGCCCCGAGCAGTCGAACCGCCCGTCGTCCGCCGCCGCCCCCGTGCCGCCCCACAGGTACGGCGTGCCGAGCTTCGACTGCGCGAACGAGATCGCACCCGCCGCCGCCTGCGTGGGCATCAGCCTGCCCACCGGAGCGGAGAAGCTCTGCGCCAGCGCCCGGATGTCGCGTACGTACCCTTGCGTCTCGGCGTAGGACGGCACGCCGTTCGCTGCGATCACGGCGTAGGCACCGGCGTTGTAGGCGGCCAGCATGTTGCTGGTCGTGTCCCCCGGCACCTTCCGTACGTCCTGGGCCAGTTGGCAGTCGTACGCCGCCGCCGACGGGATGGCGTCGTTCGGGTCCCACACGTCCGCCTTGCCGTCGCCGTTGGCGTCGAAACCGTGCGTGGCCCACGTACCCGGGATGAACTGGGCGATCCCCTCCGCCCCCGCGGGACTGCGCGCCGCCGGGTTCCAGCCGCTCTCGGTGTACAGCTGGGCCGCCAGCACCGGCGGGCTCAGCGCCGGACACAGCGACCCCCACTTCGCCACCAGCGACTGGTACGCCGCCGGCACCGAGTTCGGGGCGAGCCCGGCCGTCCGGCCGCCGAGCAGCTCCGAGGCGGCCGAGTACGTGCCGATCACCAGCAGCCCGAGGAACGCGGCACCCGCGCCGGCCCCGGCGGTGACGACAAGCCAGATCCTGCGCACACGCCCGCCCCTGCGACCCATCCCGCCCTCACCCCGCTCCGGATCGTTGCTCTGCGCTACCGCCCGTGATACACACAGTAAGGTCCGGCGCCCCCATCGGACACCGGTACGGGCCCCAGTGTGGACGCCCTGACGCGGATCACGCCGGGATTCCGACGAGAATGTCGCCGAGAATGTCGGCCGGCCGACGTCCGCCAGCGGCGTTGTCGGCCAATATAGAGTCTGGACCCTTGCGCTCCTGCGAGGGTCTCAACTGATCATGCGGGGCGGTGAGTTATCCATGTTCCTGGCAGCCTCGAAGGGCGACATCAACACCATCATCGGCGGAATCGCGCCAAACTGGGGCCCTTTCGGCAACCTTGGGAACGAAGCACGGGTGATGGTCGAGGTCGTGATGGCCGTTGCCATCCTTCTCTGCCTGGCCATCGCGATCTGGGGTGCGGCCAAACAGCGGATCGGCGCCACGGCACTGCGCGATACGTTCAGCGCCGAGCAGGGTAAGGGATTGATCATCGCCGGTCTGACCGGCGTGTTCATCATCGGATCACTCGGCACTCTGTTCACCATCGTGTACGGCATGGCGGTCTAGCCCGCGCCCCCCACGCCTCCGTACACCCCCGGCGGGCCCGTCCCCGGCCCCTACTCCCCCACCTAGGCTGCGTGCTGATGCCCACTCACCCGAGCCACCACGACACGGTCGACGACCCCGACGGCACGACCAGAACCCGGCTGCCCGAGACGACCCCCGGCACGCCGTCCCGCCGCCCGGCCCGGCCCTCCCGGACCCTGGTCACCGTCGTCGGCGTAGTCGTACTGCTCATCGCAGCCCTGGCCTTCGCCACGAGAGGCCCCGACGCCTCCCCCCCCCCCGGCACCGGCAAGGGCCCCCCCCCCCCCCCCCCCCCCCCCCCCCCCCCCCCCG
>CAYNNX010000421.1:0-6057 GCA_964398515.1 uncultured Streptantibioticus sp. | reverse complement strand
GCGATCACCTTGGCAGAGCTGTCCGCCGGGCCGCACGAGGTCCGGCGGAACGAGGAACAGGGCGACTACGACGAATACGCGGAGCGGGCCCGTCGACTCGATGTCCTCCAACGCGCCGAGAACGAGTTCGATCCCATCCCCTTCGACGCCGAGGCCGCACGCATCTACGGACGGATCTGCGCGGCCGTGATCAGCGCGGGCCGCGAACCGCGAAGGCGCGTGGCCGACCTGATGATCGCCGCCATCGCCGCCGCTGAGGACCTCCCCCTGTTCACCACCAATCCCGATGACTTCAAGGGCTTGGAAACCCTCCCAACCGTGGTGCCAGTCACCCGCCCCGCGCTTCCGCACGATCACTAGCCGGGCACCGGGCAGAAAGTCCCCGAAAAGTCCCGCCGCGGCTTCCGCGCCGTGCGCCCGCTCACCCCGCACGGTGCGTTTACGGTTGCGCCCGACGACTCGTAGCCGCGGGCCGGGCCGGAGACGAACGATCCCGGCCACGCGCACCCGCTAATCGGCCAACCTCGGTCCGGACCGGTCACGCTCCGGGTTCGCGAGGTAGCTTCGGGTTGCCGCCACACCAGGAGTACAAGGCTCCCCGGGACTTGCGGCAAGAGGGGTGAACGCGCCTTGCGCACCAGCCAGTTGACCATGGCTGACGCCACCGCGGGCAACACGGCCGCCATGGAGGGGTTCGAGTTCTTCCCGGTGACGACCACCTGCCGGCTCATCTTCGAGGAGGGTGCTCACGCCCTGGTCACCGTCGGCTCGTTGAGCGCGTACGCGTCGGCCGGGCGCCTCGCGGCGCTGACCCGATGGCTCGGCCGGCGTTTCGAGGAGATCGACATCGTCCAGACGGACCTGCACCTCGCCTCGCTCTTCCAGGCCTTCGGCTACTCGCCGCAGCAGGCGCAGCGGCGCGCGGCGATGGAGGGCAGCGCGCTGCTCGGAACGATCCGGCAGGGGGTGCGCGAGGCCGGCCCGGTCGCCGCGAGGGTGCGGGTGAGGGCGCTGTCGGACTTCGCCGACCGCCCGCTCTACCAGTTGCTCTCCCGCCGCGTCGCCCATCTGCTGAAGATCGACGACGAACTCCGGCAGGGGTGCGACCACACCGTGCAGCAGTTCCTCGCCCCCCGCCTGCAGGACAGCGGCGGCCCGGCCACCGAGCGGCAACTGCGCGCGGCCCGCGGCTTCGTGGCGGCGGAGGTGCCGTTCCTGGTGGACACGCCGGGCATTCTGGGGGTCCCCTCCTCCGTCTCCTGCCACCACGTCGCCACCCCGCTCGCCGACGTCCTCTACGGCCGCGGCGGAGGGCTGCGGGCGATGCGCAACCAGGCGTACGCGGTGGTCCGGCCCGGAAGGACGGTGAGGAACGTCGCCGGCGCCGCCTGAGCGGCCCGTGCGGCACAGGCCCCGCAGCCGTTCGTCGGGCACCACGGGCGAGGGTGGTGTCGGGTATCACGCGCGGATCACGCGATCGGCGACCGAGATCAACTGATTGCCCGGGATGCCGGTTTGTCCGCCGCCCGTTCCCCGTGCGAGAGTCGTCACCAACGGCCCCCTTGACCAGGGCTTGGCCGTCCCCGACGCCGTGGGCCTCCCCTTGCCTCACGGTCGTGCGAAGAAACCCCCGTGACGTCGGACAAGGACGCAGGGGGTTTCTTCGTAGCCGCCCGATTTCCTCGAACGCCCAGGCCGTGCGCGGGCGCTCAGCGCTCGCCGACGCGCAGTTCGAACCAGGTCGTCTTGCCGCGCGGCAGCAGGTCCACGCCCCAGCGGTCGGAGAGCTTGTCGACCAGGAAGAGCCCGCGGCCGCTGATGTCGAGTTCGCGGACGGGCAGCAGGCACGGCAGCGCCCGGGACGGATCGCGGACCTCGATGCGGATCCAGCCGCGGCGCCGCAGCATGCGCAGCCCGAAGGTCTGGGCACCGGTGTGCCGCACGGCGTTGCCGACGAGCTCGGAGACGAGCAGCTCGCAGCTCTCGCCCACGTGCGGCATCTGCCACGCCCGCAGCACGGCCACGGTGAGCCGGCGGGCGGCGGAGGCCGATTCCGGCCTGGAGACCAGGCGGACCTCCTCCACCGAGGGGTCGCCCAGCAGCTCGAGGGTGCCGGCGTCCCGCGGATCCTGCGGTGCGGGGAGCCATCCCGCGGCGACGGCCTGAGACCGCCGCGCCCGCTCGACACCTGCCGGACCCGCCATGCCCTCCATGCGTTCATCATGGCCGGTGACTCGCCGGTTGGGGCCGGAACCGGGGGAATTGGCCCGCCCGGGGCGACGAATCCCGGTCCTTCCTACGGCATATGCGGGAGGCGGCGGGGCCGGTCCCCGGGCGGCCCCGCCACGTCACGGCCCCGGTCAGACGAACTTCGCCTTGCCCGGCCCCTCCTCGACGAAGCTGCGCATCCCGATCTCACGGTCCTGGGTGGCGAACAGCCCGGCGAACAGCCCGCGTTCGACGGCGAGTCCGGTCTCCAGGTCGGTCTCCAGGCCGCTGTCGACCGCCTCCTTGGCGGCCCGCAGCGCCAGAGCCGGGCCCTGGGCCAGCTTCGCCGCCCAGGCGTGGGCTTCGGCGTAGACGTCCTGGGGCGGCACGACCCGGTCCACCAGGCCGATGGCGAGCGCCTCGTCGGCCTTGACCATCCGGCCGGTGAAGATGAGGTCCTTGGCCTTGGCGGGGCCGATCAGCCGCGGGAGCCGCTGGGTGCCGCCGGCCCCCGGGATCAGGCCCAGCTGGATCTCGGGCTGGCCGAGCCGGGCGTTCTCCGCGGCGATGCGCACGTCGGCGCAGAGCGCCAACTCGCAGCCGCCGCCCAGCGCATAGCCGGTGACCGCGGCCACCACCGGCTTGGGGATCCGGGCGACGGCGGTGAAGGAGTCCTGGAGGAGGCGGGCCCGCCGGGCCATCTCCTCGTACCCCATCGCCTGCATTTCCCTGATGTCCGCGCCGGCGGCGAAGACCTTCTCGCCGCCCCAGACCACGACGGCGCGTACGTCGTCGCGTTCGGCGGCCTGCTCCGCCACGGCGCGCAGCCGGTCCTGCATCGCGATGTCCAGCGCGTTCATCGGCGGGCGGTCCAGACGGATGACGCCGACGCCGCCTTCGGCCTCGAGGTGAACAGTCATGGGGGTGACGTTAGCGCCCGTGAACCCGCTATCGGTCGGCGGTCCACTCCTGCCACGGCATGTTCCAGCCGTTGAAGCCGTTGTCGGGCTGGACCGTCCGGTCGTGGGAGCCGGAGACCACCACGACGTCGCCGACGAGCGAGTGGTCGTAGAACCAGGCTGCCGGTGTCCCGCCGTCGCCGCCGCCGCGCACGTCGCGCAGGCCGACGCAGCCGTGGCTGGTGTTCTCGCTGCCGAAGACCGACGGGTCGGCCCAGTAGTTGCCGTGGATGAAGGTGCCCGAGCTGGTCAGCCGCATGGCGTGCGGAACGTCCTTGATGTCGTACTCGCCGCCGAAGCCGACCGTCGAGCCGTTCATCCGGGTGACCGGGTCCTTCTCGCTGATCACCATGGCACCGTTGTACGTGGTGTGCTCGGGGGCGCCCGCGGAGACCGGGATGGTCCTGACCGTCGAGCCGTCCTGCGTGACGCGCATCTGGTGCGAGGCGGCGTCGACGTAGCTGATCTGGTTGCGGCCGATGGTGAAGTGGACGTCCTTGCGCTGCGAGCCGTAGACGCCGGGAGAGCCCTGGACGCCGTCGAGCCGCAGGCTCAGGGTGACCTTGGTGCCCGGCGCCCAGTACTTCTCGGGGCGGAAGTCGATGCGCCGGCTGCCGAACCAGTGGCCCACCACCGGCACCGGCGGCGAGGCCGTCACCTTGATGCCGTTCCCGACGGCCTTGGTATCCGCGATCGGGCGGTTGAAGCCGATCGAGACCTCGGTGCCGACACCGACGGTGGTGCCGTCCTCGGGGGTGTAGAAGCCGATGAAGCTGTCCTTGGGGACGACGGTGGTGAACGTCTCGTGCTTGGCCGATTCCCGGCCCTTGGAGTCCTTGGCGAGGGCGTCCACGGTGTACTCGGTGGCGGTGGACAGGTTGCCGTCCGGCACCCAGCTGGAGCCGTCCGCGGATATCCTGCCGGGCACGGCCGCGCCCTTGGCGTCCTTGACCTCGACCTGGCTGAGCCTGCCCTGCGCCACGGTGACCTTCAGCGCATCGGTGGTGGCCACGTCCGTGGCGCCGTCCTTCGGGGTGATGGTGACGACGGCCTGCGAGGCCTGCTTGTCGCCCCCCGGCCCCGAACCGCCGGAGCCCGAGTCCCCGCCCGGTCCGCAGGCGGTGGCCAGCGCCAGGACACCGCCGAGCGCCGCGGCCGCGAGCCCCCGCCGTGCGCGCCGAATCCCGCGTATCCCCCGAATGCCCCGCCGTGGCGGCGGCTGATGGTGCAGCAACTCACCTCTCCCCTCGCGCGACCGTCCGCGTACCGATCCTTCCCGGCCGGTGCCGCCGCGATCCCCCCTGGGACCTCACGCATTGCTGTCAGATAATCACACCGCCAAGGCGACCGGTACGGATTTCGTCACCGGTTCGTCGCTGTCGCCTGTGAGGTGCGCGAGCGCGCGGCGCGGGCTACGAGCCGTGCAGCGCGGAGCCGGCGATCCACTGCCGCCACGTCATGTTCCAGCCGCCCAGGCCGTTGTCGGGGGCGACGGTGGCGTCGTGCGAGTTGACGACCTCGATCACGTCGCCGATCAGGGAGGAGTCGTAGAACCAGGCGGCCGGGGTCACGGCGCCCCCGCCCTTGACGTCCCGCAGCCCGATGCAGCCGTGACTGGTGTTCTGGGTGCCGAAGACGCCGGGCGCCGCCCAGTAGTTGCCGTGCACGAAGGTCCCGGACCGGGTCAGGCGCATCGCGTGCGGCACGTCCGGGATGTTGTACTCGCCGCCGTAGCCGACGGTGTCGCCGTTCATCCGGGTCACCGGCAGCTTCTCGCTGACCACGAGGTACCCGTCGTACGTGCGGTGCTGCGGGCTGCCCGCGCTGACCGGCAGGGTGCGGACCACCTCGCCGCCGCGGCGCACCGTCATCGTGTGCCGGTCGGCGTCGACCACGCTGGTCTGCGAGCGGCCGACGGTGAAGACCACGTCCTTGTCCTGGCTGCCGTACACGCCCGGCGCCGCCCGCACGTCCTTCAGCCGCAGCCGCAGGTCGACACGGGTGCCGGGGGTCCAGAAGCGCTCGGGGCGGAAGTCGAGGCGCCGGCTGCCGAACCAGTGGCCGACCACGGGCACGGACGGCGAGGCGGTCACCGTGATCGCACGCTCCACGGCTGCGCGGTCGGCGATCGGGCGGTTGAAGACCACCGAGACGATCATGCCGGTGCCGACGGTCTGCCCGGACTCGGGGCCGGGGAAGCCGATGAAGCGGTGCTGCGGGACCATCGTGGTGAAGACCGCGTGCTTGGCGGCCCGTCGCCCGGACGTGTCCTGGGCGAGGGCGTCGACCGTGTAGCGGGTCTCCAGGGCCAGGGCGCCGTCCGGGCGCCAGGCGTGGCCGCCCGCGGTGATCCGCCCCGGCACCGGGGTCCCGGCGGCGTCGGCCACCCGTACCTCGGTCAGCGTGCCGTGCTCGGCGGTCACCGCGAGCCGGCCGGTGGCGGGGACGCCGGCGGTGCCGTCCTGCGGGGTGATGCGGATGGCCGCCTGGGAGACGCGGGCGGCGTCGGCGCCGCCGCCGCCGTCCGCGATGGGGCCGCCGTCCGGGCTCCCCGTGCCGCCCGCACCGCATGCCGCCAGCGTCAGCGCCGCCGCCGCGAGCGCCGCCCGGGTGAGCCCCCGCCGTACCCGTTCCACCACTGCTCTCGTCACGACGGCTCAACGACGGCGGCTGCCCTGGGGAAACGCCGTGACTACCGCCGCGGAACAGGGAAGGAACGAACAGGGAAGGACAGCACGGAGAACGGGCAGGACGGTAGGACCGTACCAGTACCGGTCCGCGGCACGGGACCGCCGCGCACCGGGACCGACGCGCCGCGGGAGGCCGCCACGTGTCGAGCGCACCCGAGCAGCTGCAGGTCGAGGCCGCTCCCGCCCCGGGCGGCCGCCCG
>CAYNNX010000420.1:0-6059 GCA_964398515.1 uncultured Streptantibioticus sp. | reverse complement strand
GTCGACGTCCGCGCCGGTCAGGCCGGTCTTGGAGGACCACAGCCATACCGGCAGCGGGGTGGCGTCGCCGGGCAGGCGGTCGACCTCCAGCCGGCCAGGGCGCGCGCGTGCTGCCCACGCTGGCCGAGTCGCACGGATCGGCCGGGCCTGCGACTCATCTCCTCCTGGCGTACGGCCTCGGGGCACGGCGTGTGGAGGAGCAGCTGTTCGCCGTGGACGCGATGCTCGTCCTGGCCGCTCGCGGTCAGCTCGACGCGGCGCGGCTCGGCCGGGACATGGCCGAGCTGACTGGCCTGCGTCGGCTCAAGCTCCAGCGAATCGTGGTGGCACTGCGGGAAGCGGTGCGCATCGGCGCGTACGCCACGGTGTGGGCGGTGATCTCGGCTGCCCTCCCTCTCCTGCTGACGGGCGAGGCGCCACACGGTCTCCCCGCCCTGTTCACGATCGCAGCCGAATGCGCGGAGCGGTCCGGAGCCCGTGGGCCGATACCGGAGATCAACGAGCTGGCGGCGCGCTCTGGCTCGTCACAGCTGGTCAAACAGGCGCGGCGAATCAAGAGTGCGACCACCCGACCTCGTTGAGCAGCCGGGTGGTGTCTTGTCGTGGTAGCCGAGAGCGGCTGCGACGACGGGCGCGGGCATCTCCACGGGTTGCTGTCGGGCCCTGGCCTCCCGTCCGACTCGTCCGGTGGCTGCGGCTGACGGGAAGCCGCAGCCGGTGCCTCGTGGCCTGGACTGCTGGATCGCCTGCCTGGCGCGTGGTGCCCGGACCAGTACCACAACCCGGACAACGTTGCCGTCTACACGTCACTCGGCGTCGAACTCGTCGTCCAACTCGGCCGCGTGGACATCCTCGTGGCAGCCGTCGGAACCGGCGGTCACTCGGCGGGAGTCGCTACAGCTTCCCGTGAGCCCCAACCGGTCCCGGCCTGAGAAAGCGAACGAGGAGGGAAATACGGCGAGGTGGCACAGCCCCGCCGCAACGCTCACGTCGCGGTGAAGGGCGCACTGCACACGAAGAGCCGAGGCATCAGTGGCGCGGCCACGGTGGCTGACACGATGGCGCGCCAGGCAACCGGGTGAAGATCGGCGCCAAGGCCGCCGACCGCAAGCACCTGCACCGCCTGGAGCCCGATCCGGAAACCCGCGCGGGTAGTCCAGCGGATCTTCCGCGAGTGCTGCAGTGGGCGCGGAGTGTTCACCATCGCCGAAGGACTCACGCGCGACGGAATCCCGTGCCCGTCCGCCACGACCCGGCACGCAACCGGCACCGCTCCGGGATCACCTGGTACATGGGCGCGGTACGGGCGATCCTGTCCAAACACCGCTACAGAGCTTGTCCGTGTCGGCAGACTGACCGGTCAGGAAGGGCAGAAGCTGCCGCAGATAGTGCGTCGTGGCAGCACGCGAGGGCATGGTTGGAATACCAACTGGCTGACGCCAAACGGCTCGATCGATCACGCGAGTTGTGCGTCTCATGTGGCTGCCGGTCGGTGCGCACACTTGTCTATGTGCGTAGTTCGTGGAAGTACGGATCGTAGGGTCAGCTCTGCCGGATGCCGGCCCCCGCGCAGCGGCGCGACGGACCACCCGTGGTCCGGGGGAGCAGGAAAGGAGTATCTGATGACACGGACCCATGAGTCGCCCATCACACGCTGGGCGGAGAGCAAGGCTACCGATGACAGCGGATTCCGCACGGCGGACGCCACCGTCGCGGTGCCGGCCCTCGGCGCCACCGAGGTGAAGGTCGTCACGCCGCGAGAGGTGCCAACTGCCTGGTGGATAGGCCATCACGTGGTGGGGGAGCGTCAGCCGGGTGTGAGCGCGGGTCGCGGGCTCTCCGTGCAGGAGTTGCTGAGCCACCTCCGCTGACGGCGACCCGGGGCCCCGGAACCGCGCCCGTCATCCGGGGCCCCGGACAGGGCTCGCCGGTCGACGAGGAACGGGCGGCCCCACCCGCCCCCACCACCACGGGAGGAACACATGCGCTTCGGGGACGACATCGACGTCGTACTGCGCAGAGCCGAAGTGCTCACCTCTGTCGGGCAGTTGATCGGAGCCCTGGAACAACTGTCGGCGTCCGCCGAGCTGGGTCCGGGCGGCTTCCTTGCCTGGGACGTCGGCCGACTCGGTCTCCCGCCGTCGTGGGCGCCCGCGGCCGGGACTCTCGACCGGCTCTTCGACCATCCCCAGGTGCTGGGGATCGTCGCGGCGCGGGGCCTCGCCGGGCTCGGGCTGCTGATCCCCGGCGCGAGCCGCCCGGCCCGGGCGGCGTTGTCGGCCGCGATGTGCCTGACGGCCTACGGCCTGCAGGCCCGCGCGCGCTACGGATTCGACGGGTCTGACCCCCTGGCCTTCGTCACCTACGCTTGCTCGGTGCTGGAGAAGACGTTCGGCGGGGACCGCCGGGCCCGGGAGGCGGTGGTGGCCTTCCTCGCGGCGCAGGCATGCCTGTCCTATGCCACGTCCGGGGTGTCGAAGCTGGTCTCGCCGGTCTGGCGGGACGGGTCGGCCATCCCGAGGATCTTCCGCACCGAGACGCTCGGGGACGCCTTCCTCCACCACGCGGTCCGCGACCGGCCGTGGCTCGCCAAGGCAATCGCCTGGTCGACCATCGCCGGTGAACTCTCCTTTCCCCTCGTGCTGGTGGCGCCGCCTGCGGTCGCCCGGGCCATCCTCACTGCCGGCGCCGCGTTCCATCTCGGCAACGCGCGCTTCATGGGACTCAACCGGTTCGTCTGGTCGTACTGCGCGACGTATCCGGCCGTCGCCCACCTCTCCCGTTCGCGCGGCGGCACCGGGGTCGGGCTGGAAACCGGCCGTACAGTTTGGCCCGGTCATGCGGGGCAGCAAGGCTGTACGGTGACCTCCGACCCCACGGCGTGGGGCGGGTACACAGGACGCGCCGCCGGGGACTGGCCGGGCGGCGGGCTGGACCGGGCCGGGGCTGCGGGCCTCGCGCTCCTGGCGGGCGTGGGTGCGGGCACCGCGCTGCGCCTGGCGCGGAAACAGCGGCTCCGTCGCGCCGGATCGGCGCCCGGCAGGATGGTGCGGCTCGGCCGACGCGAGGTGCACGTGCTCGCGGACACCACCTCGGGCGGTCCGACCGTGGTGTTCGAGAGCGGGATGGCCTGCCCGGTCACCGCCTGGACGTGGGCGCTGCGCGGTCTAGGCCCCGGTATCGACCACGTCGCGTACGACCGGCCTGGCATCGGCTGGAGCTCACCGTACGGCGGGGTGCAGGACGCCGAATGGAACAGCGCGGCGCTGGCCGTGCTGCTCGCCCGGCTCGAGGCGAAGCCGCCCTTCGTGCTGGTGGGCCACTCAGTGGGCGGGGTGCTGATCCGCTGCTTCGCCCGCCGCCACCCGGAGATGGTCGGCGGCCTGGTGTTCGTCGACTCCTCGCACCCCGAGCAACTCGACCGGTCCGCCGGGCAGCGCGAGACCCTCCCCTGGGTCCGGCAGCGGCTCTCCACGCAGTGGCTGCGAACACTGGTCGGTGGGCCGACAACGTGCCGCTCCGACGACCTGGCGTCGGCACCGTTCGGCTTCTTGCCCGCTGCGGTCGCCGAAACGACCAAGGCCCGTATGTCCATGCCCGCCACGTGGTGGTCGGCCCGCCGGGAACTGCGCCAGTGGCACCAATCCTGGGTGCACGACGCGGCCCGGCTCACGACGTTCTCACCGGCTCCGGTCGCGGTGCTGACTGCGGGGGAGACCGCTTCCTCGGACCCCGCCCACCTCGGACTCCAACGGGAGCTGGCCGAACTGTCCAAGGTGTCCCGGCACGACATCGTGGCCGACGCCGGGCACAACACCTTGGTCACGCGCAGGGAGTACGCGGACCGTGTGGTCGCGAGCATCCAGTGGGCCCTGGCCCGGACCATCGAGGCCGTCCGTGCCTGATCCGACCGGAACGTCCGCGCTCACCGGCTACGCCGGCACACCCGTTCGACGGTACGGGCTCTACGGGCTGCTGCTGACCTGGTTCGGGCTCACGGTGGCACAGCAGTTCCGTAGGCAGCCACGGTGGCTGGGCCCGGTCGACCCCGGGCACTCGCTGTTCCCCGTCTCAACGTACTTCGCGCCCAACCCGGCGGCGGAGGACATCCATCTCCTGGTCAGGTACCGGCTGGCGGACGGCACCACGAGCCCGTGGCGCGAGTATCCGGTGATCCGGCCGCGGTCGCTACGGCAGATGGTCTGGCACCCCGGCCGGCGTGCCGAGAAGGCGCTGCTGGACCTGTCCTCCGACCTCACGTCCGTGCTGCGCGAGGAGCGGCGTGAGGAGTTCGTGCAGACCTCGATCCCGTATCTCACCCTGTTGAGCGTCGTCTCCCGCCGCTGCCCGGCGCCCGAGCGAGCCGAACGCGTGCAGTTCCAGCTCGTGGCGTCCCCGGGCCGGGAGCGTACGGAGGAACCCCATAGCCTCCTGGTCTCCGCCTTCCACGCCCTGGAAGATACGGAGGTCTGACCAGGGCCGCCTGCGGGGCGCCAACGACATCGTCCTGGGCCATGGGGTGCCACCCTTCCAGGTCGGACAGTTGTGGGAACCACCCCCACTCAGGCTCCCGGAGTGCCACATGGTCCCTGTTACACACCTGTAGCAGTACCGGCCGCAACTGGATCACCGGTCGGCCTTCTCAATGAACGTAGGTCACCTCTTCTCCGCACGGGCCAAGGCCGCGTGCGGGGTCAGTAAGGGATGGGACGTACCGCTATGAACGTCAAGCTCACCCGTGCCGCTCGGACCTCGGCACTTGCCCTGGCCACCGCTACTCTCGCTCTCGGGGCGACCGCCTGCTCGGGCGGCTCCAACTCCGCGTCCGACGTTTCGGGTTCCGGGGCAACCGCCTCTGCCGGTACTTCGGGTTCCGGGACGTCGTCCAAGAGCGCCGCACTCCTTTCGGCCTCTGCGGCCGGAGCCGCCGTCAAGTCGGCCGGGAAGGGGGTGTGTACGGGTGTGGAGCTGAAGCCGTCGATTATCCACGGCACCGACGCCGACCCGGACCCCAAGGGCGGCCAGACACATGCCACCCTTCTCTTCACCAATGTCGGCAAGCGCACCTGCTCCGTTCAGGGACACCCCGGGGTGGATCTGGTGAGTAGCTCCGGCAGGGTCTGGAGCCTGATGTGGCAGAAGACGACGGCGGAGCAGATCAGCCTCAAGCCCGGGGTGGCGACCATGGCCGACTTGACGTTTCTTCCGGTCTCGCCGAGCTCCAAGGTGTCGGACCAGCAGCCGTTCAACGTGGCCCACGTGAAGATCACCCCGCCTGACACCACCGCCACCGCCACGCTCGCCTGGCCCTGGCCGAACATCGCCGTGCAGCTCCAGGACGGCGCTACTCACCCCGGCACCTACGTCAGCCCCGTCTACGGGACCGCCAGTCACTGACGGTCTGGGAGGGCCCGCTCGCCACACTCGCCATCAGCAGAGCCCGGCGCTGCGGGGAAGGGACGCCCATCAACACGCGGTCGCCAGCACTTTGGCCGAGCTGAGCGAAAGGACACCACAGCATGAAGATCCAATGGCGGCTGCGGATGGCCGCGGCCCAGCGCGAGGTGTGGACTGGGACCGAGCTGCGGCGGCCGCTGGCCGAGAAGGCCGGCCTGGAACTGTCCTCGGCATCGGTGTCCGCGCTGTTCACCAAGGAACCCTCTCAGGTGAAGATGACACGCTGGCTGCGTTGTGCACCGAGCTGGAATGCACCCCCCAACGACCTGATCGAGGTCGACACCACTCCGGTTGAACGGCCGATCGCAACTCCTCGTCCAGTTGCCGACCTGCCGCAGGCCGCCTCCGCCAGGGGCCGGTCGATGCCGCCTCTGTGACCAGCGGGCCGCGATGGGCAAGAAGCAACGCGACTGCGTCACCTGCGGTGCCCCCGTCGGATATCTCGACCGTCGGCACCTGCCGCCGGATCAGGGGTCGCCTCTAATGGCCGCACCTCGAGTACGAACTCACCCGGACCGAGTGGGAGAAGCTCCGGCAGATATCAGCTACTCAGTCCACAACTCTTGACAATTGCTCTTCTCGAGCCGCTCTCACGCGGACAA